>SEAD01000086.1 GCA_004173355.1 Chitinophagaceae bacterium | reverse complement strand
AGACAAACCTAGATTCCGAACATGAAGAAAAAATGAAATTTGCCCGGTTAAAGACGGAATCCGCTACTGGCGGGCGTTCCGGGATTATGGGAAATCTTGTTTTTTTGCTATTTTCGCTTCCTGACCACCCTTTTTAACCACCATTCTGACACCATGAACCGTTTCCTTCCGGCCCTGCTGCTATGCCTGGTCCTGCCCGTTATAGTCTTTTCCCAACAGCAGCCAGCCAGTCCGGCCCCGCTTCCCAAAACATTACTCTGGCGTATCTCCGGTAACGGGTTAACAAAAGACTCGTACCTGTTTGGCAGTATGCACCTGCAGGACAAACGCATCTTCCAGTTCAGTGATTCATTGTATGCATATCTTGAAAAGGCAGAAGGTTTTGCTTTGGAGGTGGATATGGAAAGCCTGGTTGACTCCATGATGCGGCAGGCATTGAATGATTCAAAGGAGAAAGATGCTGCACTCGAGGCTGCGGGTAAAAGCGATTCGGTAAAAAACGCGAACCTCCTGAAGTGGAAACTCGAATTGCAGAACAAACAGGATCGCTCTAAAGCGAAGGGAAAGGAGATGTCCACTATTGTGGATGGATACCTCTATGGTATTGCGCGCCGTCAGGGCAAATGGCTTGGCTCGGTAGAAGACATCAGTAACCAGTTATCGTTAAAAGAGGAATTGGATTGTTTCAATGATCCGGACGATGCGGACACAAATCCTGGGTATCGCAAAATGCTGGAGGAGATGATCGGAATCTATATGTCGGGTGACCTGGGGAAGGTGCTGGAATTTTCTGAAAAGTCAAAATCCGGAATGAACTCGGACCTGATGATGGTTCCGAGAAACCTGCAGATGGCGCACCGGATGGATAGTCTCGCGATGGTCCGCAGTATGTTTTTTACCGTTGGCGCGGCGCACCTGCCAGGTGATACCGGGGTGATCACACTGCTCCGGCAAAAGGGATATATCCTGAGCCCTGTCTTCTCATCAAAAAAAATAAACCCTGATACCTATCTGTCAAGGCTGAAAGCACCCAGGTGGGAAACAGTGGCCGATGACCTCGGAAGCTTTACCGCCGAGATGCCGAACAAAGCCATGGATATGGAAGTGCCGGACAATCCAATGACGATGAAGTATTGTGTTGATATAACGGAAATGGGTTTCTACATGCTGGGATCATTTCCCAATGCAGCGAAGGCTTCCATCGAAGATTTCGTGAAAAACATGAACGGGAAAACCGAATCTGTAATCCTTGACCAGAAAATCCACCACGGCGACAGCATCAGCTATGCAGATGTAACTTATTACAGCAGTGGCTATTTTTTCCGGATGCAGGTCCGGCTGCACAAGGACATGGGGTACCTGGCGATGGCAGCAAGGCAATACCGCAGTGACCTGGACAAGCCCGAGATCAGCCGTTTCCTTGCTTCACTCAAAACCAATCCCGGCGCGGTCAACCCCGCCACCGGCTGGAAACGATATACGTTTACCGGTAAAGGCCTTTCGATTGAACTTCCCGGCCGTCCCGTCATACACCAGGGGGTTATTGATGCTACAAAAGGTTCCAGCTGGTCCAACATTCCCTATTTGTTCACTGACGTCAAAGCAGATATGGCGATCATGCCACAGGTGAGGGACCTCAAACCGGGAATGGTGATTTTATCTGACACTACTTATTTTGCCGGTATAAAAACCTCTGCGGCAAAAAATATTGTGTCGGTCAAATCAGAGAAGTCAGGCGAATTTCTTGGGTATCCGGCGTACTGGCTCGACTTCATCGGCAAAGACAAAACAGTGATGAAAACGCTGACCATTATCCGCGGCAACCGGGTATACGGATTCATTGCCGGTGGTATGGATACACCCGAAACAGAGGAACTGGTCGAAGGATTTTATAAAACCATACGCCTGGAGCCTTACATCGCCGCAGCAACCAATGATGTGCTGTCACCGGCAGGGGACTTCACCGCCAGGCTGCAGGCCCCGCTGCAGGAATCGTTTTCAGCAGATGAAGAAGGGAACCCGGTGCCATATGACGGTTTCCGGATATTTACATCCAACAGCCAGGTTGACGGATCGGCAATGCGGATAGAAAAACGCCGGCTCGACAAATACTTTTATGCAGCGAACGACAGCAGTCTCGTTGAACAATTAAAATACATTTTGGTGGAGGAGGGCGATTCCCTTCATCATTACCGGCAGGTGGGTACCGGGCGCTCCCGGGTACTGGAAGTGCTGGTGGGGAATCCCTCCAGGCGCCTCGTGGAGCAATACCATGTTATCCCTGACGGGGATTCGGTGTACCTGGTGGCCGCGCTGATGTTGCCGGAGGAAATGAAACGAAAAGACAACCTGGATTTTTTTGAAGGGTTCCGTATTAACCGCCCAAGGGGCAGTGAATGGTACCAGCGGCGAAAGACAGAAGAGCTGATCGCCGACCTGCTGTCACCGGATTCGGCTACGGCGGTCTACGCTGCTGAATCTTTTGACAACTATGAACTCAGCAGCGAAGAGGTGCCGATGCTGCACGAACTGCTCCTGGAGCAACTTCCGGAAGATGGTAACCTGAATATGTACACCGTGCGCGACCGGGTGGAGAATAAACTTCGTTTGACAGGTGACGCGGGTACCATAAAGTTTATAGGCGACCACTACCACGAGTTCAATAACCGCCCCGTGCCTGTCCGCCTGGGCCTGATGGGAATACTGACGGGGATCCACACGGAAGCATCGTATACATTGCTGAAAAAATTATTGTTTGACAATACACCCAGGGCGCAGTCCGAAATCAAATACCTCTATGGTCTTACGGATTCACTGGAACTGACGGCAACCTTATTTCCCGAAATGCTGCAACTGATCAATGATCCGGGTTTTGCCGGTCCGGTAGTGACAAGTGCCTGTTTCCTGATTGAGAATGAAGACCTGCAGGTGGAGCAGTTGAAACCCTATGAGCAGCGACTGGCCAGCATCCTGAATTCCGTATCCGACTCGCTTCGGGCCAATTCGGAATTTTACAGTTCCTCCAACTTCCATCTTGTGGAAGTGCTCGGGCAGCTGAATACACCGGCAGGCAATGAAGCCCTGAAAAGGGTGTCGGTCACGCGTACTGACTATGTCTGCTTCGAAGCAGTAAAACAACTGGTAGCCAGTAAACAGGCTGTCCCCAAAGCCGCCCTGGATTCATTTGCCGGCAGCCGCAGTTTCCGCAGCGATCTTTACAAAGTACTGGAAGATGCGGGTAAGGAACTTTTGTTCCCGCTGAAATACCGCAACCGGAAATCCATCGGGGAATCCTGGCTGTATGATTACGCGACTGAAGATTCCGAGTATGAACCGGATACCATCAGCTTTGTGGCGGAGCAATTGAGAATAACCGACGGTAAAAAAGAAGTGTACCTGCTTTTTAAGGTTTCATACGGCGAAGAACATTTCCTTGGAGTCATGGGTGCATATGCGTCCGATCCGAAAAAAATCACGGTCGACAATGCCCGTTCCGGCATCTATTACGAAGAAGGGTATGATAAATCAAAGCTCGACCAGTTACTTACGGACTACCTGGCGGGTCTCGACTAATTCCTTCACCGGTTCGGGGTGCGGATGTTTATGCCCATGATGGTGATGGTGGCCGTGTTGTTGTTCCGGTGCATTCAGCGGACTGGAACTTTCGGGGAGGCCGTTTGATTTTTTTACTTTCGACACATCGATCGGATCGCCGAACAGGTAAAAGAATTTCATCTTCCAGGAACTGGTGGCACGGATGTCCTTCCAGATATCACGGAACTCGTGGAAGTTAATCACCAGCGGGTTTCCCTTGTTGACGATATTATGCGTCACGCCATAGATCACTGTTTCTTCCTCGGGCTGGTAGGTACCAAAAATCCGGTCCCATATGATAAAGGTCGCGCCGTAGTTTTTGTTGATATACTGTTCCTGCGAACCATGATGTACCCGGTGATTCGACGGTGTCGCAAAAATGTATTCGATGAACTTCGGCATCTTGCGGATGTATTCGGTATGCACCCAGAACTGGAAGAGGACCGCAATCTGGTTGACCACAAAGAAAATCACGGGGTGGAAACCAAGGAATGCCACGGGCATAAAAAATACAATCTTCAAGTGCTGCACCCAGCTGAGGCGGAACGAAACTGTGAGGTTATAGTTTTCACCGCTGTGATGCACCACATGGGTTGCCCACCAGAATCGCTGCTGGTGTGAAGTGCGATGTGCCCAGTAACTGAAGAAGTCGAAAATGATATAACAGGGGATAAACATCCACCAGGCGAAGTACATCCTCCATGGCACAATATTATAAACGAGGATGATGAGCGACAATAACGCTATCTTCATCAGGAACGCGATCAGTACATTTCCCACACCCACCAGGATAGAACCGATGGTTTCTATTTTATCATACAGGTGACGTTCCTGACGGTACGAGATGTACCATTCCAGGGCCACGAAAAAAAACATGACGGGCGCGGCCCACATGATGATCTCGGGGGAGTTCTCACTGATATCCTTAATCTGTTCTGCTGAAATTTTCGGCGCACCGAACCACGATAGAAATTGTTCCCAGAATGTCATAGTGTTAAAGATAGCGGAAAAGCCTTTGCAGGGGTGTTACCTTTTACCATCGGGGATAAAAAATCCATGACGCTTACACGACAATTAACATTTGATAAAGAGTCAGGGTTCTATCTTCCGCCCCCGAACCGTAAAACCAACTCATGCTGAAACCCTTTCGGCCGATGGTACGCCCAGGCCTTTTCCTCTTCGCCTTTGCATGGTCCATCTGTGGCATCGGCCAGTCCCGGATCAGCGGCCAGGTCCGGTCGCGGCAGGGAAATGAGCCGGTGGGCTTTGCCAATATCGGACTTAAACAGGCAGGTACCGGTACCATTTCGGAAACCGATGGCAGTTTTTCGCTCCCTCTGTTGACGGTAATCAGCAATGATACATTACTGGTATCGGCCATGGGTTATACCACCCGGCGGATTCCGCTGAAAGGTATCAGCGACTTCCATCATATCAGCATTATCCTCGATGGCAAAGTCACTACGCTGAAACCCGTTATTGTCTCCACTTCCAGGGTCAGACCAAAAACCCTTGTCCTCGGCAACACCCAGGTACGAGGCGGGGTGTATGAACCGGATACAGTTTACTCCGGCTGGAGCTTCGCGCTGCTCATGGATACCACAGGTCTCCAGAGTGGAAAAAAATTAAAGCTGCCGGCCTATATTACACAGGCACGACTCCGGATTTTCCGCAACAACATGCAGCGATGCCGGTACCGGGTGCGCATCCTGGCCGCAGATCCGCTTACCGGAATCCCGGGGCAGGACCTTTTGCACGAAAGTATAGTAGTTGAATCTTCCGCGAGGAAAGGATGGATCGACTTTGACCTGACGGGTTCGGACCTGGTGTTGAATGCGCCCTTCTTTGTTTGTTTTGAACAACTGCTTGACCGTTCCGACCGAGTGGCCATCAGTGACGGGTACCGTGATTTTATGGCGAAATACCCGGACCGGATCGAAGTAGATACCGTCATGGTTAACGGGTTGCCGGAGGTATCCAGTCGACTCGGCCGCGGCGGGATCGATCTGCCAGGCACATTCATAGCCATGTCAGGCACTCCCTCTGTACGGGCCCGTTTCCGCGCATACACACGCCAGTCCAGTTTTGCCCCCTGGGAAAAATCAAATGGTATCCCGACGGCTACCGTTACCCTGTCGGAAGCACCGGGATTGCTTGCCGCCACTGAAGTATGCATAGCTACCCCGCAGGCCTGTGCTGCGGAAAACTACCTGCGTGAACTGATGGAAGAAACCGGGATCCCGGGCCTCCAGGTGATGGCGGTACAGCAAGGCAGGCTGCTCATAAAAAACTCGTTTGGTTTTGCCAATCTTTCCGCTGCCAGCATGGTCAGTGATTCCACCCCGTTTCGTATAAACAGTATCTCCAAAACCATTACTGCATTAGCCATCGCCCGGCTGGTGGAACAGGGGAGGGTGAATATCGATACGCCCGTGTCGGCCTATATCAGCGGGCTGCGGTTCAGCGGATACAGTCCGACCATCCGTCAATGCCTCGGTCACCTGGCAGGGTTCAGGGATTATGATGAAAAGGACCTGAGGGATTTTTTCCGCGACAAACATTATAACAATGCCACCGAAGCCCTTGAGGTGTTCAGCTCGGATACGCTCCTGTCGGTGCCCGGCAGTCGTTTCCATTACTCTCCGTTCGGATTCAATCTGGTTGGTGCCGTGATTGAAAAAATTACAGGAAAAACATTTACGGATTACGTGCAGCAGGAAATTTTACGGCCCCTGCAGATGGCTGCCACCTTCCCCGATGGAATGAATGTTTCGGGAACGGATGGCAGCCGGTACTATGATGCCGATGGAAGCGAAGGAAAGACCGGTGACCTCAGTTATAAATATCCGGCAGCCGGGTTTGTATCAACATGTGACGACCTCATCCGTCTTGGACTGGCGATGGGCGATGGATTTATACCAGACCGGTACCGTGATCTGCTGGTCACGGAACAACATACCGATTCAGGAATCCCTACCGGTTATGGAATGGGATGGTATACCGGCAAAGATGCATCCGGCCGCAGGATCTGGTATCATTACGGGGATTCATTTACCGGAAGTTCGGGTCTGCTTGTGTATCCCGACGAGCAACTGGTATTGGCCTTCCTTGCCAATTCGCAGGCAGGGGTAGTTGTAGATCTCACACATATCGCCAGCCTGTTCCTTGACAAACGCACGGAAGATTAATTACGGGAACCATCCTCCCGGGCCAGCTCGCCTTCATCCGGATCGTCAGCACTATCGGACACATGGGTATCGGGATCTTTGCTGATGTCATTTGCTGCCTTTGTGCGTGCATCCCTCGCCGTTTCGGACACTACTACCTTGTCCTCCGTCCGGCTATCTGCTTTCTCTTTTTTAGTACTCTCCATATCATCGGGTTTTCCCGGAATTGTCCAAATTCCGGGCCTGAATTTTGTTTATTTTTTTGGAAAAAACATATGCCATCCAACGAAACCAAACCCCTTACAGTGAGCACCAGGGTTAATCTCCCCGTAGAAAAAGTGTGGAAGTACTGGTCTGCCCCGGAAGACATCAAACAATGGAATAATGCCTCTGACGACTGGCACACACCGGCCGCCACCAATGATCTCCGGGTCGGGGGGCAATTCAGCTCGACCATGGCTGCGCGTGATGGAAGTATGAGTTTTGAATTTGGCGGGGAGTATTCACGTGTGGAAGAACACAAAGTCATTGAGTATGCCCTCGGCGATGGCCGTCAGGTGAAGATCCTGTTTGAAGGGGATGGTGATTCAACTACCGTTACCGAGACCTTTGATCCGGAAGGAACCAATCCGCTTGAAATGCAGCAGGCTGGATGGCAGGCGATCATCAATAATTTTAAACGATACGCGGAAGCAAAGGGTTAAACTTTTTCCGTATAAATAGCAAGCCGGGCAAAATGGAGTTTCCATCCTGCCCGGTTTGTTTTGTTTCGAGTTGTCCGGATCTATTTCCGTACAAGCGTACCCTTGCCCTTGCTGCCGGCATTCACGGACAGTTGTCCGGTTGCGGCATCATAGGTACCAGCGAAACTGACTGTTTCTTTTGAAGAAAACTGGGTACCCGTTGCATAAAAATTATTTCCCTTGAGTGAGTAGGTGCCTTTGCCCGTAACCGCCCCTTTTGCTGACCGGATGATAAACTCACCGGACTCGAGCATTTCGAACTGGACATTATCGGGTCCGAGATCATTGGACTGAATGCCTTCCCATTTACCGACAATGGATGGACCAGCTGCGGCAGCGCGCACCGGCAGCGTAGTATTATTGAGTTTGTTCAGGTTCGCTGCGCGTACTGGTGTATTTGCTTTTACTTCCGTCGGAGGTGCTCCGGCAGAGGGCGCTGCCCCTGCGGGTGCTGGGGCGATAGATCGCACCAGTCCGGGGTTTGCCGGTGCAGCGGTTTTCGTAACAGCAACCGGTGCAGGAGGTGTAGCTTTTGTTGCGGCATTGGCTGCGGCAGATGAGCGGATCCCTGTGTTGGCTGGTGGTGGCGGTACTGCGCGGGTACTTCCGGTATTGCTGCTGGCCGGTGGTGGCGGTACTGCACGGGTGCTGCCGGTATTGCTGCTGGCAGGGGGTGGTGGTGGAGCTGATGCTGTGGAGGTATTGCCGTTGCTGCCAGTTGCGGGTGGTGGCACATAACCGCTGTTGCCCGATGCCTGTTTCCATTCCACTTTCAGCAGGATGGTATAGTTGCCATGGTCGCGTGAATTGCCTGCTTCTTCCTCGTTGTAATTGATGCTGATCACACCGGGGCCATAGCCCGCATCGGTGTTTACAAATTCCTGGATCGTGCGGCTGTTCAGTGCGACAAACTTTGTGGTGAAGTCACCATATTTTTCCATACCGATCGGTCTTGTACCAGCCCGTCCGAGTTCGCCCTGTTCACCACCTGCACGTACCTTGGGCAGTCCGAGCTGGGTGGCGTTGAAAATCACCCCTGCGAAATTCCCATGAAGTGCATTCAGTGTAAGCATGATGGGAGCCAGCTTCTGCGTTACCGAAGTATACATCGATCCCATCGTGGAGAAAAAGGAATTTGAGTTATCAGCAATAGGGTCATGCTCCCAGGCTGTGGGGGTAAGCACCACAAAATCACCGTCGGCCAGGTCCATTTCACCTACCACGATACTGGTGCGGAACTGATCGCCTCCCCGGATACCACCTTTGTTACCTCCAAACATATCGGTCATTGAACCTGCCGATACGCGGTTGGAGAATGGCCCCGTGGCATCCCCGTATACCTGCGTGCGCTTGTCGAATTTGTTGATCAGGTTGCCTGTTTTGCCTGACTTGATAAAATTGAAATTGAAATAGACCTCATCACCTTTACCATCGGTGTGAAGGATATCGTCCCATGTTTCGCGGAAGCAATCGAAGCCGACAAACGTAACCTTGATACGTCCGCCCTGCGCGCCGGCCACGGTTACAAGTAAGGTAAATACGAGAAAAGAAAACAACTGTTTCATGATTGGTGTTTTGATGCAGGGTAAAGGTGCAGGTCTGCATCGTCCGTTTCAATCCCTTAAAAGGTGTATTCTTTGGGCCCCGCCAAAAAAAACGCCCCGGTGGCATTTTGCAGCAACCGGGGCGTTGAATAGTAAATACAGGCGTCAGATTGCGTCCGACAGCGAGGTAAATGTGAAGTCACGGATTTTCATCGGCGGGATGATCACACCACCGCTGCGAACCGGCTTTCCAAGCTCTTCCACATTATTGAGCATAATGATCGGACTTTCGTTGAAACGGAAATTCTTGACCGGGAATTTGATCTGGCCATTCTCGATATAGAAAGTGCCGTCGCGGGTCAGGCCGGTCTGTACCAGCGTCTGCTGGTCCACCATCCGGATATACCAGAAACGTGTTACGAGGATTCCTTTTTCGGTGCCTTTGATCAGGTCTTCCACCGAAGCGGTACCACCTTCCATGATCATGCCTCCGCCACCAAAACGGCCACCACCGGGACCAGGCTGGGGTTTCAGCCCTTTCTTCTCTGCCCAGTAACGACTCACGGCAAGGTTTTTCACCACCCCTTTTTCCACCCATGTAGTGCGGCCGATCGGTAATCCGTCGCCACTCCAGGTAGCACCCGGCAGTTCGGGATTCAGCGGGTCACTGTAGATGGTCACCTTGGGATCGAAGAGTTGTTCCCCGAGCCGGGTGCCACCGCCTTTTTTGCTCATAAAACTCCGGCCCTCATCAGCCGATCGCTGGTCAAACCCGCGGATTATCCCGCCAATCATATCCGATGCTGCAAGCGGCTCCAGTATCACAGTATATCGACCGGGTTCAATGGCTTTGGCCCCTGCCGAACTGGTGGCCTTCATTGATGCGGTCTTCGTAAGTTTCAGCGTATCGAGCTTGCCCACATCATTGAAACTTTCGCTGACATAACCCGAGCCCGTGCCTTCCTGGTTACGTACGGTTACGGAGAAATTGACACTGGTGCTTTTGTTGTAGGCAAACAGGCCCTTGGAATTCATCACTGCGCGGAAGCCCATCGAATTGTCAAGGAAACCCGCGGCTTCCAGTTTGCTGTCCCTGGCTACCTGGAGGCTTTTTGCCACCATGTCGGCACGTGAATCGGGACTCATTCTGGCAGTAGATTCCACATACCCGATGGATTCCCTGAATTCTGACTGGCCAAGCAGCGGCATGTATTCCGGATTCTCCGGTGCGAGGCGCGCCAGCTCCTCGGCACGGCGCACTACTTTTTCCAGCGATGCATCATCAAACTCGTTGATGGTGGCGGTACCCGTTTTTTTACCAAAGGATGCGTTTACACCGAGACTGAGATTGCTGACTTCGCCGGCAGTGGACACGGCATTACGTGCATAACGGATATTCCCCGCAGTCTGCCCGTTGAGGGTCACTTCGGTTTCGTCAGCCTTGGAATAGGAGAGGACTTTTTTCAGGATTACCTCTGCTTCGTCCTTACTTAATATTGCCATAGCAGTATCTTGAATTTTTTAGATTGTGGTTGAATGATTTTACCCGATGCTGCGGGCAGTGTTGATGACATTTACACCATTGAAACGCGTGGTTGCACTACCATGCGACACCGCACTGCTCTGGCCGGGTTGCCCCTTGCCATCGTTGAACGAACCACCAAGGCGGTAATCACCGGCATCACAGATCGCCGCACAGGAATTCCAGAACTCCTGCGTGTTGGACTGGTAAGCCACATCATTCAGCATACCCACGATCTTCCCGTTTTTGATTTCGTAAAATGTTTCCCCGCCAAACTGGAAATTATACCGTTGCTGGTCGATGGAATAGGAACCATCGCCGATAATATAAATCCCTTTCTCCACATTTTTGATCATGTCATCCACGCTCAGTTTTGCCGTTCCGGGACGCAGTGATACATTCGGCATCCGCTGGAACTGTACATCATCCCAGCCCTGCGAATAACAACAGCCATGTGATTCATTGTGCCCGATGATATGTGCCTGGTCACGGATCGCCTGGTAATCCACCAGCACGCCTTTCCTGATCAGGTCCCATTCCTTGCATTTCACCCCTTCGTCATCCCAGCCCACGGCACCGAGCGAACCTTTCTGCGTTTTGTCAGCCACGATATTCACCTTGTCGTTACCGAAATTGAAATTGCCTGACTTCCACTTATCGAGGGAGAGGAAACTGGTACCGGCATAGTTGGCTTCATAACCCAGCACACGATCCAGTTCCGTCGGATGACCCACCGATTCATGGATCGTCAGCCAGAGGTGCGAAGGATCCAGTACAAGATCATACTTTCCGGGTTCCACGGACTTTGCAGTCAGTTTCTGCGCCACATCGACCGTTGCATTTTTTACATCCTCGAGGATGTCATACCGGTCCTTGTAACGCGTGGTGACACCCTGGATGCGATCCTGCGGACGGGCCTTCATATATTCATACCCCATGCCCATCGGTGCACTCAGTGCGCCGCGGGTCTTGAACTTGTTGGTAGCCCGGTCAATCTTGGTTACACTGAATCCAGGGAAAATGCGGTGGATATCCTGGTCGATATAGGAGCCATCCGTGGATGCAAAATATTTCTGCTCGTTTACCGCAGAGATATTTGCCGTCACGAAACTCGCACCATTGGTCAGCGCGATATCATTGACCTGCATCAGGAGGTCCACTTTTTCCTTCACGGGTACTTCAAAAGCATTGATTTCAATTGGTGCTTTCCAGTTCACCTCGCCAAAACCCTTCTGGGGTGCGAGTTTTACGGGTTCGCCCTGGATCTTTGCATTGGCGCGGGCAATCGCTACTGCCTGTTCGGCTGCTTTTGCGATCGCTTCTTTTGTAACCGTGTTGGTGGCTGCAAAACCCCAGGCGCCATTGGCCAGTACACGGATGCCCACACCGTAGTTCTCGGTATTGGCCACACCCTGTACCCGTTTGTCGCGGGTCGATACGAACTGTTGCAGGTAACGTCCGATCCGTACATCGGCATAACTTGCGCCTTTTGATTTCGCGGCATTGAGTGCCACATCGGCCAGTTCTTTTTTGATCGCTACGTCCACGCGGACCAGCGCTTCCTTCGGATCAATGGAACGGCTGAATGCCGAAGGGGCAACGAGCGTACCCAGACCGGCAAGGCCTGTGTAGTAGATGAAGTCTTTCCTTTTCAAAATAGTTCCTCCTCGTGTTTTTGTTGGTGATAGATTTATTAAGCAGTGGTTAATCTCCATTTTTCCGGGCCTCGATCCACAGGTAACCCAGTGATACAAATAACAGCAGGCAGAAGATCCAGGGGGGAACCGGGTATGCCGTTGTCTCTGTTCTCCCCGGACTGCCATCCTGCACCTTTCCCGTTGCATAAAAAAGGGAAGCTTCCATATCCCGTGTGTACCCCGCAGCCATCCAGTCTTTTTTCCCAAATACATAAACCGCGCAGGTATCAGCAGCCACCAAATCATTCCATCCTTCACTAACCGGCCACCAGGTGGCCCACCATCGTGCCGGGTCCACCGCATCACGCGCGGGGTAAATATTTCCGTTAGACGTCCGGACCCGCGGAATACTGTCGCCGTTGTCCATGAAACTTATCCCGACCGGCGCTCCGGCAATGGGGAAAGCTTCGTTGCTGCTCCACTGGCGATCGTTTTTTGCGGGACGCGCGGCTTCATCGATCAGCCTGCTCCACAAACTGGCATAGGCGGACTTCCTGCCTTCGAGCATCCAGGTATAGGTATCGGTGAGTGTGGTGAGCACAACCCGGCCCCTGCCTTCCAGTCTGGAGGCCGCTGCTGTGGCGGATTTGCTGGTTATGACCCTGCGCTGGCCGGTGGAAGGGCTGATACTGTACGCAGCTGCTGCGGGCATTGGTTCGGTCTGCCCAGCGATCTCGGGGAAACGGGCCGACTGTCCCAACGACCGGAAATCAAACGGTGCTGCAAACGAGCTCAACGCGCGGTTGCTGTCGGTTTGTACCAGCAGGCCCAGCCCTTCGCTGACCTGGTTGCGGAGCAAACCCGATTCGGCGGGAGTAAGTTGCGCCAGCGCCAGATCACCCGCAATCACGAGGTCCATGTTGCTGAGGAATGCGGCTGACAGCTGGTTCACCGTAACGGCCCTGCTGTTCAGTGAGCGCGTAATATATTTACCCGGACTTATCGTGCTTCGTACCGTCAAGGGGTACACCTGGTCCGACAGCCAGGCCGAAAGGAATTTTGTTTCAAAATCGGGAGAGGCGGCCAGCATAAGCACCCGCAACGGTTCGGCCGGTAACACCATCACGGGGATTTTTTCCAGGATGGTGCCGGATGACCTCGTTGCGGTCAGTTCAAGTACTGCAGGGCCCGTGCCCGGGAGCATATACCGGAAGCGGAACGGGATCGATGATGAATCAACCTGCTGTAAGGAATCCACCACTTTGCCGGATGCATGTAAACGGATGGTAGTCCCCGCGCGTGAAGGGTTGCTGTATACACCCTCGATGCTGAGTAACTGGCTCGCGCGGATGGTCCTCGGCCAATCGCATCCGGTAAAACCTTCGGGTGCTTCCACCGGGATATATGTCGCTGATTTCAATTGCGGCCCGGATGTCCAGGCAGACGCGGCAGGTCCGTATCCGGTGATATGTATATCAGTACCCACCGGGTTGGCTTCGGTAAAAGTCTGGAGGTCATGTATTACCCTGACCGCAGGATCGGCGGTAATGAAACCCGGCACCGGTGCGTGTTTGCGGTCAAGCCACATGATCGAAGTGTATCCGTTAGCCGCTTTAAGCCTTGCCAGAGATGCCGCATCCACACCATCGGTCAGCAGCAGGGCGCGTTCCTGCAGTGTGCGGGATTTGTAATATTTTAATGGTAGTGCGAGACAGGCCAGCGATATAACCGCGACCGTTACTGCAAGGATCCGCCAGGTCCGGTGGGTACGGTTGGTTCGCCTGGTTTCTTTCCACAGGCATAACAGCAGCAGCAGGGTGCAGCAACAGGCAGCGATGATATGGAAGGACGACAACATCATCGCGTTTTGTTTAACTGGTTAAAATACTGGTCTGCCAGTCCGCCCGTAGCGGCCCGTTTTGCAGGTGATGTTACCGTTTGCCCGATGATCGCGGCGAGGGCAGCCTGCAGCTGGCGGACCTGCTGTCCGGAGACCGTGGTTTCCCCTTTCCGGAATTCCCCCATGATACTTAATGCCGTGAGATAGTGCGCCGGGTCCCTGATGGCAGCCTGCCCCAGTGCCTGTTCCGCCACGCGCAGGATCTCCATAACCGCCGCATCGGTGCCGCCCAGCTTCCTGTTCTCCACGATTGATATTGCCGCACGCAATGATGCGGCTGGTTCTGTTTCCATTTCGCTTTTTCCCGAAGACGGATCGCGGCGGATTTTCGACTGGTCACCGGACAGGCGTTTATCCGGGTTCAGTGTGGCTTTCTGTGCAGAGGTTTTCCCCACATAGGCACGTGATTTCTGTTGCAGGTCTTTCAGCAGCACCAGGGCTTTGTATTCAAAGGGCAGTGCATCTGCGGGCAGGTAAGTACGCAGTTTCAGTTCGCTCTTCCACATTTCTTCAAGCACTGCCTTGAGTTGTGCTTTTTGTGCGGGTTCAAAAAAACCGGCATCTTCTGCATTGTCGTGTTTATGGGCATACTGATCCATCAGTGCCTGTACATCGCCATAGGCGGGCGGTTCAGCAGCATGGTCGTGCCCGTCATCGGGCGTATGGATTCCGCTTTCATTTTCTTCACCAAGGAATTTACCATATCGTAACCGCAGCAGTTTCTGGTCGCTCCCGAGTTCATTACTGCGGAGGCGGAAACTATCCACGGGTATCGAACCCTTTTCCTTCAGCAGCTTTTCTGTATCGAGTATGATCTGTCGCTGGCTCCGGAAGTATTCAGGTACCTGGTCAACCCCGGAGGTAAGGGAAGAGAGACTCAGCAGTTCTTCCGTGTCGGGCAGGGAAACAAAAAACATATCCGAACGGCTTTCCTGTCCGTGGTTATCCATCACGCGGATATAAAAATATAATTCATCCCCGGCCTTCATCCCCATCTGCCAGAGATCCAGCTGGCGGATCAGCATTTGTTCCCGCGTAGTACCGGTGCGATGGGCAAACTCCATGACTTCTTCACGGAAACTGACAGCTTCCCCTTTACCACTTGCTTTTGTCAGCACCAGCTGTACTGACCGGATACCATAATCATCGGTTACGCTGGTACGTACCTGCAGCACCGGACGTACACCTGGCTGGAAACTGCTGTGTTGTGCCGGTGCGAGTACCTGTATGACGGGTGCTTTATCCGGGATCAGCTCCAGCTGGTAAAGTGAGGAGAGCGTGCCGCCGAGATCCACCTGGTAAAACCCGGACCTGCTGAGCGTTTTGCTGAATGTCCAGCTAAGGCTATCTGCCGATGGCTTCAGCGGACTGACGATGCCATTATTAAAAATGAATCCGAGGGCAGGCGGTACCCCATTACTGTGGATGGTCCAGCTGACTACACTGCCATCTTCCACCGAGAGCGAAAAACTGTTTTCTTCGCGTTGCGGTTTGCCGGTGTAGGCAGGCGGTGTGACAAGGATCTTAAAAGAGCTGATCCCGGCGGGGGGAACTTCTTTTTCCGCATGCACAACGGGTGTGACGGCCGTCCTCCCGTTGCTCGTTTTTGTGAAATAGCGACTGCTGAAAAAAACGAGCACCGTACACGACAGGGTAAGGAAAAAAACAAGCAGGGCAGATTTCAGTGAGGCATTAATCTCCGGCGGCGTACCGATCTGTGTGATTTTTTCCGCGGTCACTGATCGTTGCATCAGTTGCAGGTGATTGAGTTCGGCAGGTGGTACCAGGAGCAACTGTACACTCTCCTGTAATTCGGGGTAACGATGGTTGAGGAAACTGCTGATTTCAATTTCCGATACCACGGGTAATGGCCACCACCAGCGCAACAGGACGGTGGTTCCTGACACGATCAATGGCACCCACCACCAGGGATAAGAAAAAATGAGAACGGCTATTACTACAAGCGGTAGGGAGACAGCAATCACGCGCAGCAGGAAAGCCAGGGCATGCCTGTGTTTCCAGCGGCGCGTCATCTGTTGGATAATATGGTATGCCTGCTCATTCACGTATGGTACGTTTTTTTCTTCCGGCGAGTAAACGTTCGGTTGCAACCAGTACAAACAGGATGATCCAGGCCAAGTGCCCCAGGTCGCGGGTCACCGGTGAAGCCGGTTTATTTTCGCTGGTTTTTTTTCCTGCGATGGCGATATGTGTTGGCTGGATCATTGATTCATCCACCGGCATCAGGGAAGTCATATTATTCCTGTCGGGGAAAACCAGTTGCAGCAACGCATACACAAATTGTTCATTCCAGACCAGTGAACCGCCGCCGGCATCCGGGCTGCTATGCAGCCGGTAAACGCTGGTGGAACCCTGTTGCGTAAGATCCAGCGCGGGTTTTCCCTTTGCACCCTGCCAGATGCCAAGGGCAGGGAAGGTATCGGCAGGTTCAGTGAGCGTGACATAGATCGGTTCAGCGGGTCCCAGCGGGGTGAGTGCAGCCGACACCATCGTTTCCTTGCCTGTTACGGCAGTTCCGGGGTATATAAATATTTTCCGCGCTTTATTGTTTCCGGGCAGCACGGTACTACCTGCTGCGGCAAACAGGATGTCTGGTATCAGACTGTTTCCGGTCATATCGATCCTGCGACCGGTGTAGTCAGCCATCGCCGATAATGCAGCCCGGATGTATCGTGCATCACCCGGTTTTGCTTCGATGAGGGTAACAAACAGTGTGCTGGTATCAGCAGATGGAACCTCATAGAGAAGGGAGTCGGGTGGGGAAGTTTCGGCCTTGTATAAAGTGATGGAGGCGTTGAGTTTTGTCTGCGGGCGGTTGCCGGTGAAATTTCCCTGTTGTCCGGCTGCAAAAATTTTTACCGGGAAACCGGCAGGCAGGCTGTCACCGAGTGATTGCAGCAATTGCCAGGGTCGCACGCCCGTGCCAACCTGGGCCTCGCTGCTGTCAGCCAGTGTCAGCACCGGATATCCGGGTGAGACGGCATGCAGGCTGTAACCCGCTGCCAGCAAGGAATCCATGAGCTGCGAATGTTGGCGGTATACGATACCGGCCTTGCCGGCATCCACGAGCACCCAGCCATTTTTGCCTGCTTCTGTGCTGGTGGATTCATAAATGGGTTTTGCGAGCAGGAAACCGATCGACAGGACCAGCAGGCAACGGGTGATGAACAGTGGCCAGTTGTGGATGCGTCGATTGTTTGCCCGTTGTTTGCTGTTGAGGGTAAACAGCCGGATGCTCCCGACTTTCACGGTCTTTCCTTTCCGCCTGTGCCACAGATGCACAAGCAGCGGCAGCAGCAGTGCTGCGATACTCGTGAGTGCTATGGGCTGGAGGAAGCGGATCAAATGATAAACTGTTTTATGGTTGTTCAGTGGCCCCTTGACCGTTGTTCAAGGAATACGCGTAATGCTTCATCCACCGGCTGGTCCATGGGCAGCAACCGGTAATAGATATTACGCGATTCCATTTCCTGCCTGGTTTCCCTGAGGGATGCTGCCAGTTTCGTACCGTATTGTTTTTTGAGTGATGATGGATCTACCTGGATGGTTTGTCCGGTTTCCAGGTCCTCGAGCGTATCGGCATTTTTATAATCCAGTTCCAGTTCATTCCTCGCGGCAATATGCAGCACGATGATTTCGTGACGCATGGCAGCGAGTGTATCCAGTAACTGGTAAATCTCATTTTCCTCCTGGTGCAGGTCAGTAATAAACACGAGCAATTCACGGCCTGCGCTGCCTGCATGGATTTCCTGCTGGTGCACGGGATTGGTGAACCGGCCTGCGGCGCCTGCCTGTTCAAGCTGGTAAAACAACCGGTTGAGATTCTGGAAACCCTGCCGGGGCACCTGCGCATAAATGCTGTTTTCATGAAGAAGGTACAGACCGGTGGCATCACCCTGCCTGTTGGCCAGGTAAGCGATACAGGCCGCACAGTACCGTGCATAGTCCATCCGGCTGCTGTTGCCATCGCGATGATCCATCGACGCGCTGCAGTCGAGCAGCAGCCGGACTGTTATGTTTGTTTCCGTTTCGGATTCGCGGATATAGTACCGGTCGCTGCGGGCATACATTTTCCAGTCCATCCACCGAAGGTCATCCCCGGGCATGTAACTCCTGTACTGGCTGAATTCAATACCACTGCCTTTGATGGTACTTTTATTGGCACCCGTCATGAATCCATCCACGGTGGTCCTTGCGGCAAGGGACAGGTTGCGCAGGGAAAGCAGGGTTTGTATATCGGGTAATACCGCCATCAGTTGATTTTAATAAACGCCCCGCGTCAGGGGTAAGTGGTTACCGGTTCAGAGAGCCGATGGCCGTCGCGTATTTTTTATAAGGGCTGTGGTCACCTGGTCGGTGGTTACTTTTTCCGCATCTGCTTTAAAGTTGAGCAGCATTCGGTGACGCAGCACGGGATAGGCCATGTTTTCGATGTCTTCCTGCTGCACTGCATACCGTCCATGCAGCAATGCCCTTGCCTTGGCGGTGAGGATCAGTGCCTGGCCCGCGCGGGGTCCGGCACCCCAGCGGATCCAATCCTTTACTTCTCCCACTGTGCTGGTATCAGGCCGGGTGGCGCGGACGATCAGTCCGGCATACCGGCTGAGATCGTCATTGATGGATACTTCGCGGACCAGTGACTGAAGCTGTCGGATTTCTTCGCCATTGACCACAGGGTTGACCACTGGTTTTGATGTACCGGTGGTGCTGCTCAGGATCATCATTTCTTCCTGTTCGGTGGGGTAGCCGATTTTTACATATAAAAGGAAACGGTCGAGTTGCGCTTCGGGCAGGGGATAGGTACCCGCCTGCTCGATCGGGTTCTGCGTGGCGAGTATAAAGAAGGGGCGGTCGAGTGGATAGGTTTTTCCCGCATACGTCACTTCAAATTCCTGCATGGCTTCGAGCAGGGCAGACTGGGTTTTAGGCGGTGTCCGGTTGATTTCATCCGCAAGGATGATATTGGCAAACAGCGGTCCTTTGGTGAAAATGAAATGCCGTTTGCCGGTCTGGCTGTCTTCCTCGAGGATTTCCGTGCCCACAATATCGGTCGGCATAAGATCGGGGGTAAACTGGATCCGGCGGAAGCTAAGGTGTAATGCCTGTGCCATCGTGCGGACCATCAGGGTTTTGGCCAGTCCCGGAACACCCTCCAGCAGGCAGTGTCCGCCGGCGAGAAGGGCTACAATGATTTCTTCCAGTACCTGGTCCTGTCCCACGATCACTTTCTGAATCTCTTTTTTCAGCAACGATACCTTTGCCAGCAGGTCGTTGACATTCGTGTCTTTTGTCACCAGGTTTCTCAGTTGATTGTTTTGAAAAATAGTTACGGCTGGTAATGGCCGGGGATAAGGTCAGGGTCCGGAAGTTCGTTCTTTTTTGACGGTAATCCGTGAGTTTTCCTTTGCCCGTACGGTAAAAAAACCGAATTTGGGCACACCCGTGCCGGCCCGGCAAAAGTATAATTGTATATATGTGAATGCC
>SEAD01000225.1 GCA_004173355.1 Chitinophagaceae bacterium | reverse complement strand
GGCATCAGGGCCTGCTTTGACCTTTTTCCCCGTGGATTTCGATGCAGGTTTTTTTGTCGCTTGTTTTTTTATCGCGGCTTTTGTTGCGATTTTTGTTCCGTCTTTTATCACGGCTTTTGCAGCGGCTTTTGTTGCGGCTGCCGGGCTGCGTTTTTTTGCGGGGACACCTCCGGGCATGACTGGTTATTTTTATTGAAAATAATCTTTTACCTGCTTACCTGCGATTCAATCATAATTGCTGACCCGGGACAGGGCTCTGCATCAAATACCGTAAATTCCCGGCATGGAAAGACTGGTCATCAGCGCCTGCCTGCTTCTCGGCAGCCTCTGCGGCGTATCACAGAAAGCCGATCGTGAATTTGTGCGTGAATTCATCCTGCCGAAACGGATTGTCGCGGTATCGGACAGCAACAGCTTCCGCAACCTCGATGCCTGGCTCAGGGAATCGCCCAACCAGATCAGTTTTGAAAACAGAAATTATGTTACGGTAAAAGGTGGACCGAAACCGGCATGGGTTATCCTCGATTACGGGAAGGAAATCCAGGGCGGGCTGATCATCAGCTGCGCATCCACCGGATCGGGCAGGCCGGAGCAACTGCGGGTAAGCTTTGGGGAGTCGGTTGGGGAAACAATGAGTGAACCATACGACAGTGCCTCCGGCGGCAGTACCAACGATCATGCGATCCGGGATGATGTCCACCTGATCCCCAATATGGGTACCACCGAATTCGGCAATACCGGATTCCGTTTTGTAAAAATCTCGGTGCCGGATGCAGCCGCAATCCTGCGCATCCAGAATGTTAAAGCGGTGGCGGTATACCGTGACCTTCCATATCGCGGTTATTTCAAAAGCAGCGACAAACGGCTCGACAGCATCTGGCTCACGGGTGCATACACGGTACATCTCAACATGCAGGACTACCTGATCGAAGGCATCAAACGCGACAGGCTGGTATGGATCGGTGATATTTTTCCCGAAATAAAAACCATGCATGCGGTATTCGGGAGCCATGCCATTGCAGCGAGGAGTCTTGACCTTATCAAAAATGAAACGCCTGTCGGGCAATGGATGAATGGCATTCCCTCCTACTCCTTGTGGTGGATCATCAGCCAGCGCGAGCTGTTTGCCCAGGGCGGTGATACAGCTTACCTGAAATCGCAGTTACCCTACCTGACAGGACTCGTGAAAGAGCTGCGCAAATTCATTCCGCCGGATGGCAGGGAACAACTTCCGGGATGGCGCTTCCTCGATTGGCCAAGCAGCCAGGACACCGCCGCTATCCACGCTGGTCTCCAGTCATTGCTGGTGATGGCAATGCAATCAGCAGGCGAACTTGCAAAAGCCGCGGGCAACAAGGAACTGGAACAACTGGCCACATCATCGATTAGCCTGCTAAAGAAGCATACACCTCCCACCGGCAAGGTCAAACAGGCAGCAGCACTGCTTTCCCTGGGCGGATTTTATCCCGCCGCACAAATCAACGGCAATGTACTCGCCACCGACCCGCTGACCGGTGTGTCAAGTTTTTACGGATATTTTATCCTGCAGGCAAGGGCGCAGGCAGGTGATTTTAAAGGCGGACTCGAATTGATCCGCAAATACTGGGGAGGCATGCTGGATCTTGGTGCCACCAGTTTCTGGGAAGACTTCGACCTGGCATGGATGAATAACGCCGCGAGGATTGATGAGGTGACCCCTCCGGGAAAAATTGATGTACACCGGACCTATGGCGACTACAGTTATAAAAATTACCGACATAGTTTATGTCATGGCTGGGCCTCGGGTCCGACCGCCTGGCTGAGCGAACACATCCTTGGGGTAAAAGTACTGGATGCAGGTTGCAGGACAGTCAGGGTGGAACCGCAACTCGGGGATCTCTCCTGGGTGGAAGGCGGGTATCCGACACCCTACGGCGTGATTGAGATCAAGGTCCGCAAGCTGCCAAACGGCAGTCTCGATACCAGGGTCAAAGCACCAAAAGGGGTAAAGGTGATCATGTAAACCGGAATTACTTTCCGGTAAACTCGCCGATATGCCACAGTATACCGGAAGGGTCATGCAGGAAACATTCCCGTCCCCATGTCTCGGTGCGGATCGGATGCAGGCGTACCGTATCATACTTTCCCGGAAGATCCAGTGCAGTGAGTTCTTTCCAGTATCGTTCCACGTCATCCACTTCAAGGAATAACATGGTGTTATCCACCCAGTCCTTCACATGGTAAGCCTGCAGGTAGAAGCCCAGCTGGTCGATCCGGAACAGGCACATATCATGGCTGATGATCACTTCTTCAAAACCAAGGTCGCGGTAGAATGCGCGGGACAGTTCATAGTCTTTTGAACCAATAAACGGACGCAGGGAGATTGCTTTATGCTCCATAACCAATTTTTTATCGGGTTATAATTTATCTTGATTCCTTTAGCGAGACACGCAAATAATCTTACGTGCCATCGAAAGTACTGAAGTTAGGATCATATGTTTGGTTATTCAACTGGTGACCCGGGTTTTTGCTGCTTCCCATCCAATGATCAGTTTTTTCCGTTCTGCCCCCCAGTGGTAATCACCCGTGACCCCGGTTGAGCGGATTACGCGGTGACAGGGAATCAGGAATGCGACCGGGTTCTTCCCGACTGCCGTACCAACGGCACGGGACGCTCCATCAAAACCCGCCCTGGCTGCGAGGGTTCCATAGGTCGTGAGACCACCATCAGGTATTTCCAGTAAGGCCTGCCACACTTTCAACTGGAAATCGGTACCCTTCAGGTGCAGTTTGATTTCCTCCAGCCGGCTCCAGTCCTGGTTGAAGACAAACAAAGCATTCTGCTGTTTCAGGTCGAGGAACTGGCGATACGCCGCATTGGGAAAAATAGAACGGAGGTTTTCAAATGCTTTTTCCGTCCCCTCATCTGCAAAGGCCATATGACAGACCCCCTTTGATGTGGAAGCTACGATCACGTGACCAAACGGGGTGTCCGCAAATGAATAATCAACAGACAGCGTATCACCACCGTTTTTATATTCACCCGGTGTCATTCCCTCGATGTTGACAAAGAGGTCATGCAGCCGACCCGTGCCCGACAGGCCTGTATCAAACGCCGTATCAAAAAGAGTGGAATGTGTTTCCTTCAGCATTTTTTTTGCATGCTTCACACTGAGGTATTGAAGGAACTGTTTAGGTGACACCCCTGCCCATTCCCGGAACATCCGCTGGAAATGAAAAGGACTGAGGTGTACATGTGCCGCCACTTCTTCCAGTGCGGGCTGTAACTGGTAATTGGTCCGGAGATAAGTGATGGCTGAAGCCACCCGTTCGAAATCTGTCTGCTGTTGTGTTTTCATATTGCCATTTTATCACACAAATCTCGCCCGCCAGACAAACAGGTACAACCCGGAAATTGCGGTCTTCAGGCATTTGCCGACACTTTTCACAACCGGTATTTTTCAGGTAGACAGACTGCGCAGGGCCGGTAACCACCAAACCTCACTGCCTTGTTATGCACCAACCGGAACAATTGCTACTGCCTGGCTGCCGTGGTGTTTCCCAGTTTGTGATGTTCATACATGCGGGATTCGTTTACGTCGGCGAACCAATACAAATACCAGGCCTGCCAGCAGCACAAGGAGTCCGCCTGCGATGAGGTACAGCCGGGTGTGATCCCCACTGATTTCAACCGCTGAAGTATCGCCCATAATTACAAGACCCGCCCAGTACTGGGGATTCAGCGTCCTGCCTTTTGCGGTGGAGAGATAGGAAAGTTTGGCCTGCTGCAGGGCCACGTCCTTGGTCATGCCTTCCCGCAGGTTTTTATAAAAAATATCGGTGATGATACAGGATGCTTTTTCGTCAATTTTCCAGAGACCGGTCAGGATGCTTTCGCTGCCGGCGTAACTGAACGCATGCGCCATTGAAATCATGCCTTCACCATCATTAAAACCAGGGCGACCGGTTTCACAGGCGGTCAGTACGGTAAGGTCTGAATTGAGATCATAGTTGTAGATGTCAAACAGGAATACCGAGTTGGAATCACTGGCATGTTTGGGGTCCTTGGCGAAAATCAATCTCGAATATTCCGGATGCAGGTTATTTGCTTCCGCATGTGTCCCGATATGGATAATTGAATTGTTGCCGGCTTTCGAACGGAATGCAAAGGGTGTGGACTCATCGCCTACGAAAAGCGCACCGCCCATTTCCCGGTGTATTTTTTTTGCCAGGTCAACACTGAATGGCAATGGCAGCAGGGAAAGGTATTCATTGTCTTTTTTGAGGGTATCTGCGCGGAGCGAACTCAGGTAACTGTCCTTTACGTCATCGGAAAATCCAGGCACAAATGCCGCGAAGCCCACGCGTTTCTGTTGTGGTGCCTTTGCCGGTTCCAGTGCAAAAAAACTGTAATGGTAGGAAATCGCATAGGTTGACAGCAGGCTTGATTTCACATAGCCTGCGGCATCACTCACCGGTTTAGCAGTGAGCATTTCGAAGCTCAGGTAATAAAGTGAACCATCCGGTATCACCATCACACGTTTGTTGCTGATAAATTTTTCAATCGGACGCCACAACATGGTGTAGAGGCTGTAACAGTTTTTGAATGTTAAATCATCCCCTGCGTCCTGACCCGCCAGTTCCCGGATCAGGTTATCCGCACCGGCAGCGTCCAGCGCCACCCAGTTGTGTTTTTTATTATCTGCCACCAGCGCATAGTAATTCTTACCGATATTCAGGAAACGTACCACGGTGACACCTTCCGGCACGAAGTGGCTAAGCTCATCCACTTTACG
>SEAD01000002.1 GCA_004173355.1 Chitinophagaceae bacterium | reverse complement strand
TGCCGTACTTCTGCACAGAAGAATCATAGGCTTTCTCAAAACCGACCCGGTCAAACGTCAGCATCGCCATGATCAGGTCATTTACCAGCGATCCGGAGAAGGCATCAGATTTCTGGCTTGCCCGATGCAGCCCGGACACAATCGCCCGGACATCGGCTTCAGACAGCTGGGCAATCTTCGCCAGTTTGTACCCTCCGGACAGAAGGGTCACAATATTAAGCAGTTTGCGGACCTGGTGGTCATCATACCTGCGGATATTGGTATCAGTACGCTCAGGCGTTATAAAACCATATCGTTTCTCCCACATTCTGATGGTGGCAGCCTTCACCCCGGACAGCTTTTCAAGTTCAGCTATATGATACATTTTCATGCGCTGCGAAGTTACAGTGTTCTGCACCTGGTTACCTGAATCTTTGATCAAGGTACAAAAAACAAATTATTGTCTAACTTTTTATTAAATTTGTTAGACAGATTCAGGCCAACCCGTTGAAGACCTAAGTGGATAATGCCAGCCGCATTAATTAACAGGGCATATGAAAATACTTATACTGGACAGGAACGCGAACAGCGCAAAACGAACAGAACAACTGATCTGCGAATACGATCGTGACGTCAATGAGATTCATCGTATGGACAGCATCAGCCTGACCTCCCGCTGGCTGATGCAGAATCCAGCACCCGACCTGATTTTCAGCGATATTATGTTACCCGATGGTTATTCCTTTGATTTGTTCCGGTCACTCGACTACAGGGGACCGGTGGTGTTTACTGCCGATCACGAAAAAGATGCGTTCAGGGCTTTCGAACAATTCACCATCGACTGCATCCTTAAACCCGTTTCCGAAAACACGCTGGTAAGGGCATTACAGAAGTTCAGGTGGATAACCGGTAAACAGATGCAAGACAATATTGCGGGTGACCAGGCCGCCGGGCATTCTTTTAAAAACCGCTTCCTGGGTCGCATCGGCCAGCGTCTGCAGTTTGTGGAGGGGGAAAATGTATCGTTTTTCCATGCCCGCAATAAACTGGTATCATTGACGGACACCAGGGGTGTTAGGTACCTGGTTGATTACACGCTCGAGAAACTGGAAGAAGTCCTGGATCCCAGGCTTTTCTTCCGGCTTAACCGCAGTTGCATCGTCCGGTACTCCGCTATGGAATATATCAGGCCTTACCTGAATAACAGACTCGAGATCAAAGTAACCGGAGCCCCGGAAGACGACGAATTTATCATCAGCCGGGAACGGGTAGCCGTATTTAAAGCGTGGGCGGAATCATGAAAGAAAATCTGAAAAAAGTTTTTGACCGTGTGTCAGTTAAAGTGAGCAGGGATATTACAACTGCCTACAGCACCAGCTTTTCACTGGGTATCCTCGCCCTGGCCCCTTCCATACGGCCAGCTATCTATGCTATTTACGGTTATGTCAGACTCGCCGACGAGATAGTGGACAGTTTCCACGAGCACAATAAAGCTGCACTCCTCCGGCGTTACGAGGAACAGACCTGGGAGGCACTTGAAGAAAAGATCTCGCTCAACCCCGTCCTCAATTCGTTTCAGAATACCGTACACCAATACCGGATTGACCGCCAGCTGATCGTGCAATTCCTGCGCAGCATGAATATGGACCTGGAGCAGGTGGAATATAACAGCGAAAACTACGCAGAATACATACTGGGTTCCGCCGAGGTGGTGGGCCTGATGTGCCTGAAAGTGTTTGCCCATGGGGATGACTCAAGATACCGTGCACTCAAACCTTCGGCTATGAAATTAGGTTCGGCATTCCAGAAGGTAAATTTCCTGCGCGACCTGAAAGATGATTACCAGTTGCTGGGTCGCACCTACTTCCCGGGGGTAAATTTTGAAGGGTTCGATAACTCGAGTAAACGACAGATCGAACAGGAGATCGACGACGAATTCAGGGAAGCGCTCACGGGCATCCGGCAGTTGCCACAGTCATCAAGATTTGGTGTGTACCTGGCGTTCCGGTATTATCGTACGCTGTTCAGCAAAATCAGGCGTCTGCCACCGTCGGAGATCCTGCTTTCCAGGACCCGGATTACCAACCGGCGAAAACTGGTGATACTGGTACGAAGTTACGTCAGTTCCCGGCTTGGCAGGATTTAATGGCCCGACACGGCCTGCAAAAAAAAGGGCTGGTGTCTTTCAACAACCAGCCCATACGCTGAACTAAACTTTCTTTACTTTGGCATTAACACCGTGTCAATCACATGTATTACACCGTTGGTTGCCTTCAGGTCAGTGGTTACCACGGTTGACTTGCCGCCTTTGTCATCGGTCAGCACCACTTTACCATTCTCGAGACTGGCTTTGAGAGTGCCTCCCTGTACCGTGGTGAGCGTGGCAGTTCCATTACCTTTCTTAATTGCAGCAAGTACCGCTTTGGCATCGAGGCTGCCTGCAACTACATGATAGGTAAGGATTCCAGACAATTTACTTTTGTTTTCAGGCAAAAGGAGGGTTTCCACAGTGCCGGCCGGTAACTTGCCGAACGCATCATTGGTGGGGGCAAACACGGTAAAAGGTCCTTTTCCTTTCAGGGTTTCAACTAAACCAGCGGCTTTCACAGCTGCTACCAGTGTGGTGTGTGCGCTTGAACCAGCTGCCACATCGACAATGTCTGTTTTCCCCTGCGCAGAAAGATTGAGGGATAAAATACCAAGTGCTGCAAAAAGCGCAATACGTTTGATCATTTTCATAATAACATTTTTAAATCAGGAATTTGGTTCCCGGGTTTGTTTAACTTTTAGTTCAAAATCTTAAACAGAATAATTGATTGAAAAGTTTGATTATTAGGAAAAATTAATTTTCGCCCCCTGGAATTGTCCCCTTGGCGCAAGGGATCCGGCGCTGAACCGGTATCGGTTAGGACAGCGGGTACACAGGCAAGAGTATGATTTATGCATCTGAGGATTAGTCGTACCTTATCGCCCTATGATTCCACTGAACGAGTTCCATTTTGTCAAACGAAGTGGCTGGCTGAGGGCGTCGGTTCTCGGTTCCAATGACGGTATCCTCTCCACCACCAGCCTTGTGATCGGTGTGGCTGCAGCAAGCAGCACCCGGGCACCTATAGTCCTGGCGGCGCTGGCTGGGCTGGTCGCCGGGGCTTTGTCCATGGCAGCAGGTGAATATGTGTCCGTCAGTTCCCAGTCAGATATCGAAACTGCTGATCTCAAACGGGAGCAGGCCGAACTGGATACGATGCCGGAAGAAGAATTACAGGAGCTTGCAGCGGTGTATGAAAATCGCGGACTTGACAAAACACTTTCCCTTGAAGTTGCCAGACAATTGACCCGTCACAATGCATTGGAGGCACATGCAAGAGATGAGTTGGGGATCAATGAAATCACGCAGGCGAAACCACTGCAGGCAGCACTTGCCTCCGGTGCTTCATTCATAGTTGGCGGGGCATTACCCCTGCTGGTAGCAATCATTGCCCCGGTACAGTATATGGAAATAATACAGTATGGCTGTGC
The DNA here is from genome assembly GCA_004173355.1 of Chitinophagaceae bacterium. Lineage (GTDB taxonomy): Bacteria > Bacteroidota > Bacteroidia > Chitinophagales > Chitinophagaceae > JBEVJC01. The sequence goes on along the minus strand of SEAD01000002.1, from coordinate 85,291 downwards.
CATTGTGTTCCTCGCTTTGTCGGGTGTAGTGGCCGCGCATGCGGGTGGATCAAATGCTGCGAAAGCTGTTATCAGGATTTGTTTCTGGGGCACTATCGCCATGGCTGTTTCTGCCATTACCGGATACCTTTTTGGGACCACCGCTGGTTAAGAAATGCCCGGACTCAAAACTTACGGGAACCATCTCCTGAACAAGGTCAACCATCATGCATCCTGCACACCCTGTTCAACCCGCACGTACAAATAAGTATAATCACTTACATTTTTTGATTGATTATAAAATTATTTGAAATAATTACCTGTTGAAGAAATTTCCGTCCGGAACTACCCGTTTAAGCACCAGGACTTCCGTGAAATAACAGATTGGGTCCTTGTGTTGAATTTGCTGGTTGCCTGCCTTACGATCAAGCAGGTTCCTGAAGTGTATATGTCAGTGGATTTATCGGATAAACGTTTTTCATTGACCGCAAAAAATAATCAGAATGAGCCCGTACATGAACCAGCCTCGTCTCAACGTTGCCATTGTCCGGGAAAACCCGGATGACCATTTATTGCTGCAGGGGATCCTGTTGGAATCGAAATCCCCGGTGTACGAAATCAGGGAATGCCAGGGACTGGCATCGGCTATCAGCCTGTTTCAGACATTCACACCCGATGTCGTTTTTATCGATCTTCAACTTATTGATACAGATTCGCAGGTGTCCCGGGACTGGTGCAGGAATTTGACCAGCAAGACCGCAGTTATCCTGTTGTCCGGCCTGCCGGAAATCGACACGGTACAGCAGACACTTGCCCTCGGCGTGCAGGATTTTCTCGTGGTGGATGATCTGGACGCAAGAAATGTCCGCAGAACGGTATTGTATGCCATCGAACGGGCGCGAAGCAATGAAAAGATGCGGCTGGCAAATGAACGATACCGCCTGGCCATCAAAGCTACACGGGAACTGATCTGGGACTGGGACCTGAAGTCCAACCAGGTATACCGTGATGAACAGGCGGTATCTGATGTTTTTGGTATCCGCGCTGCACGCGATATAGAAGACCACTCCGATTGGCAGCGAAAAATTCATCCGGATGATGCCATCAGGCTTTTACGAAAATTTTCCGCTATACGTAACGATCCACGGCTGGAGGTGTTCGAAGTGGAATACCGCATACTCGGCGATGATCAGAAATACAGGCATATCTACGACCGCGGCCACGTGATGCGGAATCAGCAGGGGGAAGCCATCCGTGTGGTTGGCGCGGCCCAGAATGTTACAGAAAAGCGACTTCTTGAGCAGGCGTTGAAAGGTGCAGAATTGAAAACCCGTAGAGCCGTGGCCCGCGCCACGATCCGCGGGCAGGAAAATGAGCGTAAACATCTTGGACTTGAATTACACGATAACATTACCCAGATCCTGGCAACGGCAACCCTGTTTATTGATCACGCCATTTCTGGCAAAGAGGTGCGGGCAATGATGATCAAAAGCCGCGAGCTGATCACGTTTTCAACTCAGGAACTCCGCAAATTATCGCACCAGCTGCTGCCCCCGTCGGACGGGTTTGGCTTGAAGTGTTCCCTGGAGAAACTCACGAGCGACCTGGCCACCACAGGCCTGGTGTTCCATAAAAACTGGGAGGAATTTGACGCAACACTCCTTACTCCCGACCATCAACTGGCAATCTTTCGCATCGTTCAGGAACAATTGAACAATGTGCTGAAACATGCACTGGCCAGCCACATTGAAATTAAATTGATTTCCTCAACAAACGGAAAACAGGTAAAACTGGAAATAAATGACAACGGCCTGGGTTTTGACCTTGCCCAGAAACGAAAAGGCGTAGGGTTGAGAAATATCATTACCCGCGCCGATTTGTTTAACGGCCGCGTATCTATCAAAACAAAACCAGGAGCGGGTTGCAGAGTCAAAGTGCTGTTCCCTATACATACAGATACGCCAATCCCACTTCGACCTGCCGCTATTACCAGAAAAATAACACGCCACATCCTGGATAGCAAGAATGAAATTTTCCCAGAGAGGGTTGCCTGATAACCATTTATTCAAGAATAAAGCAGGTCTGACACCCCAGCAATACAGAAAGGCAAATTAGCCAACCTGCCTTGAACCGACTGTTCATGAACGATACGGTTTTTGTAACATAACCGGACAGTTGCCATTCTCAGCAATAATAACTGATTGTGGTTCAAATCGCTACTAAAAGGCATCAATCTTGGTACAAGCGGGTCTACTATAATACCTGAACTATGCTCCTCAGTTACCTGAAAGTCGCGCTGCGCAGTTTCCGGCGAAACAAACTTGTTTCGTTCATCAATGTTTTCGGGCTGGGACTCAGCCTGACGGTGGCGATGATGATCATGATACGGCTTCAGGACCAGCTCAGCTACGACAGCTTTCATCCGGACAGCGAAAACATCTACCGCATTACTTCCAGCTACCTTAAAAAAAGCGGTGAACACTGGAACATGGCCTCGACACCAATACCTCTTGCAGCCGAACTCACGAAAAAGTCCGGAACCTTGATGACCGTAACCAGCATCTACCCTGCATTCGGAGGCAAAGCGAACGCGGAGGGCAAGGAATTACAGCTAAATGGCGCCTTTACTGACAACTCCTTTTTTGACGTACTGGGATTCCGGCTTGCATCCGGAAATCCCGCGACCGCACTCACAGAACCAAATTCGGTAGTGATCACTGCCGGGACTGCGCAACGATATTTTGGTACCAAGCATGCCATCGGCAAACGATTCAGTCTTGAAAAATTGGGTGATTATGTGGTTACAGGCATCCTTGAGGAGACAGGTTCTAAATCACATATCAGTTTTGATGCCTTTGCATCTGACGCAGGAGTAAGAAAGCTGGAATCAGCGGGACAACTGCCTGAAAAGACACGCGACTGGTTTGGCTTCAACAATACATACACTTATGTCAGACTGACCAAACAGACTGACAGGAAACAACTCATGAATGAACTGGGGTCTGTCGCGAAGCAGGTCAATTTTAAAAATAAAAGTGGAATTACGGAATTCAGTGCACAGCCAATATCAGGGATTACGCCAGGAACCGAAAGATTAGCAAATGAGATCGGCAATGGTAGCTCATGGACCAAATTTTACTTTGAGATAGGTATCGCTTTGGTGATCTTGTTGTCCGCATGTTTTAACTATACCAACCTGAGTATTGCGCGCGCATTGACCAGGGCCCGGGAAGTCGGTATCCGTAAAGTGACCGGAGCATCCAGGTGGCAGGTTTTTCGCCAGTATATCCTGGAATCAGCCGTGACAGCTTTTTTTGCCCTTTTGTTTGCATGGGTAGTCCTGGCAATAATCATTCGATTTGCCCCGTTCAATGATGAATACGAATTTCTGCCCTCCACCTTCAGATACAACCTCCCATTAGTTGGCGCGTCCGTTGGCTTTGCGTTATTTACCGGACTGCTGGCAGGCATCTCTCCTGCCCTTGTGCTTTCTTCGTTCACGCCGCTTCGTGTGCTCAAAAATATGTCCACCGCAAAAATCATGGGCAGGGTAAACGTCCGTAAAGCGCTGATCGTTTTCCAGTACAGCCTTTCAATGGTCATCATCATTTTCCTGGTAGCATTTTACCGGCAATTCAGCTATATGTCCGCAGAGGACCCTGGTTATAAACGATCAGAGGTCATGGTTGTATCCCTTAAAGGTTCCGACGAGGAAAAGGCGGCCAACGAAATAAAAAACTTACCGGGTGTAACGGGAACCGGGTTGTCTTCCGCATCTTTTACAAAACGGTTCAATGGCGGACGTACGGTAGGATGGACAGGCAATCCGGAGGATGGCCAGCAAATAAATTATTATTTTGCCGATCCGGAATTTATAAAAATAATGGGTTTCGAATTCATCTCCGGCCAGAATTTTCCAGGGGCGGCATCGACTGTTGAGGAATACATCATTCTCAACCAGCAGGCTGTGCATGCACTGGGTCTGGGTGCCTATCAGGACGCACCAGGCAAACTGATTTCTATCAACGACAGCACCCGGTTAATGGTACAGGGTGTGGTCAGGGACTTTAATTATGAAAATGTTGGAATACCTGTCCGGCCGCTGGCTCTTCGATCCCGAAAAACAGCCTTTACCGAACTATATATCAATACTGTCCCAAATACCGATCCCTTATTAAAATCGAAAGTTGCAGATGTTTTGAAAAGTATGAACCCATCGCTGACCTTTGAGCCCGTTTGGCTGGATGACGAAATAAACAAAGGGAATTCCCAGTCAGCTACCATCTCGTTGCTTGGATATCTCGCATTTATGGCAATGGCCATTGCTACACTCGGTTTGCTTGGTCTGGTCATGTACACTGTTGAAGTAAAACGTAAAGAGATCAGTATCCGGAAAATCGTCGGTGCGCGGGAGATTCAACTGATACAGATCCTGTCCAGGAGCTTCATCTGGCTCCTGCTGATAGCCGGTATAATTGCAGTACCGGTGGGATATATAGCTTCCATACTGTTCCTGCAAAACTTTTCGGTTCGAACAGGGTTTGGACCTGCCTGGCCGCTTGCATGTTTTTCCATATTGCTGGTTATCGGTCTGATCACTATCATTTCCCAAACCTTTAAAGCAGCGATCCAAAACCCAGCACATCAGCTAAGAGCGGAGTAAAAGTAGCGACCGGCAGGTACGCGACTACCTGCTATTCACTAATCAGGAACCAGCCACATCAGGAAGGTCATAGTTTATTTTAAACTTACTGCTGCTCATACCAATCCAAAATATAATCCGCAACCTTCTCCCACCCCGGCTCGCCGCAAATGAAATGGCTTTTGCCGTCGAAGATCTTCAGGTCAACGCGGCTTGCTTTATCCTTGTATCGTCCGGCAATGTTTTTCGTCAACCCGGGTGGAAAAATAGTATCCTTCCCGCCGCCTATAAAGAGTATGGGCACATGCGGTGCCCGGAAATCGATATTCGAAAATGAATTAAGCACCAGCTGCCGGCTCACCTTGTAACTTTCAGGCACGGCAAACTTCTCAAAAGCCTTTCGTTTCTCCACCTCAGGAATGGTATTGAAGAAAGCTTTGTCGTACCACTTCCTGCTTCCCATGAAGTACTTTTTAAAAGAGAAAAAACCGAAAGCCGGCAGCACCGTTTTAAGCGTCTGGAAGGGAGGGAATACATTTTTGGGCGGTGCACCGTCCACACTTACGCCAGCAGCCGCGTGACCAAGCTCCACCAGTTTTAATGCCGCCATTCCCGCCATCGAATGCCCTATTACCAATGGCTTTTCGGGCAGGGTTTCAATTAATCTCGCCAGGTTCTCCACAACATCGATGAAACCGGTTTTGGTCAGGTCCTTATGCGCTTTCATCCGTAAAGCAGCAGGTTCACCTGCATGACCAGGATTTACAGGCGTATAAACCTTATAGCCGCGTTGCTCATAACGTTGTTTCCAGTCCGACCAGGTGCGATCGTTTACAAAGTTTCCATGTATGAGAACTATCGTTTTTGACTTTGCCATAGTAACAGTATAATAATGGTAGAAAAATTATCCGGGGCCGGTGTTCCAGCCAACCCGATTTTCTTCCACTAAGGTACAGGGGCACAAAGTGCAAAAAATGGCGTTATACGACGGATTGTTTCCTAAACGAAGCATGCCCTGCAACAACCAAGGGCTGACTCCTCCGGATTCCGGCAGCAAATAAAAAAGCCGGCCTTTGAAAGACCGGCTTTTCCATGTATCAGCTGAACACTGCACATATTTTCTTATCCCGCTGGAGTAACACGCGCAGGACTGGCTGTTTTTTTCGGTTTCCCCGTAGAAGGGATCGGCAGCTGATCGGTAGATTTCACCGGCCTTCCAAATACCGGGTAGCCATCGGCTGTCCAGGTAAACTTCTGCGCACGGGGCGACCGGAACCTGCCGCAGCCCTGGCCGGGCTTGTCGTTGGCATGATAGAGGATCCAGTTCTCCTTGCCATCCGGCGAGGTAAAAAAAGAATTATGGCCTGGGGCGTATACACCGTTTTCCGGATCCTGTTTGAATACCGGCTCCGGATGTTTTTTCCATGAGGCACTATCCATCAGGTTCCCACCATCCTCAAGGGTCAGCATACCAAGTGCATAGTAGTCGGTCCAGCAGCCACTCGCAGAATAAACAAGGTGGATTTTATTATCACGCGCCAGGATCTGCGGACCCTCATTTACGTTCACATGCGGCACATCGTTGGGATCGCTCAGGTCGCCGTTTGTTTCCCATGCCAGCCTCGGGGCAGATAACAACACCCGTTCACCAGTCACGGTCCACGGATCACTCATCCTCGCGATATAAATATCCTGTTCTCCATTTACATCCCCCTGCCACCCTGACCAGAGCAGGTACAAGCTGTCACGGTGTTCATATACGGTACCATCAATCGACCACTTATCATCGGGGGTGGTAAGTTTACCTTTCATGGTCCATTCACCCTGCAGCGGGTCACCGGATTTTTCCAGCACCCACAACCGGTGGTCCTTGTTATTACCACTGTCAGCTGCAAAGTAGATGTACCATTTATTCCGGATAAAATGAATTTCCGGCGCCCAGATCTCTTTTGAATAGGGACCAGTAGCGGGCGGGGTAAACACCACCTTTTTTGTTGCCTGCCGGAGATCAGCGATATTCTTCGTTTTCCATACCGTGATATTTTTACCGGTAGTGTTGGTATAATAATAATAACCGTCCTTGTAGATACACCAGGGATCGGCTCCGGCCGGCAGTAACGGGTTCCTGAATGTTTGCCCGAAGATGTCGGAGCCGAAGGACAGGATAGTTATAACGATCAGTAATCTTCTCATTGTATTCGATGTTTAGTTCCTGCGATAAACTGTAAAAGAATTGGATCCGGCAGCCAGGTCCTGGTGCAATATGCATAAAAAGGACCAGGTTACTCGCCTGCGGGCCGGGTGACTGGTGCAAGTGCAGCCACCGGTGTGCCGAAAAGCGGTGTACCATCAGCATTCCAGCTAAACTCCTGCATCCGTACGGTACGGCTTTCATCGCATCCATCGCCCGCATTGCTGTTGGCATGGTAGATGATCCAGTCTTCCGATCCATCCTTCGATTTGAAAAAGGCATTATGACCCGGCGCGTAAGCTTTTCCGGTAGCGTTTTTAGTAAACACCGGTTGCTGGGTTTTTGTCCAGTCGGCTGCCATCAGCGGATTACCGCCTTCCTTCAACGTCAATAAACCAAGCGCATAGTCATCCGTCCAGCAACCACTGGCAGAATACGCCAGGAAGTTTTTCCCATTATGGGACAGGTATTGCGGGGCTTCATTAACCGGTCCGCCATTTACTTCCCAACTGATCACCGGTTCGGAGATCATGGTACTGTTACCGGTGATCGTCCATGCATCACCCATCCGGGCAATATACAGGTTCTGTTTCTGCTGGGTAAGATCGGGACGACCGCTCCATACAAAATAGCGATCACCATTGTATTCGATAATGCTGCCATCGATCGCCCAGAAGTCTGCATTGGCCGCAAAAATACGTCCTTTGTCGACCCAGGTTCCGGTGGTAGGATCTGCACTGCTGTTTTCAATCACCCATGTCCGCTGCGTGCCGTCAGGTCCGCTGCCTGCGGTATAATAGATATACCATTTGCCATCGAGGAAGTGGATTTCCGGCGCCCACACGTTCGCCGAGTTGGCCGCACCGGCGGGGGGTGTGAATACGGTTGTCTGTGTGGCCACACCAAGCCGGGACATCTTATCCGTCTTCCACAACACAATGCGGTTACCCATAGTCTGCGTGTAATAATAAAATCCATCCTTCGCGGTCACCCATGGATCGGATCCGTTCCGGAGGGGGTTTACAAATGTACCGTCGGGTTGCGGGGGTGGTGTGGGCGAGGAATCATCTTTCTTACCACAGGTTACTGTAAGGAAAGCAAATACTATAAATAAACTATAACGCATGCCTGTTTTCATATTGTCATTGTTTTAGTTGGGACGGACGCCCGTTGAACCGGATGTCAGTTCTTTCAGCAGGTCTGTTTCTTCTTTTTTATACGGTGTTCCATCGGTGTTGAATACATCGTGGAACCAGAGTTCCGGTGCAGTGGTATACTTTTTCTGCCAGCTGTCCCATGGATAGATCGTCTGTGATTTTCCACTGACCAATCCCCAGTTGTAAGCGGCTACTTTGTATTTTTTAGCGACCGGGGAAGAACCCTCGAAAGTACTGCCGTTGCCGCGCGACATGTACTCGGTACAGAGCAGGGGTTTGTTGTACCGCTGCAACCATTTGATCCGTTTTTCAAATTCGTCGGCCTTGTCATAATTATGGAAGGAAATGACATCGGATTGTTCGATCATCATTTTTTCCAGCGGGCGGAGACTATCATCTGCAATCCAGTTGCCATTCCAGATTCCCGCTGTAATGGGTTGGGCCGGATTGGCCATACGCGTCCACTGGAATGTTTTCTCCAGCAGGTTATGTACCAGTGCAGTTTTGTCGTACGGCTCCCAGCGACCATAACTGCTGGTATTCGTGTTATCGGGTTCATTCCACACATCCCACGCAATCACCCGTTTGTCCTTCCCAAAATGTCCGACGATATCGGTGACATATTTTTTCAGCCGGGGGTACTGGGTACTGTCCTTCAGTGCATCCGCCCCCGGACCCTGCACCCAGCCTGAGTTGTGGAGGAAAGGAGCCGGCTGCTGTTGTTTACCCGTGTGCGGGAAAGGATCCCAGCAGGAGTCGAACAGTACAAACATCGGCCGGATATTATACCTCGCAGCGATACGCAAAAAGATATCGACCCTCTTTTTAAAACCTGCCGGATCCTGCTGGTAGGCAAGGTCATGCAGGAACACCCGCATGGTATTCATGCCGATGCTGCGCGCCCATTTTAATTCACGCGAAATAGTGGTTGTATCAAAACTGGCCGCCTGCCACATTTCCAACTGGTTGATGGCAGTACTTGGCAGGAAGTTGGCGCCAACCAGCCAGGGCGTGGACGCATACCATTTATTGGCCTGCTCGGGAGTCCACACCCCCCGTTGTAATCCCTGTGCGGATGCGGATAAAAAAGCCAGGAACATTATAGCTGTCAGCACTGATCGTAAACACCTCATCATTTACATTTTTAGTAAAAGCGGGAGGAGCCTGCTCCCCCCGCCGTTAGAAATTGCTGTTACCAGTTTGGATTCTGGACCAGGTTTGGATTGATATCGATTTCGCGTTGCGGAATAGGCATGTATTTATTTCTCCCTATTACAAAATTATTGAATTCACTGTCACGTCCTTTCAACTCAGCCAGTTTGGTAGCATCATCGAAATACCCCCAGCGTGCGAGGTCGTTCCAGCGAACCTGTTCGCCCGTCAGTTCCGTGATCCGTTCGTGCATCAGTTGTTTCAGGAATGCATCCTTGTCCAGACCCGGCATTGCGGCAGAGAGTGCAGCGAGCCCCGCCCGCGCCCTTACCCGGTCAACAAACGGATACGCATCAGCAGTGCGGTTCAGGCCATTCAATGCTTCTGCATACATCAGCAGTACATCGGCAAAACGCAGCACCCGGAAATTAATGGGGCTGTTAAATACCTCCCCTTCATTGATGCGGAAATAATCATCGAGGTACTTACGGTACCACACGCGCTGGCGGATGTTGGCATCGTAATTCTTTGAATTGAATGTAGAGCCATAGACCAGCGTTTCGTCCGGTCCGCGCACATCGGTGGAATCATACAGCGCGGTGAATTCGAGACGCGGATCTCGGCCGCCACCTGCGGTGGTTTCTTTCAGGAATTCCCAAACCACCCAGCGTTGCATATTGGCATCGTTAAATCCATTTCCCGGAGGGGCAAAGAAACTGGGGCGGCTGCTTCCTACGTTGGAAGTGGGACCATCATCGCCGCCATTTTCCGGACGCATCTTGAACTGGATTTCGAAAACGGACTCTTTGTTATTCTCCGTGGTATGACGGAAGTTGTCAGCGTAGTTGGGCACGAGGTCGTACAATGGTGCGCCCGGACCGGTAACAAGCCATGCAAGCGCATCGGCAGCCTGCTGGTATTCGAGTTGCTGCAGGTGCGCGCGACCAAGCAGCCCATAGGCAGCGCCTTTCGTCGCCCTGCCAATTTCGTCGCCGGTATACGAAGCAGGGAGCACAGCAGCTGCCTCAGTAAGATCTGTTTCAATCTGGGTCCACACTGCATCAGGGGTAGCCTGTGATGGTTTTTCCGCGGGCAGCGATGGCGCGAGCACCAGCGGGATATTGCCGAAGATGGTCAGCAGGTTATAGTAGTAAAGTGCCCGGAGGAATTTTGCTTCACCGATATACTGGTTCTTCAGCGTTTCATCCATGTCAATACCCGGCAATTTATCAATCACCTGGTTGGCGCGGAAAACCCCGCGGTAATGATGGCCCCAGGTATCGATGTTCACTTCAAAGCTGTACTGGGTAATATTCAGTCCGCCGATGCTTCTCAGTTCGTTCCACGGACTGGTTGAGTAACCATCATCCGACCGTACGTCAAAATAAAATGGCGTCCAGCGTGAGCCGGGGGAACCGTTCCGGTAAAAGTTTCCGTACACGGAATTAACGCCCTGCAGTGCATCCTGTGCTGTTTTCCAGTAGTTGGATTCATCCTGCCTGTTGGGATTCTCAATGTCGAGGTCGGTGTACTTCTTGCACGCGGGCAGCGACAGCGTCAGCGCGGCGGCAATGATATATCTGGATAATGTGTTCATGTTTTACTAATTGATAGTGTTTGGTTAGAAACCGAATCTGATACCTGCTGAAACAATCCGCAACGCGGGATACTGGCCAGCGTCGAGTCCGCGTTCGAAAATATTCACTCCAACTATGTCCGGATCAAGACCGCTGTAACCGGTGAAAGTGAACAGGTTCTGTCCGCTGACGAACACGCGGGTGTCCCTCATTTTCCAGCGTGCAAGGGTAGTCTTGCTGAAATTATACCCGATCTCGATATTACGCAGACGCAGGTAGTCACCCTTCTCCAGCCAGCGGTCGCTTTGTGGCAGTACGTTGTACTCACGTCCTTTATCAGAGATGGTTGAAATGGCGGCCCTTGGCCATTGACTACTCGGATTCTGCGGCGTCCAGAAAGTGGCGCCATCACGGAAGTTGGTATTCTGGTCCATGCGGTCAACGGAGTAACGTCCCCGGTTGTACAACTGGTTACCTACCACACCATACCATTGCATATTCACGCTGAAATTTTTATAGCTGAAATTCAGCAGGAGCCCGCCTTCAAACTTCGTCCAGGGGCTTCCGGCATAATAGCGGTCTTTGTCGAGATCCAGCACGCCGTCGCCGTCGATGTCCACATACCGTATATCACCTGGTTGCGACCATGGCTGCAACACATCACCTGTGCTGCCTTTGTGTGCATCGATCTCTGCCTGGTTCTGGAAAATGCCATTTGTTTTCAGTACATACCATTCACCGATGGATCGGCCGAGTTCGGTACGGGCATCACCCACCTGTGTGTATTTGGTAGCGGGATCCCCGAAGGCTTTTACCTTGTTGCGGATGCTGGTGAAATTTACGGTAGCATCCCAGCGGAAATCACCGGTCTGTTTCGGACGGAAGGTCAGGGCAATTTCAATACCCTTGTTTTCGATAGATGCAGCGTTGATCACGGATGTACCGGAAGCGCTACCGGTGGTAAGGCTCAGTGGCAGGTTCACCAGTACATCATCTGTTTTTGCAATAAAGTAATCCGCGGAAACGCTGAACATGCTGTTCAGGAACGAAGCTTCCAGTCCGAAGTTGAGTGTCTTCTTGGTTTCCCAGCGAAGGTTGGCGTTGGCAAGGTCGGTTACTATCCCTCCCAGTTGCTCTGCTTCATTGGGTCCGAACACCGCACGGGGGAAGGGATTGATCTGCGAATAATACTGCCATGCACGGAGAAACTCTGCGTTACCGAGTGATCCGTAAGATGCGCGGAGCTTCAGGTCGTTGACTGCCTTGACTCTCCAGAAATCTTCCTGTGAAACACGCCAGGCCAGTGATGCCGATGGGAAATTACCCCAGCGGTTGCTGGTCCCGAATTTCGAACTTCCGTCACGACGGAACGTCACACTGGCGAGATAGCGGTCGTCGTAATTGTAATTCACGCGACCAAGCAGGCCGACGAAATTCGAAATTTCTGTATAGGGATCATCTGGTTGATCCACACCGCCAATGGTGGTGTAACGGAACAATGGATTGTCAAAGCGCTGCAGGCTGACACCGGCTACGGCATTGACAGCGTGTTTGCCAAATTTTTTGTCGTAATTGACTGTATTTTCAACAAGGGTTGATTTGAATTCGCCCCTGCTGCGGAAGGTACTGATCGCATTATTGCTCGGGGACGGCGTACCCTGGCGTACGGTGCCGGGTAAACGTGTGCCGTCGCCGCGGTCAACGGTCTGTTCGAGACCGAAATTAAAACGGTACGTCAGGCCATCGATGATCCGGAGTTCGGCATAAGCATTTCCCCGCACCTTGAAGTTGCGTTGCTCAAACTGGTCGAGACGCTGCAGTGCCGGCACATTTGCCGTAAGCGTATTGAGATAGGCATTGTTCTGCCCGATCCCCCATCCTCCCGGATTTTCCGTCTGCACATACCGGGGATCCTGCAAAGCCACTACCGGTGGCATGCTGATCATGTCTATGAACGGATTGACACCCACACCGCCACTGGCGATCGGGTCTTCTTTTGTCCAGCTGAACAACACATTCTGGCCAATGGTCAGTCGTCCGAATTTGGCATTGGTGTTTATCCGGAAACCGCTCCGCGAAAAACTGTTATCGATCACAGGACCGCGGTTCTGGAAATGGTTACCGCTGATAAAGAAGTTGACCGTTTTTGCAATGGACCCGGATGCGGAGAGATTGTATTCCCCGATAGCACCGGTACGCAGGAATTCATCCTGCCAGTCAGTATTGATGGATGGATCAAAGTCGGTGGTCAGTGATGTCGGCACTGGTATACCACCCTCCTGGTACAACCGGGTAGCCAGGTCACGGTATTCATTTACATCCATCATATCGTACCGGTTATGGACCTGCTGTACCCCTGACTTTACACTACCGCTGATCTGTACGGGTCCCTGGCGGCCTTTTTTGGTAGTGATGATGATTACCCCGTTCGCCGCGCGGCTGCCATAGATTGCGGCGGCCGAAGCATCTTTCAGGATCTGGATGGATTCAATATCACTTGGGTTGAAATCGGGAGTGGCATCGCTGTACATCCCGTCAATAATATAAAGCGGATTGTTGGCCGCAAATGTACCGGCACCGCGGATATCCACTTTTGCTGCACCGCCCGGTGTACCGGTGTTACGGACTGTTACCCCGGGTGTGAGACCCTGGAAACTTTCCGCTACGGTGTTTGACATGTTCCGGTTGGCGGCTGCGGGATCAATCACACCCACGGCCCCGGTCAGGTCTTTTCGCCGTACGCTCTGGTAACCGATCACTACCACTTCATTTAATGAAGCCTCGGACACCTGCAATGTTTCGTTGATTTCCGTACCCGATACGGTGATTTCGCGGGTTGTAAAACCAGTGTAACTGATCACCAGCACTGCGCCCGGCGCGGCATTGATGTTGAATTGCCCTTTGGCATCGGACACGGTCGTGGTACTTGTCCCTTTTACCTGGATGGTAGCCCCCGCGAGTGGTTCACCCGTTTGTGACCGGAGGGTCCCCCGCAGTGCCTGCTGGGCAAATGCGGAGAAGCTAAGCAGTAGAGCCATGGCCGTGTGCACGGCCAACATGGTCATTCGTCGTTTCATTTTATGGCGTTTTGATTGTTTGCAATCGTTAATGCGGCGGAAAGGTTTACATTTTAGCTGGCATTGAGGCCATTTTTCCTCTCATACAATCCATGATTTGTCTCATATTTGGAACGGCCGCTCCGCAACTGGGTTACGGTCGAACTACAGGAGTGCAAGCCATTTGGTTTTGTTACTTTTATGCCGCCGGTTCAGGTTAACCGGGTAATGCTCATATGAAATCATTCCTTGCCTGTCTTTGTTGCTTCCTGCTGGTGTCCGTTGCAGCACGGTCCCAATCATACTATTTCCGCCACTACCAGGTGGAACAGGGATTATCAAATAATACGGTATTCAGCTGCCAGCAGGATAAACGTGGCTTCCTCTGGATGGGAACTAAAGACGGACTTAACCGGTTTGATGGTTACAGCTTTAAGGTATTCCGGAACGATGTGGATGACAGCACTTCCATTGGCGACAACTTTATCCGGAGCATGCTGATAAGTGAAGGCGACACGCTGTATGCCGGTACCAGGAACGGACTTTACCGCTACAACGCCCGCCTGGAGAACTTCAGCAGCCTCTACCGGGGCAGCGAAGAAGTAAGGGACATCCGGAAGGACCGCCATGGTAACCTCTGGTTTATTGCCGGGCAAACACTTCACTGGCTGCGCGAGTCAGACGGTCGGCAGAAGCAGTATCCCCCTTCTTCTTTTTTCGCTGCCACCTCTGTTTGTATTGATCCTTCCGGCGGGGTCTGGGTATCCACCAGCAATGGATACCTCTGCCGGTACGATGAGGATACCGATTCGTTCAAACGTTTTGATGTATTTGATCCCGCAATGCCAGCCTCCATCCGATGGATTGAAAAAATTTATGCCAGTACCGCCAGCACGATCCTTATCGGTACTTCCAATTCCGGTGTAAAATCCTTCGATATCAAACAAGGTACATGGAAAGACCTGCTCACCCTGAACCCTGACCGCACTGCGATATTCGCCCGGGATTTTGTGCAGACTCCCGATAACACTATCTGGATCGCTACCGAGTCCGGCATTTTTGTGTATGACCCCGGTACTGGCAAGGCCGAGAACCTCCGTAAGCAGTCCGGCAATCCCTATACCCTCTCGGATAATGCAGTTTATAGTCTTTGCCGCGACCGGGAAGGCGGCACCTGGGCGGGAACCTATTTTGGCGGAATCAATTATTTCCCGCGTCAGCAGGTGTCGTTCGAAAAATATTTTCCCGGGGATGATACGCATCCGCTGAGTGGTTACGCCGTGCGTGAGATCTGTGAGGACAGCTCCGGTCATTTGTGGATAGGTACCGAGGATGCGGGTCTCAACCGCCTTGATAAAAAGACAGGCGCTATCCGGCAATACCGTCCGGATGGCAATCCCGGCAGTATCTCTTATTCCAACATTCACGGGATGCTGGTGAAGGGACGTGAACTCTGGGTCGGAACGTTCGAACACGGACTGGATATACTGGATCTCGTAACCGGTAAGGTGGTGAAACGGTTTCCCGGCAACTCGGCTGAACTGCGAAGCAATTTTATAGTCGTCCTCTACCGTACCCGGACAGGTCTTATATATATAGGCACCCGGCATGGTTTATACCGCTTCGATGAACGCCTCAATGAATTCAACCTGGTAAAGGCGATCCCGGCGGAGACATTTATCCATACCATCACTGAAGATGTGCACGGTGTGTTGTGGGTCGGTACCCTGGGCAACGGATTATATTATCTCCGGCCGGGGGAAAATGGCGCCGGACATTTCGACCATGACCCTAAAAACAGGAAAAGCCTCAGCAGCAATTCGGTTACTACTTTGTTTGAGTCGGCCGACCGGCAGCTCTGGATCGGGACCGAAGGTGGCGGACTGGACAGGTTTATTGCAGCAGATAGTTCATTCGCCCCGTATACAACCCGACAGGGTTTCCCGAGCAACACCATTTTTAAAGTACTGGAAGATGATAGCCATAAACTGTGGATCACCACAGCAAACGGACTGCTTTGCTTTGAACCTGCCACAGCGAAGCTCGCTGTGTATACCACGGCCCATGGGTTATTGAGTAACCAGTTTAACTATAATTCCGGATACCGAGATGCCGACGGGATGATGTACTTTGGCAGCGCCAAAGGCATGGTCAGTTTTGATCCGGATAATTTCCGCGCGGACAACCAGACCTCACCGGTATACATCACCGGGTTGTATGTAAACGATAACGAGCAGCGACCGCTCACAGCGGGATCACCGCTCCGCAACGCCGTCTCTTTTACCGAAGAGGTAGAGCTAAATTATGACGGCGCTTCATTCAGCATCGAATTTGCAGCACTCAGCTTTGCAGCACCGGAAATGACGGAGTATATGTATACAACCGATGGTCTTGATAAGGAGTGGACGTACCTGAAGACCAACCGGAAAGTTTATTTTACCAATCTCTCACCCGGCGTGTATACATTCAGGGTAAAGGCGAGAAATGCCGGTGGTGACTGGCCTGAAACTGCATCCAGCATCATTATCCGGATCCTGCCGCCATTCTGGGCGAGTCCGGTTGCATATACTGTATACGCCATACTCGCATTGTTGCTGGCGCTGCTGATTATCCGGTTTTACCATCATCGCGTCAGGGAGAAAACGAGAAGGAAAATCGAGACATTGGAGCGGGAGAAAGAAAAAGAGATTTACCAGGCAAAGATTGACTTCTTCACCAATGTGGCGCACGAAATCAAAACACCGCTGACGCTGGTGAAGGCACCGATGGAACAGATTGCGAAAAAAGCCGGAGGGGATGCGAATTTTGCGTATGACCTGCACATCATGCAAAGGAATACTGACCGGCTGGTAGAACTGACCAACCAGCTGCTCGACTTCCGGAAGGTGGAGGCAAATGGCTTCTACCTGAGTTTTGTGCAGACCAATATCAGCCAGCTGCTCCGGGAAACGGGTGCAGGCTTTGAGCTGCTCGCCAGACAGAAAAAGGTTGCGTTCGAACTGCTGCTGCCGGAGCTGCCGGTGCTGGCGTTTGTGGATGTGGATGCGCTGGAAAAAATCCTGAATAACCTTTTCTACAATGCGATCAATTACTGCAGGGAGTCTGTCTGGATAGAACTCTCTGCAAGGGAGACAGGCTATTTCACCATCGAAGTACGCAACGATGGTACACTGGTGCCGGATGAACTGAAAGAACGGATCTTTGAACCTTTCTACCGCCTGCAGCAGCACCGCGACCGCAGTGGCACAGGCATTGGACTGGCACTGGCGAGATCACTGGCCGAATTGCACAAAGGATCCATCCGCTTCCATTCTGCGGATGGGGTAAATGTATTCCGGTTTTCATTACCCATGAACCAGGAATCGGATTAAATGAAATACAGATGAAGGATGTAATATTATTAGTCGACGACCATGAAGAGATACTCGAATATATCTCGCGGTTCCTGGAGGAAAAATACCAGATCCTCACCGCGCCGGATGGTGCTGTGGCACTTGACATTGCCAACAGGGAGACGGTCCACCTGATCATCAGCGATGTGATGATGCCGGTAATGGATGGATTCCAGTTTTGCCGGGCACTGAAGGAAAACGTGGAAACCAGCCATATCCCGATCCTGTTGCTGACGGCCAAAAACACGCTGCAATCCAGGATCGAGGGGCTGGAGATCGGTGCAGATGCTTATATGGAAAAGCCGTTTTCACCTGAGCACCTGCAGGTGCAGATCGCCAGCCTGCTGATGAA
This sequence comes from Chitinophagaceae bacterium, assembly GCA_004173355.1. Taxonomy (GTDB): domain Bacteria; phylum Bacteroidota; class Bacteroidia; order Chitinophagales; family Chitinophagaceae; genus JBEVJC01. The sequence goes on along the minus strand of SEAD01000002.1, from coordinate 67,793 downwards.
CCGTAATAAAGTGAAACAATATTTCGCAAGTTCCCCTTTTGCGCATATCCACTCAATGGCTTATACGAAGGCTGACGAACATTTCCTCGAGCGCATACAGGAAGTGATATTGAATCATATCGCGGATGTTGAACTGGATGTCGAACATCTCGCGAAGTATGTCAATATGAGCCGGCCCACCCTCTATCGGAAACTGAAAGAAATTTCGGATCTCACCCCGAATGAGATGATCAATTTAACCAGGCTTAAACGCGCAGTGGTTTTACTGAAGGAAGCGCAGTTGACCGTGGCGGAAATTTCGGAGCAGACAGGTTATGCCTCACCAACCGTGTTTGCGCGGAGTTTCCAACGACAGTTCGGTGTAAATCCATCGGAGTTTGCATGAGCCGGGGATACTCACCGGATGTTTGATTTAAACCATCGAAATCGTGCAACCGAATACTGGCCTGTTCTTTGTCGACTGAGGGTAAACCGCCGCTATGTGGATTGTATATGCCCTCTTTGCCGCTTTGAGTGCGGCAACTGCCATTACCCTTACGAAAGCAGGATTAAAAAAAGTAGACCCGGTGCTGACACTTGCTATCCAGTCAATACTGATCCTGGTGATTTCATGGTCTGCCGTCTTCTTCCAGCAAAAGTTTAATGGGATGTTTGAAATCGAAAAGCGAGGCTGGATGTTCCTGGTGGGTGCAGGTATCGCCACCTGTTTTGCTTCGCTTTTTTCGTATACCGCCCTTAAATCAGGTGATGCATCAGTTGTGTCTTCTATCGAACGGGTTTCACTTGTTATCACCATAGTGCTGGCAGTACTTTTCCTGAAAGAACAATTAAACTGGAGGGTAATTGCCGGGGCTGTGCTCATGGTCGGTGGCGCCATCCTGATCGGATTCTCGCGCGAGGCGTCCTGATGGGGTTCGGGGCACCCCATCGCCCCGATCAAAAACTTTTACATACGCTAACCGGATTGCCTCTGGCAAAAGAGAAAATTTGTCCGGAATACCCACAAGGGTTGGCTGTTCCGGCCATACCTGGATCATCCCACATCACGAACTTCGTTACAAACTTCATAGATGGAAATCATTACGCTCAGCAAAACACTTAATGTGTTTGGAAAACAGGTAACATCGTTCCCGGACGGTATCCAGGATGCTTACGATTCACTGGTAAATAAATTGCCTGGCGGGTTTGAAGGACGTCCTTACTACGGACTAAGTTATATGGCGGAAGGCAAGGTGATGTATTACGCCACGGCCCTCGAAACACTGGATGGCGAGGCTGAACTTTACGGCGAGACAAGGTTCAGTATTCCTGAAGGATCCTACCTGGCAATCACCATCATGCAATGGCATGACAAAACAGACACCGTAGCGGATCAATTTCACCAGATCTCGCGTGATCCTCGTGTTGAACATGATACCTGGTGTGTGGAATGGTATAAAAATGATGAAGAACTGGTGTGCATGATGAAAATTAAATCCTGAGCAAAACCAGGATTTCTTCCGTCCCGTCCCCCTGCCCCTGGGTCAATTCGACAGGTGATTACCGACCAACGGGTCTAACACGCGTTTGAACGCACTGCAGCAGCATCCGGAAGTGTCGATGATCAGGTTTGGCAAATACGATATGATTACTACTGAACCACGCGTTGAATGATCGGGGCAACTATTCTGGCCATAATCACGTTGCATTCTTTCTGCAAGCCTGCAACAGAATTTAAAATTCAAATCCGACCGGAATTCCCGTTGCAGGGAGGAAAGTGTCTTTTTGCATTTAAAATGGACCATTTTAATAACAGTTAATAATAAGGCAAAAAAGATGATTCCGGTACTTTGCCAGAGCATGCAGGATTACTGGTTTGACAGGATTCGTCGGACTTTTCGAACCGGATCGTAATGACCAGTTCCAGAAGGTCGGCTTAATTTAGCGAAACTCCCTGAAAATCTTGGTCAGCGTCCACCGGGAGACCCCGTGATGCTGATATCAGCCTGGCGGCAACTCTCTCCATTTTTTTGTAACTTATAGTCCATGGAGCGGAAAAAATTTATCAGGGATTCGGGCATTGTTGTGTTTGGAATAAGCGCATTCGGAAACCTCGGTTGGAGTGAGGATCATTTTGTAGGTGACTCACCAACCACTACCGATATTCTTGGACCGTTTTACCGGCCAGGTGCGCCTTTCCGTACTGACCTGAACCCGAACGGCTTCAGCGGTGAAGTTTTGAACCTCTTTGGCACACTATATAAAGAGGATGGCAAAACGCCTGTAAACAATGCCTTGATCGAAACCTGGCAATGCCAGGAGGATGGCCTTTATGATAATACTTCCGATAATTTCATCTATCGCGCCAGTCAGCTGACAAACAAAAAGGGAAAATACAGTTTTACCACTACCCTTCCGGTTCCGGAGCCGGTTGATGAAAAGCTTTCAATCTTCCGACCTGCGCATATCCATCTCCGAATTTCAAGTGCCGGCCATCAGGATCTGGTAACCCAGATTTATTTTCAGGGTGATTTACATCTGGCAACTGATCCGAGTACTAAATCTGAACTGGCGGCGACAAGAATTCTTACCGTAAAAAGAACTGATGTGCGGAAAAGCGAGATCAGGTTCGATATTATCCTGAAGAATGAACGCCTGGCTGACGAAGCCGTCTTCCGGGGAGTGGAGGGTATCTATAAAATGGATAATGGTTCATTGATGGAGTTTTACCGGAGCGGGGATTTACTGTTTTATAAAACAAACGGCCAGATTTGGGGTGCCATGGCATATAACGGTGATAACACATTTGGCGGACCTGAGAATGACACAGAGGCGAAGTTTCAACTAAGCAGTGATGGAAATGCCAGGACCTGGTTCCGGTTTTCAAGAAGAAAGGAAACGATATCAGAGGGAGTGAAAATCCTGCATTATAACGAGGAAAAACCCTGAGGCGTCTATTGAAAAAAGGCGGGATGAAGAATCATCCCGCCGAACGCTTGCTTATGCATGATGAAACTTATGAACAGTTACTGATTTCCAGGCCGACCGTTTACCTGATCTTTTTGCTGGTCGCAGCTCTGTTGGCTGTCTGGGGAGCAATTCCCCTGGAACTCTCAATCGCAAAGTCGCTGACCTTCCGCAGTTCAAAGAAAGCAGCCTCACCAGACCCTTTCCTGATGTTCAGATGATCGAAAAAGGCATCATGTACATCGTCGAGCACGAAAGCGTTCCTGTATTCCTGCCCCGAGTAATCCAGTTTCACATGATTCATTTCAATTGCCCTGGCGTGACGGATAAAAAAACCGTACGCTGGTAATGCGCCAAACATTCCTGGTTCCGGATATCCCTTTTCATTCTCAATTGGCATCAGGTCATTGTCGGATGGCTTTCCTCCTCCCTTGTAATTAATATAAATATTGCTCAGCCGGATGTCTTCAACCGGATGCCCGGGCAGGCCACTGATGGTTGTGGCATTTTGTGCACCGGCGTTAAAAACGATGAGGTTATCGATACTGATTCGTTTAATGGATCCGATCAACGGCTTGTCGGGTCCCCGCAAACGGCTACCTAACCTGATAAACAAGGGACTATTTGCGGCATGTCGCATAGTAATATTGGAGATAGCAACATCCTCAATATGCGAACCATCGACGCTTTCAATCGCGATACCCCTGGATTCGTCGAACACACAATTTGAAATGGTGATATTTTTGAAATCCCCGTTTGATTCAGTTCCAAGTTTGATCCGTCCCGTTTTGTAGGATTTATACTCAGGCGAACTCCTCCTGAAAGTTGCGTCCAGTAATGAGCCCTCGTCAAAATTGCCGGATAAAAAGCAATTTGATATTGTGATATTATCGCAATGCCGGATCTTACCAAGGCCGTACGAGGCCTTCAGGCAAATGCCATCATCCCAGGGAGTGTTGACGCTGCAGTTGATAATCCGCACATTCTGGCACGCATCTATATCCATTCCATCCCGGTTGCTGTCAATCTTCAGGTTATCAATAGTCAGGTTGTCAACGCCGGTAGCCAGAATACCAAAATGCCCGCCATGCAGAATAGAAAAATCACGCAATATCACATTCCTGCAATCCCTTAATGCAATGGCTTTGTTGCCCGATCCGGGACTGCCATCCTGGTATATTTTCTGCCCCCTGGATTCATCAGCAAACCGGTCAAAACCACTGTGCAAGCCCTTCCCATGAATCAGGCCGGGCCCTGAAATGGATACGTTTTTTAATCCGATTCCCCAAATAAGGCTGTTTTTCCAGTGACTATGCCCATAATCCTGGAAGTTTCCACCGGCTTCATTTGGTTCGGGAAGATTGTATTTTGCAATAGAATCACTGACTGCCTCTATGGTTGATCCTGCCTCCAGGTAAAGTGTGATGTTGTCTTTCAATTCAATGGAAGAAGACAGGTAGATCCCTGGCGGAAAATAAACAGTTCCTCCCCCGGCAGCAGCTGCCGATGTAATCGCCCTATTGATTCCATCAGTGTCCAATTCCACACCGTTTCCTTTAGCATTGAATTCCCTGACATTGTAGTAAGGCCTGCTGGCAGGGGTCTGCGCAGCTGCCTCTGCAATCGGCTGCAGGATCACCAGCGCAACAATGGAACGCAACAGGAAACGACGGTAACAACTCATCTCTATTTTATTTTTTGCTATAAGGATTGGCATACATCCCTGGGAGGTCATTTTCAAAAATCGTAAAGGGGTCGTCGTAAAACCGCATAAAATCCGGCACGCTGCTATGTCCGGGGTATGGCGCATAGTAGTGGGTTTTACTCCTGCTGTCGTTCCGCCACACAAGTACATAAGCGAGCGGCACACCCGCTTTCCGGATAGTGGCGAGCAGGGTTTCTGTCCACCACCCTTTGTCAGGGATTCCTTCAAGACCTGTCTCTGTAAATGCCACCAGCTTACCCGACCGCCGGCCATACTCCCCGAGGATTCGCAACTTCTTTACCCCTGCAGCGAGATCATACCTGCCGTCGCGACCAAAATCATGGTAATTGTCCATCCCTATCATATCCACCCAGGCATCCCCGGGATAACGTTCCAAAAATTCCGCTTCATTGGTAAACCGGCAATCCGGACTGAATGCATAAATAAAATTCCGGACCTTGAGGGTATCCCTCAAATAACCCACAGTAAACTGCCAGAGTGTTTTGAAGTCGGCTGCACTGCAATGCTGACGCCCCCACCAGAACCAATCACCGTCCATTTCATGATACGGCCTGAAAATAACCGGCACCAGTTTACCATCTTTTCCGGTCAACTCCTTTGCTACCCCGGCAATACCCGCCAGAATCTGTTTATACTTTTCATTAGCCACTCCCCCGGGAATAATCAGCGGCACCGCGGCCACCGCAGTTGAATCATTCCAGTAAAATCCAGTGGGTGAAACAGGGTTAGAGAAATGCCAGGCAACCGTTACAACCCCACCCCGGTTATAGGTGTCCGTGATATTTTTAATCAACTTGCTTTTATAATCCAACCGCTGTGAATCCGACCGGCTGCCCAATCCCCCAAAATCAATCCCGATTACGGCAGGATGCGAGCCGGTAACAGACTTTACATCCGATCTGCCTGGCTCATCCGTCCATCCATGTCCATATGAAGTTGCATCCTGGTGCCCAAACATGACTCCCCGTGCAGACAGCAAATCCAAATTCCCATACAGGTTTTTTGTTTCGACAGTAGCATCAGGTGTCACCAGCTTTTTTGATGGTGATCGCTTCTGTGTGGTATTCGCCCATACGAGCGCGGGGAGCAACGCAAATGCTGTCAGGATCAATTGCTGTTTTAAATCACGCATAAAAATATACAGGTTGGTTGTAATACCGGAGTTGGAAACTGTAAACTCAGGCAGGTCAACGGTTTTCAAGGGTAATTACTTTCGGATTGTTGTAAAATGATTTGATTTTCTCATCAGTATTGGCAGTGACCAGGTGATCATACCAGGTCATGAAGAACGCCCAGGTGACATCCTGCGCAAAAGCAGCATCGATGTCGGGTATCGAACCGTTCTCACTCATACCCAGGATTTTTGTACCCCGGGTGACCGAATAAATTTTATCGTATTCCTGCTTTACAACAGGATAAGTAAAAGGCGTACCATAAAAGTCAATACTGGCCACATCACATTTATCATCACCCACATACCAGGCCGGGTCATTCCCATTCCATACCCAGATAAGATTGTTGAGCTGGTGATAGGAAGTGAGCCGGCTGTACATTATTTCCCATAGCTTCTTGAATGGTGCGGAACCCTTTGCACTCCACCAGAACCAGGTGCCGCCGAGTTCATGCAAGGGTCGCCACAGTACAGGTACACCTGCGTCACGCAACTTTTTCAGCTGGTCAGCAATCGCATCAATATCCCTGAGCGTTGCTATATACTCCGGGGTACCTTCAACCACGGCTTTCGATACATCAAAATCCGTGTCGCTGGTGTAGAAGGTGTTCGTCCCGGCTTTCCCACCTGACGGCGAGTGCCAGTGCCACTGAATCTGGATTATTGGCTTTTTCGCGTTATCGTTGTACCACGAGATTGCATTTTCAGTAACCATGGAGTTCAGGTTCGGTCCAAATGCATGACAGGCGCAGGAATTGTCCCATGAATACGGGTACCGCGGACTATAGGTCTGCATATCATATCCCCGTAGCAAAGGTGTATGGCCTGTCAGGTTTTTGATGTAGGTAAATTCATTTCCGTCCGTCTGGCCAGAGATAACCTTTTTCCGGAACTGTCCGGTCATCCAGGTAAAAAGCTCGTTGGTAGCCGTGGAAGACGATGTGTTACTCAATGCTTTTTTGAGGTTATATGCCTCTTCCGGTGGAGGCAATTCTTCTTCAACGGGCTTTTCCCCTTTTTTACACGCCTGCATTCCGAGTACAATTGTTACCAGTACCACCAACACCATTTTGTAAAATGTTTTCATATGCCATTTTTTAAAAAAGGATACCCGACAGCTGGTGCCGGGCACCCTGTTGGTTATTCAATGATTATCTGATTTTATGTTGCTGCTTCAGGGACGGATACCACCGGTGTTGTTTGCAGATGTGATCTTCAGGCTGGCTGGTTTCAATCCCGCTGCTGTGGCAGTGAGAACAATTTCACCAGGCTCACCCGTTGATTGCACGATGACCTGTGCCAGCCCGCTGAAGAGTTTCCGTTTCCATTGTGCTGCCGGCCGGAGCAACTGGATGGCGCCCGGATTAGTATTGACCACGTCCCAGTCATTCTTTTTGGTAAATGGTTTTGCGATAATATCGATGCTGTTTGACCCGGAACGCACCCTGGAACTGTCCAGAGCTACCTCAGCGGCAAACTGGTTGTGTTTAAGTTCCAGGCTGACCGGCTGGCCATTGATGTAGATAGATTGGGATGTTCCCACGCTATTGAAATAAAGGATGATTTTTTGACCTTTGAGATCGGTTGGCAAAACAAATGTTCCGTGATGGATATATGCAACCGGCAGGTTTTTATAATCCCTGTTCCTGAACGCCTCTTTCCATCCGCTGACGTCAACCCCGATCTGTGATTTCCCTTCGGAAATATCCTGCAATGGTTTTTCTTTCAGATCAGTGATACTGACCGTGGCGATATCTTCGATAAACCTTTCTTTTTCGGCAGAAACAGGATCCCCGTTTCCTACCCCGATGATACGACCCGGCCCGGTTATACTGAAACGAATCTCGTTATCCGCAGTAGGGACCGCCAGCTGGCGCGCATCTTCCGCTGACACCGTTACTACAACGACGTCCCTGGAATCTGCCTTGATGGTTTGCTGGTGACCTGCCAGCCGGATGCTGACAGGCGCCGCAGTGGTGCTGACAGTTTCTTCCAGGATCTTTTTCCCTTTTTTATATCCGATTGCCCGAAGGGTTCCCGCTGCATATTTCACCTTCCATTCGAGGTGTGAATTAACCTGCATGGCCTGCTTCCCCAGTGATTTTTTATTGAGGAAAAGTTCCACCTCATCACAGTTGCTGTATGTCCACACATCTATCTCCTGCCCTTCTTTTCCTTTCCAGTTCCAGTGTGGCAGTATATGCAGGGTAGGTACATCTGTCCACCAGGATTGGAGATAGTAGACATTGTCTTTGGGAAAACCGCAGAGGTCCATCATCCCGAAATACGATGTAACCGATGGCCATCCGTAGGGAGTGGGTTCACCCCGGTAGTCAAATCCTGTCCATATAAACATGCCTGCCAGCCATGGGCGGCTGGAGTAAAACTTCCAGCCTTCCTCGATACTGTAAAAACTCGGACGGGGTTTACGATCGTAGGCAGTGGCATAATTGGTAAGGCTATCCCTGAAATAAATCCCCCTGGTGGCAAAGGTGGAGCCTTCTTCGGTTCCGGCAGCCGGCTGATCCGGGAACCGCTGGTGGTGTTTGTCGATATCGCCGTTGGCAATATAATTATATCCCATTACTTCCAGTACATCGGATATACCGCTCTGGAAACCGCCACTGACTCCTGCTGTAGTAGCCCGTGTGGAATCCATACTTTTTGCCACAGCCTGCAGTGTCGTGGCAATACGGCTTCCGGTAATACTGTTCTCAATTGCCCATTCTTCATTACCTACCGACCAAAGGATGATGCTTGGATGGTTCCGGTCGCGCCGGATCATGCCTTTCAGGTCATCCAGCATTTGCTCCGTTGTACCCATCAAACGGTTCTCGTCAATAACGAGCATTCCCAGTTTATCACAGGCTTCCAGGAGTTCTGGTGTCGGGGGATTATGTGAACATCGGTATGCATTGGAACCAAATGCTTTCAGCGCCCTTATACGGTAATACTGGAGCTCATCGGGAATAGCCGCACCCACACCAGCATGGTCCTGGTGGTTGTTGGTCCCTTTGAGTTTTATGTTTTTTTCATTCAGGAAAAATCCTTGCCTGGCATCGAAGCGCACCGTCCGGAAACCAAATGGGGTTTCGTAATGGTCAAGTTCTTTGCCTCCCGATTCGAGCGTCGTAACCAGGTTGTAGAGATAAGGTTGATCCAGGTCCCAGAGTCTGACCTGTTTCACGGAAAGGTCGCTGTTGACGAGCAGGGATTTCCATGGAAGGAGTTTCACCCCGTCTGTCCGGCTGGTAGCTACCGTGTTTCCGGCAGAGTCCTGCAATGTCTGTATTACCGAAACAACCTGCATTCCCTTACCCTGGTTGATCAGCTCAGTTGCTGTATTCACATCTGCCGTAAGGTCGGTATGATTGATCCTTGTGGTCACCGCTGTACCATTTTTCACCACGTGCACGGGCGAAGTCCGGGTAAGCCAGACATGGCGGTAAATACCAGCACCCTCATAAAACCAACCTTCCTCCATACCGGCATCGACCCTGACTGCTATCACATTCTCAGCTCCGTAATTCAGCACATCCGTAATATCATAGGCAAAGCTGTTGTAACCGCTGGCCTCGGTGCCGAGGTAGTGTCCATTTACCCAAACTTTTGAATTCCTGAACACACCATCAAACTCGATACTGATGCGGTGGCCAGGATCGAACGCGGGCATTGTCCACGTTTTACGGTACCATCCGATTGTTGCGTCCGGAAATCTGGCTCCGATTGCTTTGAAACCATGGCTGAAACTACCATAATGGCTGACGTCCTGCTCAACGGCCCAATCATGTGGAAGGTCGAGTTTTCTCCAGGTACGGTCATCAAATTTTTGGGAGGCAGCACCATCGCCGTTACCGGCTTTTGCCAGGTAAGAAAAATAGCCAGTACCATGATCGAAATCTTTTTTGGTATCAGACGGGTGCCCAAAGGCAAAACGCCATCCGTGGTCCAGGGAGGTACGCTGCCGGAGGGCGACCGGCGTTTGCTGCGCTACAGACAAGTGAAAACTAAAAAGTAAGGAGGTGAACAGCAGGGAACACACCCTGCACATTGTTGATTTAATCATATGGTCAATAATTACTGCAATTAATTCCCGTTCCGGAATGCTGATCCCGGGAGAATGGAACCGCTACCCGTTTCACAATATTACATCCGGCGCTGTAAATAACACTAAAATCAGACCCGATGGAAAAACACCGGACCAAATGGATAGTATTATACTATCCTTTGATAAAATAATATCGTACTCCATTTCATGGCTTCCTTATGTTTGTGACATTCGCATCATCCCTCATCGCAGAACAAATTATATGCATACAAAAAACTTCAACAGAAAACGAGTCAACCTGCAGCAACTGAAAAACTATCTGTTTGCCTTCGTCATGCTTCTCCCTGTCCCTTCCTTGTTGCGTGCCCAGGGCAATAATTATACCCAGGACTATACAAAATTCCAGGGCCTGGCCCTTACACCACCAATGGGCTGGAATAGCTGGAATAAATTTGCCTGCAACGTTGATGAAAAGCTGATCCGGGAAATCGCCGACGCACTGGTTAGTTCAGGTATGAAAGACGCCGGTTACACATATATTAATATCGATGACTGCTGGCATGGCGACAGGGACAGCCTTGGATTTATCCATCCGGATCCCAAACGATTCCCATCCGGCATGAAAGCCCTGGCCGATTATATCCATTCCAAAGGCCTCAGGTTGGGCGTGTATTCTGACGCTGGGTCCCAAACCTGTGGCGGCCGGCCAGGAAGCAGGGGTTATGAATTCCAGGACGCGCAGGTCTATGCCGGATGGGGTGTTGACTACCTGAAATATGACTGGTGCAATACCGAGGGACTGAAGGCGGAAGGCGCATACAAAACAATCACTGCTGCATTAAAAAAAGCAGGGCGCCCGGTTGTATTGAGCATTTGCGAATGGGGCGGGAGTGAGCCATGGAAATGGGCTAAAAATGTCGGACACCTTTGGCGCACTACCGGTGATATTTACAATTGTTTTGATTGTATCGAAGACCACGGTACATGGAAATCATGGGGAGCGATGCAGATCCTTGAAAAACAGGATGGCTTACGCCAGTATGCCGGACCTGGCCATTGGAATGATCCGGATATGCTGGAAGTCGGGAATGGTATGCCCGCAAATGAGGCCCGCGCGCACTTTTCCATGTGGTGTATGATCGCGGCCCCGCTGATTGCCGGTAACGACCTCCGGAAAATGGATCCGGAAACAAAAGCGATTCTCACAAAAAAAGAAGTAATAGCCATAGACCAGGACTCGCTCGGGGTCCAGGGATTCCGTCACAGTGTCACCGATAGTGTTGAAACCTGGCTGAAGCCATTGAAAAACGGCGAATGGGCAGTGTGTTTCCTGAACCGCAGCCGGCAGCCGAGGAAGATTGATTTTTCATGGCAGGAAAACCCAATAACTGATTCCCTGTCCGGCGCGGTGCTGGATGCAAAGCAGAACACCTACGTGATAACTGACCTTTGGGGAAAAGCAAAACCTTCATCCAGCAAACAGCCCCTGAAACAGGTCCTGCCGTCGCGGGATGTCCTTCTCCTGCGCCTTTCTCCCGTTAAAAAATAAAAGCACATCTACATCGTAAGCCCGGAAAACAGCTCTACGCTTGTTTCTCCGGGCTTGCTTGTTTTAGCAACCCTACATAAAAAAAGGAAGGGTGAAGAATCACCCCTCCTGAACGACTGCTTTGCTTGTATGAAAAAACCTTGACCGCTCGGCGGCAGTATATAAAAAGATCGTTAGTAGTTCTGCATCAGCTGCGGATTACCGGAAACCCACATGATCGACATACACCAGGCCTGTCCAGTCCTGGTTCTGGAAGAGCAGTTCGGTAACGGTTGCGGGGTTTCCTATCTGTGCCTTAGTCAGCACGAAATCCACCCACTTCCCTTCCTCTATCACTATTTCATGCCCTGATCCTTCTTTTGGTTTGACGGTAATTTTTTTGCCATTGGTACCGGCAGTTCCGTAAATAGAAAAGCTTAGTTCGGTAAAAGCACCGGTGGCAACACTGCCGTTCGCGAAGTTTAACCCGCTCCATTGACCGGTATAATCCAGCTTTGCAGCAGCGGCGCCATCGCGCACATTGTCTGTGTTTTCAAAATCAACGGTGGAACCCCATCCCCAGTTCTGCCAGCCATTTTCCAGTTTGTCGATGTAAAACGCATATGCCAATGGCGGGAGGTCGGCAAGATCACCTTCAAAACGGAGGCTTTCCGCAGATTCAATAGTGATAAGGGAATGGGCCACCAGACTGATCTTACCCTTGTTGGCTTCGGCCGGTATTCTGATCACCAGCTCGGTGGCGGACCTTGATTCAAAAACGGTATCAGCTGTTGTTTTACCTTTAAAGAGTATTCCTTTCACAAGATCCAGGTCGGTCCCGGTAATGGTCAGGTTCTGTTCGCGGACAGCCGGGTTCGGGCCAAACGAAGTAATTGCAGGCAGTGCAAGTTCAAGGCTGGCGGGAGTTTCAATTTCAAGCGGACCTTTTCCTGATCCACCATAATAAAATACCAGGGGACCTGACTCAGCATCCATCGGCACTTTAACAACCAGCTCATTCAACCCTGCACTGACAAAATCGACAGAGTCTACCCATTTATCTTTGGCAAAGCGGATATTGGTCACCCAGTTGAGATACTCTCCCGTGATAGTGATGTTATCGCCTGGCCTGGCTTGTGCAGGCATCCCGGAAATGGTTACCAGCACTTCCAGGTTTAATATCGTCTTCGTGACGATATCGCCCTGAGCGGTCTTAAGCGTCACAAAGCCGCGTTCGGTCGACTCTGGAACCACCACTTTGATGAGTTCCGCGGTTTGCTGGGTGAATGCAGTTTTGTCAACTGTTGCACCTGTAAATTGTATGGATGTTACCTGGTTTAGATTTTTACCGATAAACCGGAGGGTGTCCCCATGCATTGCCCCTGTCGGGCCAAAGCTCAGCAGTATCACCTGGTCAGAAGAAGAATCGTTGTCTTTCGTGCAGGATTGCAGCGAAAGAATTGCTGCAAGCACCAGAAGGCACGCAGAAAGCCGTCTTGCTGTTTTAAATGTTCTCATTATTTCGTTGTTGCTGGTGGTAAATTATTTTAAAAGCTTTGGCACTATCCTGAAATTATCAAATGATATGTCTGCATCAAGATCGCCCGCTCCGTGAAAAAGCAGTCTCGTCCAGTAGCCATCAGGGTTAATAACCGGCTTGATAGCGTAGCTCGCAACAACGTCTTCAAACGGGATCACTACCGTCTGCCAGTTACCCTTCGTGTCGTAAGGTGGCATCCACTGGTAACCGTTGTTGTCTTCCGCCAGCAGTCCCACGTTAATTTTCAGGGTATTATTATTGTACGGCTTCACCGTATTGACTTCAAATTTTAAATAGAAGTCGGATGGTTTAAGAATGGCTTCATCGGGAACATTTTTACTGATATCGCCCATCGCTGAAGCCGGACCACCGGCAACTTCGTTCCAGCTCCAGGCACCGATTGGCTTCCTGAACCGGATATAATTACCGTTTATCGAAACCGGGTCATCCGGGCCGACACTGGCCGGCGCCACTACGTAATCCGCATTCCACCATCCGGTAAACGGATCGCTGCTGAGGAATATGTTCCGGTTGTCCCTGAACCAGAAATCGGAGACTGTTTCACCAAAATTTGTGGTCACAGTTACGGGTCCTGGCTGTGCGCCATCAGGAACCCTTACTTCAATTATTTTGTCTTCCACCGATACAAGGGTTCCTTCCACCCCTCCGGTGAATGTCACCGTTAATGGTGCATAAAAGTAGTCGCCCCTGATTGTGGCCACCTCTCCAACATTAACATATTCCGACAACATATTCGTTAATGACGGCTCGCTGATCTGGACTTCAAAATCATACAGGAGCGAATCGCCGTTGGAAAAATAAATCTTCAGTTTGTTGGTAATCTCTGTCGGGATCAGTGTAGGTACGTTTACCAGGATCGTTGTATTGGTGATGAATGTCGGGTTGAGACTGGCCTCGCGGTTATTGAACCACATCCTTTGCGCACCACCCAGGTTTTCACCAACAATGGCAATCAGGTTTCCCTGGGCCGCACCAACCAGTAGTGAGTCAGCAGACACAGGATTGGTTACGCGTACGTACTGGATTCGCGGGCTACTCCCGTTTGAATCATTGTCTTTCTCACAGGACGCAAATACCAGCGCCGCTGTTATCGCGAGGAAAAAGAAATAGATGGATCTTTGTATTGTTTTCATACTCTGCAATGTTTGACTTGAATGGAATGCCTTATGGATAGTCGACGGCGGGTTTAGATAAATTTGGCGCCTGTGTTATTTCGGCGGATGGGATCGGCAGACGGAAATTCCCGTCATTTGCATTGATGGTCCGCTCCGTGGTTGCCCAGGCTGTTTTGCGGATGGTCCAGGATGTAGGATTCGGGAATGCGTCCGGAGTGATATTATAAAATCCCCTATCCTGGCTGTTGAGGATCGAGTAAGCCTTCTGCGGATTATAATAGTGAAGGCTCACCAGGTCGTACCATGCCATTCCCTCCATCGCAAATTCAAGCACCCTTTCCTTGAAAATATGATCAAAAGTCAGCGGCGTCGGTGCGTTTGTGACCGGATGTGTGATTGTAAATGGCGCAAGTCCTGAGCGTGTCCGCACCATGTTGAAATACTGGACCGCAGTCGCATCAGTGGTGGACGCTCCGTTCCCTATCTCTGCTTCTGCATAAATCAGGTATATCTCAGCGAGCCTTTGCATATAGGTGTTGTTCGGATAGTTCTGCTGGGCCGCCTGGCCACCAACATCCTCCGCTTTACCCACAACGTATTTTTTTACACTGGCAAAATTCACATCGCCACCGGCATTGGGGAAAACGAGTTTTTGTTTCACCCCTGCGAGCACCTGTGTTATTTCAGGATAATTGAAGCCCGGCAACATAAATGTGGCTTTCAATCGCTGGTCGAGTGTACGTCCCTGCAGGATGGTGTCACCGGAATTATTAATTCCCTCATACTGACTGAGCATCCACCAGGTGGCACCTTTATCACCACCCCAACCATCTCCATTGGCGATATCCGGACTGAAGTTCAGGTAGGATGGCGTACTGTTCTGCGCCCCATACTGACCAGGCTGGAAAACCCATTGCAGTTCGAACAAGGATTCCTTGTTGTTATCATATGGCCATCTGAACAGTTCAGCATAGTTCGTCAGCAGGGCTGCGCCACTGTTTTCGATCACCCTTTTTGCATAATACTTCGCGCTGTCAAGGTACTCCTGGTTCCTGCCGGTGGCACTGGTTGCACCTACACCTGCGCGCGTGAGATAAAAGCGCGCCAGCATCGCTTCAGCCGACCATTTTGAAATCCTTCCAACTTCTGCGGGAGTAACCGGCAGATCTTCCAGCAGTGAGCGCATCTCGTTGGTAATAAACCTCCATATACTCGGAATGGTATTCCTGCGGAGGGTTGTATCATTCAGGATCGCCAGGTTATTTGTAATGATGGGTACTTCTCCATAATTCATCACCAGGTAACGATATGCAAGGGCGCGCATAAATCTTGCTTCAGCAATCGCCATCTTTTTGACCGCCGGGGAAACTGCCTCACCGGCGTTATTGTTTATGCTGATGATCGTCATATTGGACTGGGCCACCACCTGGAAGAACGAGCGGTAAGCTGCATTGTTCTCCCCATTCTCAGCAGTTGTATTGAACAATACATTCCCCCGGTCATTATACGCAGAAAATGTAGTACCCGAACGGAAATCACCAATGTTATAGGATGCTTTATCGTTATAATCAAACCAGACCTTGTTGTAAAGACCCGCAGTGCCTGCCAGTACCTGCTGGTCGGTTTTATAAAAGGTCGCATCGGTAATAGCATCAGTCGGCGGTTTTTCAAGAAAATCTTTTTTGCAACCTGATAGTACCAGGAGTGGCAGGACCAAACCAGATACAATGCTTTTATAATTGATATGCTTCATCATTGCTGATTCTTTAAAAGTTAACATTCACGCTGAATGTGTAAATAGGGGTTAAAGGATAACGGCCATAATCAAGACCGATAGCCCCGCCATCTCCACTGGCGTTGGGACCGGTATACGATCCGATCTCCGGATCAAAACCGGAATAACCAGTGATGGTAGCCAGGTTCTGCACACCCACAGTGGCGCGTATTCCCCTTACGAGTTTCTGGCGTGACATGAGGGAATTAGGGAGGCTGTAAGACAACGAAACGTTTTTCAGCCGGATATATGAGCCGTCTTCCACCCATTTAGATGTCTGACGTGCATTGTTGCCGTTCACATCTACTCCGGGAATGATCCGCGCCACATCCGTTTCCGGGTTGAGCAGCATCGGGTTGCCATCATTATCGAGCGCCACTTTTGCATAATCATATGCATGTCTCATCATGTTGCGTCCGAGATTGATATTGTTGGGATTGGAATTCTCCCAGGCGATGAAGTTGTAGATGTCATTGCCATACGATCCCGTGATCAGGACGCTTAATTCAAAGCCCTTATAGCTGAACGAGTTGGTAAACCCGCCGAAAAGTTTCGGCCAGGGGTTCCCGATATAGGTTTTGTCGTCACTGGTTATAACACCATCACCATTTATATCCTTGAACTTCACATCCCCAACCCAGATCCCATTGGTTTCGGAAGTTGGCCGCCTTACGCCGTTATTATCCACTGGCACAGCACTTTTATTGATTTCATCCACGGAAGTGAAAATTCCTTCCTCGATATATCCGCGAAACAACCAGGGTTGCATACCAATGGAAGAGCGCTGGGACCATGGATCCGGCTGGTTGAGCCACCATGACTGCCGTTCCAGGAATCCATTATCTGAATTCAGGCTTTTAATGACTGTTTTGAAGTGGGAGATGTTGAAGTTTGATTCCCATTTAAAATCCTTGGTAACTACGTTGGTTGTATTCAGGGTGAAGCTCCATCCCTTGGTCTGCAGCGAACCCGCATTGACCTGCGGTGGCTGGATGGCGGCGGTGCCATTCGATCCCATATACCAGGGAATTGATGCAGACAGGATCATATTGTCAGTGTTCTTTATGTAGTAATCCGCTTCCAGCGAAATCCTGTTTTTAAACAGCCCTACATTCACACCAATGTTTTTGGTGTTTGTTTCCTCCCACTGTAAGGCTTTGTTGGGGTAAACCGATGAAAGGAAACTGGTTCCCCACGGACTTGCGCCGGCTGCGAGAGGGGAATAAATACCGGCATTACCACCACCCTGGTTACCCGTGAGTCCGGTTTCCAGCCTGAGTTTCAGCTCGCTGATCATCGGGATATTAAAGAATTCCTCCTGGCTTACCCTCCAAGCGGCCGATACGGAGGGGAAGGTACCCCAACGCTTTTCCGGTCCGAAATTCACTGATCCATCCCTGCGGACCGTTCCGGTGATCAGGTAACGATTATCGTAATTGTAATTGGCCCTTGCAAGGTATGATTCCATTGCCCATTGCCCGGACCCGCCGGTATTGCTTGCCGTGGTGGCGTCTCCCGCATTCAGGTCAAGGATATCGTTGGTCAGGAAACCTGTTCTCCTTGCACCCACGTTTTTCCAATTGGATGCCTGCGCCTCATGACTCGCCATCAGGCCGATGTTATGTTTGCCAAACTGACGGTTGTATTCGGCCAACTGATTCCAGTTCCAGTATGTACTCTGGCTGGTACCATTATCCAGCGCAGCCGTAGCATTGATCGCCCAGCCAATTGCGTACACGGGCTGGAAAAAAGTAGAGTTGCCATACCCAATATTCGTGTTGAAAGAGCTCCTCAGCACCAGCCCTTTCGTCACATTGATGCCGAGATTCAAACCACCCAGGAATTGCTTTTTTGTATTGTTGTTGGTTGTAAGATTCGAAATCGCGATAGGATTGACCGGCGAAAACTGGTGCGCGGGATTCGAAAGGTCACCACCACCCCAGCTTCCATTGAGATTTGTAACCGGCACCTCGGGGCTTAACTGGATAGCACTTGTAATAAGTCCGTTCTGGCCGGCTGTAATCACTTCATTGGTCTGGTTGAAACTAAGATTGGCGCCGATATTGATCCACTCCCGTGGTTTGTTATCCAGGTTTATACGAAAACTGTACCTGTCAAACCCGGATCCAACGGCCACCCCATCCTGCTTCAGGTATTCACCCGACATATAATAGGTAGTATTATTACTGCCACCGCTGAGACTCAACTGGTGTTTCTGCATCGCGGCATTGTTGAACAGCTCCTTCTGCCAGTCAGTGCCAGGACCCAGCAATGAAGGATCCAGCAAATTACCGATCACATTACCACCTGCGATCGCCTTATAGCCGATCTGCATTTCAGCATACTGGCGAAGATCCATCACGTCAATCCTCTCAGGCGGTGTCTGCAGGTTGTACTGGTAACCATAGTTTACCCGCGCTTCACCGCTTTTGCCCCGTTTGGTAGTGATAAGGATAACCCCGTTGGTAGCACGTGAACCATAAATTGCGGTAGCAGAAGGCCCCTGTAATATCTGCATATCCTCAATATCGGCAGGGTTGAGGCCAGCCAGGTTATTGGAAGCATTGGCAGACCCGTTACCCGGAAGCTGCACGCCGTCAATCACGTAAAGAGGCTCGGTATTTCCCGTAATCGAACTGATACCACGGATATTTACAGATATGCCGCCACCGGGCTGACCCGAGTTCTGTGTAACATACACGCCGGCCGCACGCCCCTGCAATGCCTGTTCCACGGTGGTATTCACTGTCCTGTCGATGTCTTTGGAGCTAATGGACGTCTGGGCAGTGGTAAGATTTGCCTTCCTGGCCTTACCATAACCCACCACCACAACATCACCAAGGGTTGCGGCGTTGCCCGTCAGGGTGATTGTAACCGTATTGCTGCTACCAAGCTGCACTTCGCGGGTATCACTGCCGACATAACTCACAACGAGGGTGCGGGCTGTGGCAGGAATTGTCAGCGTAAATGCACCGATGCTGTCGGTGCTGGTGTTGAGACCGGCGTTTTTAACGGAAATGGTGGCACCGGCAAGAGGGGAACCGTTGTCGCCAAGGACACGGCCGGTAATTGTTCGTGCCTGCGACCAGGAGCTGTGAAAGAAGAGGACGAGCACGAAGAGCAAAAGCCCCTTCCGGAGTACTTTTTTAATCATATAGCTAGCTTAGTTGAAGAAATGAAATTATGTGAAATTTCCTCCCAGCGATTGTACTTTTTTATCCATTGTTCGTATTTTTTAATCGTAAAAGATCCGCCGATTGTTTCCGCCCCCCAGGCCGGCCCGCAAGAAGGCCATTGTTTGTATACATGCCGGGTTCAACCGCAACAATACTATCTTAGCCTGCCCGGCAGTTAACAGTTCCATCGGTCATTGAGGAAACAAGTCGCGATAGTGTCACCCTGATGCATCCGGGTGACAGCAATCTGAAAAAAACGAATAGCTGCCGGGAGTAATATTTATTTATCAGTTTATAATACAAATTTGGCGGATTGCCTTGGTGCATTGGTACAACAGACCGAAGGGGGGATATTTGAAGCAGCCATGTATCGATTGACTTCCCAAAAAATGCTTTTATGAAACAAATGCCTGTTATGCGAGTAGTTTTATTACCCTTTATCCTGTTGTGTGCGATTGTTGCCATGGCCCAACCAGTCAATCAAAACGGCAAACTGAAGGTCAGCGGGATCCAATTGCTGAACGTAAAAGACGAGCCCATCGTGCTGCGGGGGATGAGCTTCGGCTGGCATAATTTCTGGCCGAGATTCTATAATAAAGGTGCAGTGCAATGGCTTGCCAATGACTGGAAGGCCACAGTGGTGCGTGCCGCCATGGGCATCGAACCAGATGGAGGTTACCTTAAAAACCCGGAAGGCTCCCGTGCAAAAATAGAAGCAGTTGTCGATGCTGCCATTGAAGCCGGCATTTATGTAATTATCGACTGGCACAGTCACAATATCCAGACCGCTGAGGCAAAAGATTTTTTCACTGAAATGGCAGCCAGGTATGGCAATTTCCCGAATGTTATTTATGAAATATTCAATGAACCCGATGAAGAAAGCTGGGAAGATGTAAAGACCTATTCCGCCGAAATTATCAAGGCTATCCGGGCGGTTGATCCGGATAATATCATCCTGGTCGGGAGCCCGCACTGGGACCAGGACATACATATAGTTGCAGATGACCCGTTGCAGGGGTACAGCAATATCATGTACACCGTTCATTTTTACGCCGCAACCCACAAACAGCAGTTACGAGACAGATGCGACTATGCCCTGAAAAAAGGCATACCCATATTTATATCCGAATCAGCAGGCATGGAAGCCACAGGTGATGGGCCGGTCAATGATGAAGAATGGACCCGGTGGATCGATTGGTGCGAAACGAACCTGGTCAGCTGGATAACATGGTCAGTAGCCGATAAAGATGAAACCTGTTCCGTGCTTACTAAAAAGGCTTCTTCAACAGGAGGCTGGAAAGAGCAGGAGTTAAAACCTTCCGGTAAACGGGCCAGGCAACTGTTGCGCGAATACGATCAAAAAACAACCAAATCCGAGATTACAAAATGAGACAGAACCCTGCACTTTCTATCGTAGTCCTGGCTTTACTGCTTACCGGATGTGCTACCGGAAGTCAATCCGGTTCGTCATCGCGGGATGTTTTACCGGCTTCATCCATGTATCCATTCGGGAGGACCGCTATTTCAGAAACCGGCGGACTGGAACTGATCAGCTCTGCGTCACACATTGGTTTTACTTTTATTGGGAAGGAATGCCAGGTCTATGCATCCGTACAGGGTGGTCATAATTACCTGCAATATGAAATAGATGGCGTGTACCAGAAGCGAATCAGGATTGAAGGAAACATACAATCGCCCGTAACCATTGCCGGGAATGGCCAAGGAAAACACACAGTCTGGATTTATAAAGCTACGGAAGCACAAACGGGACCAGTATTTATCCATAAAATCGCTGCCGGAAATATTAAGGCAATAGAAAAAACGCCTGCACCACTGATAGAGTTTATTGGCAACAGTATTACCTGCGGAGCTGCAGCCGATCCATCAGAAGTGCCCTGCGGCACGGGTCAGTACCATGACCAGCATAATGCATACATGGCGTATGGGCCCAGGGTAGCGAGAGCATTGAATGTTAATTTCCTGATGAGCAGTATCAGTGGCTACGGGATTTACCGGAACTGGAACAGCGAGGGGCCCACCCTGCCAATGGTGTATGAAAAACTAAGGCTGACGGCAGGGGACCAGGATGTATGGAACTTTAAACAGTATTCCCCCGCCATTGTCAGTATCGGATTAGGCACCAACGATTTCAGTGATGGTGATGGTAAAACAAAACGGTTACCCTTCGACAGTACCCGGTTCGTCGATACCTATATTCAGTTCGTAAAACTGGTAAAATCAAGGTATCCTGACGCAAAAATACTGTTACTGAGCAGTCCGATGATGGGTGGAGCGAAAAGAATAACCCTGCAAAACTGTATTGCTGCAGTAAAAACTTCGGTAGACAGACTCTTTCCCGAAGCAAAACCTGCCCGGCTATACTATTTCAGACAGATGATGCCACGCGGCTGTTCCGGACATCCGGGTGTAGAGGATCATGCGATTCTCGCAGAAGAATTAATACCGGTGTACAGGCAATTACTGCAGGAATAAGCAGTGGTTATTTACCCTACCAGCACTCAACACTGCTTAAATCGTTATCGGATTATCCGGATCCGGGATTGCCGCGGGGCTATCGGATATGTCTTCCCACGCCGTTCCGTTTTGTGATTACTATGCTGTTCACATTTTCCGGAACAGCCATAAACCTTGCAGACTGGGAAATAAATGAATGCCCATAGTAAAATTCCTCGAGCCGGATCCGGCCATCAGTAAAATGAATCAGCGCATTCACATCATCCCTGTCCAGTTGAATAATCCGTTGTTTCCGTTTCAGTTCATACAATTTCAGGGGCGCCTGGTTCTGCGAAGCAGCAATCAGGTACTGGCCATTGCTACCCCGGAGTTTCACCAGCGCTTTTCCGTTACCCGGTATGTAAATCCCGCTCTCCAGGATCGATAAGGGAGTAAAGCTGCCATCACCTCGGCCTTTAAGCAGCAGGCCGTTTAATGCATCGTACCGCCCAACAGAAACATCCGTTCCATAATCGTTTCCATTCACAAGCACATCGACATTTCCGTCGCCATCAAAATCATCAGCAACCATACCGTTGATCACCGATACCTGGGCTAAATCCGGCAGTGGCAGAACGGTAAATCTCCCATTACCGTCATTACGCAAAAAACAGGATTTTGAAGTGTTCACCCTGAGCCGCAACGCATCCTTGAATTGTGCAGCGGTGAATATTTCCGACATGGTACTTTTCGCAAACGCCTGGTATTGGTCAAACCGTTTCTTCATGGTTGGAATGCGTTCAATGATATCGTCGCGGCCATGAGCCGGGAATTCCTTCAGTGCCCCGCCGTCTTTGTCCTGCAGAAACAATGACGGAACTGCCACGAAACTGCCGTTTTTATCAAAATCCTTCGCGGTAATAAACACGGGATACTCTTCATCCGGCTGGTAAAGACTGTTGATCCCGGTGTTACCTACTATGTAATCAATCCTTCCGGTGTGGCGGAAATCACCCGCGACGATCGACCCCCACCAGCCGGTAAGATGTCCGACACCGGATTCCGGGGTGACATTCGTGAAGCGGCCTTTCGTGTTTTTCAGAAACGTAACCGGCATCCATTCCCCGGCCAGGACGAGATCTGTCTCCTGGTCATTATCGAAGTCGGTAAAAATTGCATCACATACCAGGCCGATATCCCTGAGTCCGGGCGCCACTTCATCGGTAATATCAGTAAACCTGATATGGTCTTTGTCTGAATCGTTCCTGAAAATAAAACTACTGACGGGTGCTGGGTATTTCCAGGGATCGACCCGCCCCGATACGAACAGGTCGGGTTTGCCATCACCGTTGATATCGGATGAACGGACACACATTTTGCTGGTGTGGTTTACCGGCAAAACACCTGGCTGCAATCTGAATTTGCCCTGCCCTGCATTAAGATAAAAACGGTCCTGGTAGTCTGTACTGCCGGAAGCGGCTTTGTATCCTCCACTGGCAATATAGAGATCGTCCAGCCCATCGCCATTTGCATCGAACAACAGGATACCCGCATCTTTGAAGCCGGCGTTTTTTCCGGGTTCCCCTGTCGGGATTTCCTGCTGGATAAATTTTCCATCAGGCTGCTGCAGCAATACCTGTGCATGGTATACCGCATTGCCACCCACGACCAGATCGTCCAGGCCATTGCCGTCAACATCCCCCGCAGCAAGCGCAGGGCAGTATTCCGATAGTTTGTGCGGCAATGTTGACTGGATATTAAAATCAATAAAATCAAAGTCCTTGTGCCTGTACGTGATACCGGAAGAACCGGTAATATCCGTAAAGATGCTGCTGGCAGCCAATATGGGTTGTTGCCAGGAGTCTGCTGCGGTGGCATTGGATGCATCGACCTCCAGGACCTGGTTTACCGCCACATTCCGAAGCACCTGCTTCCTGTTGCCAATCCACCGGATCACCACGGAATCCACCACTGATGTCCTGCCGAGACCGAAATGTGCAATACTCTGCATGGATGATAAATAACCCCGGTATGGATTATTTTCCACCACCTGTTGCCTGCCATGGTCATAAAACAGCGTGGCAAATGCACCAAGGCCATTCCTGTTACCAGCGTCACCTTTGAACCGGATCTGGAGATAGTTGCTGATTGTATCTGGTTTATCACGGGTGGTATTCCGGTAAATAAATGCCTGGTCATTGATATTGCTGATGACCATATCCATATCCCCATCATTGTCGAGATCTGAATACACAGCACCATTGGAGAAGGAAGGCGTCGATAATCCCCACTTAACCGTAACGTCTGAAAATCCGAAAGCACTGTTGTTCCGGAAAGCATAATTATGCAGTTTGACCTCCGGAATCTGGCTGAGAATGCTGGCCTTCGGCGTACCGGCAGACACCTTATCACGATAAAAGATAAAGTCATGATCGGTCACGTCCTTGGGAAAGCCGTTCGTTACAATGATATCGCGAAAGCCATCGTTGTCAAAATCGGTTACGACCGGTGTCCAGCTCCAGTCCGTCTGTGCGATCCCACTCATGAATCCGATATCGCCAAATACCGGCGCGCCTATACTGTCATTTTGCAGGACCCGCGGCCCCAGGTTCAACTGTAGCGTGTTACGTACATACTGGTACTGGTATTTGTAAAAATCAAAATTCTGGTAGGTAACGTTACTGTTGGCATTCAGCATCATTTTTCTCCGGTAATTGTCCCTGGGACTCATATCAAGTTCCACCACATCAGCGAGCCCATCGTTGCTGATATCAACCACATCCTGCCCCATGGCATTGTATGAAGTGTGCTTGAAATATTCCGATGACCTGTCAGTAAAACTTCCATCCCGGTTATTGACATACAGGATATTATTGGGCAGGAAATCATTGGTGACATAAATATCCTTCCATCCATCCAGATTTAAATCGCAAACAGTTGCACCGTGACCATAACCTCCGATCACAATTCCCGCCGCCACCGATACATCGTGGTAAACGGTATGGCGGAGGGAACTGTCAAAATCATTCCGGAAGAGTTTGCCGGCGCTTTCTGAACTGAGCTGCTGGCTGGCAGGTTTGAATATATACAGATTTTCAACCGAGGATGCGCTGTTGACGGTGAGATACATATCCAGGTCACCGTCATTGTCATAATCAAAAAAAGTCGCCATTGTCGACTGCAAAGCGATATCGAGTCCATACTCAGCAGCTGCATCCCGGAAACGCGGGCAGCCATTTTTGTCAACCCCGGTATTGAGATACAGGATATTGCGGAGTCGCATCGGGTCTTTATGAACCGTGTTGCAAACATACAGGTCCATCAGCCCGTCGTTGTTTATATCTACCACCGCAACTCCCCTCGCCCATCTCCCAGGCCCACCCACTCCCGCTTCATCTGTGACATCCGTAAACCGGAATCCGCCTTTGTTGAGATATAGTTTGCTGGAAACAGTATTCCCCGTAAAATAGAGATCCTGTAATCCATCGTTGTTAAAATCGCCGATACCCACACCGCCACCATTATACACATTTACAAGATCCAGCGCATTCACGGAATCATTTTCCGGGATAGCGTTAATGAATGTCACACCGGATTCTGATGAATTGATTTTTTCAAACATCGTAGCGGGATGGCTGCAGGACATCATCCATCCAGCCACACAGATGCAAATTGGGTGGAAAATCCGTTTCATAATAAACGTTGTTAAAACCAGGGCAGATATCGAAATAGATTTAACAGGGGTTCAGATAGGGGAAAAACCGGGTTCAGCCAAAACTGCAACAGGAAAGTGGCGACTGGCACCACTTTCCTGTTGCAGAAAATCAGGCGGGATATCAATACCCGGGATTCTGGACTATAGTGGGATTAGCCGATATAACAAGTTGCGGAATCGGCATCAGGTCTTTGCCTGTTGGTACGGCAATATTATACTTCTGCTGCACATAATTAATGTGTTCACCTGACCTTCGCATGTCAAACCACAGTGACAGTTCACCGGACAATTCATGACGGTATTCATCGAGGATTACATTCAGGACATTACCAGCTGCCGGCGGAGGCGGTACTACAACCGCAGGATTGTCCAGCTTGCCGAAGGCCCGGTCCCTCACTAACTGGATGGTAGCAAGCGCACCGGCCGCATCGCTGTTTCTAAACTGCGCCTCAGCCTTACTGATCAGGATTTCAGCATACCGTACCAGGATAGCGTTTTGTCCGCTGAAGATATACGACGGACCTGCCGACCCGGTCACATTCGGATCCCTCCAGAATTTAGTGCCGTAATATCCGGAGCGCTGGTTGTCGGAACCTTTCCAGGGATTGGCAACCGTGCCCAGGGTATTCATTGTAACCCCACCTACTGTATAGTTATCGATCACCTTGGGATACATGTCGATCCTGATTGCCGGACTCGGGTGCACGTCACCCGGCCCTAACACCGTAGCCAGCTTTCTTGTATCACCTGTTTCGAAGGAATTATACAATCGGGCATCTGCATAGGAGTATCCAAAGTTTGATACTTCTTCCGGCATGCCAAATGACGACAACCAGTGCGTGTCATTTGAGTGGCCCCATGACTGGTCACCCCCTGCCAGGAACTGGACTTCAAAAATGGACTCCTTGTTGTTCTGGTGGTTGAATTCATGGACATCAATGTATTTTTCCATCAACTGGTAATGCCCTGTCACCTGATCGAATGTAGTGACAGCATCAGGGTATTTCTTCAGCCACATCTGGGCGGCACCTTTATAGGCAAGGGCTGCACCTTTTGTAGCCCGGCCCAGGTCAGCCACATCCATATCCTCCCTCCACTGCAATAACGCAAACGCGGTTGTCATGTCCGCTTCGACGGAAGCAAACACCTCATCCTGTGTGTTACGCGGATGCAGGCCATCGTCGGTTACAGTCGCCAACTCCAACGGCACCCCGCCAAAGTTCGCTGCCAGGTAGTAATAAAACAGGCCTCTCAGGAAAAATGCTTCACCGGACAAACGATCCGCCAGCTCTTCATCCAACACTCCATCGGCTTTCATCTTTTCGATAATCGGTACTGCCGAGTTTGCCCGGGCAATTCCCTGGTATGCCCTGACCCAAAAAATGTTCAGTGGGGCAAAACTGGTCGGCACCTCATATGTTTCAAAAAAAGTATCACCGCCATAGTTTTTAAAATCCTGCGACAAAAAGTTAGCCTGGTACCATAGTGACTTCAGCATGAAGTCCACATCGTGAAAGGTATCATAGATTGCATTTACCAGACGAACGCCATCTTCCGGCTTGTTGAACAGTGCATCTTCTGAAATATGGGAAGTGTCAGTCTGGTCCAGGAAGCTCTTGGAGCAGGCCAGGGGCATCAGGAACACGAAACCGATTGCTATTATCGATATATGTTTAGATATATTTTTCATACAAGTTCGTTTTACAATTAGAAGGTAGCGTTTAAACCAAAAGTGAAAAACCTTGAATTTGGATAGGTACCAATATCAATACCCGATGCAGTTACGCTTCGCCCGCCAGTTGAGGGCGAAGATGCATTACCAATTTCCGGATCAAGGCCGGAGTAACCGGTAATTGTGATGAGGTTCTGACCACTCACATAGACCCTTAACCGGGAAAACGCATTGTTCAATACTTTGCCGGGAATGGTGTACCCGATCTGCAGGCTTTTCAGTCGCAGGTAGCTACCGTCTTCCACATACACACTGGAGGGACGGGTGTTGCCATTCGGATCATTTTTTACAGCCCTGGCAAAACGATTCGAGGGGTTGGTTGCCGTCCACCGGTTGTCATAATATTCCTGGCTTACATTCTGGATACCGATACCCCCCTGGGTGGCACCGAAGGTTTCAAGCGTGCGCTGCACATAGTTGAAAATTTTATTCCCGACCGATGCATACCAGAACATATTAAAATCAAAGTTTTTATAAGATGCATCCGCATTCAATGCAGTAAAAAATTTCGGAATCGGACTCCCCAGCGCAATGCGGTCATCATCAGTCAGGCGGTCATCTCCATTTATATCCACAAACTTCCGGTCGCCAGGTTGCACGGTTGAACCCTGGTAGGTCGTATTGCTGCCGTAAATCGCCTGCGCTTTGGCATTCAAAGCGTCGATCTCGGCCTGCGTCTGGAAAATACCACCAGACTGGAAACCATAAAACTCCCCGACAGAACCGCCTACTCTTGACTGGCTGAATGTTGACCAGATCCCGCTGCCCGTGTTGGGGAAACCAAGATCAACAAGATTAAAAATCACATCCTGCCCGGGCGCGAGGCTCAGGAGTTTGTTTTTGACTGTAGTAAAATTGACACCCAGGCCATATGAAAAGTCTTTAGAGGACTCACGGTATTCCAGGCTCAGCTCAATGCCCTGGTTCCGGATGCTGCCCACATTCCTGGCAGCTGATGTGAATCCAGTCTGGGCGGGAATTGGCACAGACAACAGGAAGTCGCGGGATTCCTTGACATAATAATCTGCAGAGAAAGTCAGTTTGTTGTTCAGGAATGCAGCGTCCAATCCGATATTGGTTTGCCTGGAAACTTCCCATTTCAAATCCGGGTTAGGCAATACATTTAACACAATACCTTCCTGGTAGACCTTATTAAAGGGATATCCTGTATTGCTGTAAGAGGTTTGCGGACCACCTGACCCGTACTGGCCGAGATACTGGAAGGGAGCAATGGACTGATTACCCACTTCACCAATCCCACCGCGGATCTTGAGGTCAGAGACTACTGCATTGTCCTTCAGGAAATTTTCGTCCTTCAGGCGCCATGCTACCGACACCGAAGGGAAAGTACCATAACGGTTGCCATCTGCAAATCGGGAGGATCCATCATGCCGGACGGTTGCCGTGACGATATACCTGTCTTTATAGCGATAATTCAACCTTGCAAACTGGGATGTCAGGGAAGTAACCACCTGGTTACCGTAGAGGTTGGTGATATTGGTTACAGCTGCCAGGTCACGCAGCTCATTGCTTACAGAACCGTTACCCTGGCCGCCAATCGACTTGACCGTTGTTTCCTGCGCAGACACCCCACCAACAAAATCAATGTTATGATCACGAAAGTTCTTTGTATACGCAACCGTGTTTTCCCAAAGCCAGTCAAACGAATTGTTGGCACTCTGGGAATAAAAAGAAAGCATTGGCGCCTGGCTGCGGTTATGAGAGGGGGTAAAATAATACCCAGCGTATTCACTCGTGTTCAGACCAAGGTTCGTTTTGATCCTTAAGCCCGGTAAAAGCGTAGCCTCCAGTGAAGTATTGCCCAATAAATAGTTGGTAACATTTTTCTGGTCCTGCGTTTCAATAAACGCAACGATATTATCGCTGTAGTTGAGATATTGATTGTCTTTCGGATAAAAACCGTAGTTGCCACTGGCATCCTGTATTTCATCAGTCAATGGATTGCCACCGGTCAGGGTCGGCACAAGTTTGGTTAATGTACCCACGCCGAATCCGGCATCCTGGCCACCGGTACCAAACGCCGTTTTACTGTCGGCCCGGCTGTATTTTACGTTTGTACTCGACTTCAACCATTGATTAACGGTGTAATCAATACCCAGCGTTGCGTTCAGTCGTTTGTAAAATGACTCCGATACAATTCCTTTCTGGTCAACATATCCTAACGAGAAAGTGGATTGCACTTTTTCATTTCCACCCCGCACGGCGATATTATAATTCTGTCGCAGACCAGTCTGGTAAACTTCGTCCTGCCAGTCGATATTCCTCAAAGACGAAGGATTTGCCCACGACGCCGGTAATCCAAAAGCGTCCGGACCAGATCTCTCGGCTGCAAGGACTGCGAAATCCTGAGCATTCAATACTTTGTGAGTATTAGGCCTGGCCTGTATTTGCGCCAACGCATCGAATGAAACCTGGACGCCATCCCTGCGGCCACGTTTTGTGGTGATGATCACCACGCCATTTGCCGCCCTGTTACCGTAGATGGCGGTAGCAGATGCATCTTTCAGGATATCCATTGATGCGATATCGCTTGGATTAAGGTTACTGATACCACCGGTAACCGGATATCCATCCACGACAAATAACGGATTATTGTCCCCGAACGAACCGATACCCCGGATCTGGATCTGGATACCGGAACCAGGAGCTCCGTCGTTGCTGGTAACCTGTACACCAGAGGACCGACCCTGTATTGCCTGGTCCAGTGTGGTCACCGGTACCTTTTCAATTAATTGGGAACTAATGCTGCTGACAGCACCGGTTAAATCTTTCCTCCGCTGGCTGCCATATCCGATTACTATCACCCGCTCCAGGCTTTGAACTGAACCCTGTAAGGAAATAACGAGTGTTGTACGATCACCCACCGCCACTTCCTGTGTTGTGTAACTGGCAGAGCTGAACACCAATACATCAGAAGGCAAAGCCGAAATAGAGAACTCCCCGTTCGCGCTGGTTTGCGTGGCAGTACTTTTCCCTTTTACCTGTACATTGATATTGGCCAGAACACTGTCACCCGCTTCATTCGTCACTTTTCCGGTGATAACACCCTGCCCGAATATGGAGGAGCAGCAGAAAAATACAGTGATTGTGAGGCAGAGCTTTTTCAGCAACCGACCTGCTGTGACATTACAGCGGGTTTCGTTGGATCTCGTCAGGAGCTTAAGCATTTCAGCAGTTTTATTTTTGTAATTATAGTAGTGATCACAGTCAGGAATCCGGAAAGGTTACTCGAGGTGATCGGATAAGAGTTGGTTGGGTGTGAGTTCATCACATCGATCAGGGGAAAAAAGGTCAGGGGGAAGGGAAAGCTTTTTGATGAAGCTTGCTTTATACATACGGCAGTATTTTATAAGCAGTAAAACTCAAAAAACTTCAATTCAGAAAATAGTAGGTTTTTATCAAATCCCGGTACTATTGATACAAAGAGTTAAATTATTAGTCATTCAGACAATTATGATGCGTCAACGTCCATCAGACTTCAGGCGGCTGATGCAGCTTGACAGTGATCTGTAATTATGATAGGTTGCTTTCCAGATATGCGCTTTCAATGCCGTTTTCCGGCCAGGCTCACCATCCAGCCCCTCCTCATACCAGTCACCGTGCTCGTGGTCAATCAGGTACTTGCTGGTGTAGGCCCATAATTTTACAAACTGGTCATAATACCCCATCGGGTCATCCGGAAACAGATCCGCCATCAGCAACAGTGTGTTCAGTCCTTCTGCCTGGGCCCACCAGTTTTTACTATGCCGGGTAATGGTGATGCCCGGTTTATGACTGAAGTAATAGGCCTGATCGTAAAAACCTCCCAGCGAATCATCCCATGCATTCTTAAGGGCATGGTCCACCATACGTTTTGCAACAGCCAGTGTGGCTCTGTCATTTTTGATACCCAACACATGGGAGGCTTCCAGCATCAGGAAAGCAGTCTCCACATCATGCCCCGCAGAAATGTGATCAAGATTTCGGTGTTTCATGATGATTGCTTCTGATGAATCCCGATAGGAAACCGGCTGCCAGTCCGGAGTGAAGAAGAGGGTCAGCGAGCCTTTTGCTGAAGTGATTTTATCCCGCACAAGGGCCAGCATTTCCTGCAGGCGATTTTTTACCAGGGGGTCCGGCCAGACCTGGTACAATTCAGTAAATGCCTCCAGGAGATGGATAGATGAGTTCTGGTCCTTGTAGCCAATATCGGATGTTGAAGCAGTCGTAACTGACCTCGTTACAGGCGTTCCATCGCGTTTCAGATGCTGGAAATATCCTGAATACCTGGCATCATGACTATGTTTCTCCAGCCAGTAAAATGCAGTTTTTGCAAGGGCAAGAGCGGCAGTATCTTTCGACATCCCAAAATATGCCGAAAGGGCAAAAATCGCGAAGGCATTGCTGTAGGTGTCCTTTGGGACAAGGATATCACTTTTATCCTTTCCCGCCCTGTCCACAAGGCTATAAAATCCCCCATACTGATGGTCCAACATCTTGTCTTTCAGGAAAAGGAAACCATTCCTCGCAGCAGTTTTATAATAAACATCTTCCGGATACACGAGAGAGGCTTTGGATGTGGTCCAGATATGGCGGGCCTGGGTTACCAGGAATTTATCCTGCGGTCCGGTCGGCCGGAAATCATAAGTGTATGTCGTGATAAACCCGCCGTACAATGTGTCTGTATTTCCCGGGTAATATTTGTCGAGCAGCTCAGCCCGGACCGAACGGGCCATTTCGTCAGCGATACGTGTTCCAGGGCTGATTTGATCCTGGCCCCGGCCCTGAAAGGCAACCAAAAGAAACAGTGCTGATAATCGTATACTGTTCATCGTGACTTTTTTGAAGATGTTTCTGTTTGCGTCTGGCCTCTACGCTTATTTATAGATCATTGAGAAATTCAGGTCTTTCTGGAATAGTGTTTCCGGCAGCCGGTAAAACACGCGGAAGTCGGCGGCAGATCGCTGCCCTTTGAATGGTACGTAGTATTCGACCTGATTCTCTTTCTTTTTCAGACCCGCGTTCCTCCAGAACAGCACATAAGCAAACTGATGTCCTGCCAGTGCCGGTGCAAGCGTTTCTGTCCACCATTTTTCAGCCGGAACCTGGTTATACCCGGTCTCTCCAACCGCTGCGATTTTTCCTTTTTGCTTTGCAACAGCTTCAACAATTGTCAGTGCCCGGGCAGTTTTATTACGGTAACTACTGTCTGATTCACCTGTTGCGCCCTGGTAACAATCAAAGGTCAGGAGATCAACTACGTCATCACCGGGATACCGTTCAAGGTATGTTTCGGCGGATGTAAACTCGGTACCTGTGTTATAGGCATACAGGAGGTTATGGACTTTCCTTTTGTGTTTCAGGTAGTCAACGGTAAAACGGAACAATCCTTTATACTGATCGTCATTCGTTGTCTTGTTTCCCCACCAGAACCATCCACCCGTGTGTTCATGGAATGGCCGGAAAATGACGGGTATCAATTCCCCCGACGGTCCCTTCAGACTTAAGAGAAAATCCGCGACTTTATCCAGTTGCCGGATAAATACGGCATGTTTATCTCCTCCCTCCTGTATGGATTCAACGGTACCTGGCGCGGGGTCCCAGGCAGACTTTCCCGTCATCGGATTATCTCCGTGCCAGCTGATCGTGATTACACCACCGCGGCTGTACGCATCGGAGATATACTGCCGCATTTTGCGAAAAGGCACGCTGTCAAGATTTACGGCTGCACCGTTCTCGATATGGCCCAGCTCCCAGCCATACACAGCGGGATAATCACCCGTTACATCTTTAATATCACTCCTGCCTGACTCATATTTCCATTCCACCCCGTAGGCGAGTGCATCCTGGTGCCCGACCATGTACCCCTTTTTAACCAGCTTTTCCAGGTTTTTATAAAGATTCACGGTTTGTTTGGTCGCGGATTTATCGGCTGGAACTCCCTGGGCAGGTACCTGCAGCCATAATGCCGTCACAATAACACAAAAGATTATTTTCATTTTGTAAATTTTATTTCACCGGATATATCCTGGCGTACTCCGGAATTATACTTCGCGGGACTTATCAACGGAAGTATTAAGACCATTGCCGCCGGGAAAGATCGCGGTATTACCAAGACGGTTGATAATTTCAATACATGCCCTGGCATTATGATAAGGACATTTCCACACACCCACCTTGTCCTCGGACGACAAGACCTGGTAATCCTGGTCCAC
The DNA here is from genome assembly GCA_004173355.1 of Chitinophagaceae bacterium. Taxonomy (GTDB): domain Bacteria; phylum Bacteroidota; class Bacteroidia; order Chitinophagales; family Chitinophagaceae; genus JBEVJC01. The sequence continues at coordinate 34,632 of SEAD01000002.1, read as the reverse complement.
CCCCCAAACCCATTCACCTGAACGTAAATCAATGATGTGGTTCTTTATAAACTCCCAGGTATGCATCGCTTTTTCAAGCCAGGCAACATCGTTACTGATCTGCCATGCATTTACAAATCCAACAAGGGCTTCAGCCTGGGGCCACCAGTGTTTTTCTGTTACCAGTTTCTGGCCCGCATCCCCGGATTCGTACCAGAGTCCTCCATCAATATCCAATCCTCGGGAGGCCGCCACAGCCATTTGCAATGCCATCGACAGAAATTCATTGGTCAGTTCCTGGTCATGCAGGTTTTCTGCCGCTTCGAGCAGCAACCAGCTGGCTTCTATATCGTGACCAAAAGACAAGGTGTTACCCTTAACCGTCCAGTCTTCGGAAAAAAACAATTTCAGGTGGCCTGTATGTTTATCCACCATGTGATCCGGGAAGTCTTTTAATAGTCCCCTGATATGGCCGGCAAGCCCATCATCCGGCCAGATTTTGTAAAGCGTGGAATAAGCCTCAAGTATATGAAGGTGAGTGTTCATTGTCTTCACCTCATTTTCATCCTTTTCACTCAGCCTCGCGTCACCGAGCAGTTTCCAGTCACGCGTGAACGCTTCAAAGTAGCCACCAAGCCTGCTATCATAGCTGTGTCGTTGCAGGAGGTAGTAAAGTTCCACAGCCAGGTCCCTGGCACGGCCATCACCCGAAGCAATGAAATACTCACTGCAGGCATAGATGACAAAAGCCTGCGCGTAAACCTGTTTTTTTGTATTCAAGGGAGACCCTTCGGCATCAACCATCCAGTACGCACCGCCAAACACCCCATCAATAAAGTGTTCCGCTATATAATCAAATGCCCTTTCAGCGAAACCCAGATACTCCGGATTTGTACGCAAGTTATGGGCGGCAGAAAATGACCACAGGATCCTTGCATTCAGCACAACGCCTTTGGGAGCATCCGGATAAATGAAGTCATGATGGTCAATCCTACCCACGAATCCGCCATGGAGTTTATCCGGCGTATGTTTCATCCAGTACCGGAGAATGCTGTCCAGCTCACCTGACACCTCATTATAAAAAGATTGTGTATCCATCACTCCTGAAGGGATTTCACCACATCACGTGCAACAACATTTTGTGCCGCACGGTTTTTATCAACCAGTTCATAAATATTGTTCACGGACGTGGCCGAGCGGAAGCCGTCAGCCGGGCTATTCATTACGTAATCCAGCAACTTTTCGATAGTAGTGGTTGCAACGTGCATTCGTGTATCTGCTGAAGCATAGTAGATGAATACCGCCCCATTGTCTTCGGCGATCCAGCCATTACAGAAAAGCACATTGGATACATCCCCCACCCGCTCATCCCCTTCAGGAGCCATAAAATAGCCGGCCGGTTTGTAAATGACTTTGGTTACATCCTCAAGACTGGTCATGAACATGTACAACGTATACCGCAGTCCGGCAGCTGTATTACGCACACCATGTGCAAGATGCAACCAGCCATGCGCTGTTTTCAGTGGCGCAGGGCCCTGTCCATTTTTCAATTCATATACAGTGTGGTAGATTTTGGGATCAATGATGGTCTCTTCATCTATCACTGCATTCTCAACCGAATCACAAAAACCCATTGCAATCCCACCCCCTTTGCCAGCCTCGATAAAGCTGTCCTGGGGCCGCGTATAAAACGCATACCTGCCACCTACAAATTCCGGATGCAGTACCACGTTGCGCTGTTGGGACGACCTGGTTTTCAGGTCAGGTAAACGTTCCCATGATTTCAGGTCGAGCGTGCGGGCAATCCCGCATTGCGCTACCGCAGCACTCTGGTCTCCCGTCGGTGCCGATGGATCCCTTCTTTCCGTACAGAACAGACCGTAGATCCAGCCGTCTTCGTGTTGTACAAGCCTGATATCGTAGACATTTGTATCAGGGTTTTCGGTCTCAGGCATTTCTACCGGATAGTCCCAGAACTCAAAACCATCAATACCGTTATCACTTTCTGCTATCGCAAAAAACGATTTCCGGTCGCTTCCCTCCACCCTCACGGCCATCAGGAATTTCCCGTTCAGTTTGATCGCACCCGCGTTCAAGGTGGCATTGATAGCGATCCGTTCCATCAGGTGGGGGTTTGTTTCCGGGTTAAGGTCGTACCGCCAGGCCAACGGGGCATGTGCGGCAGTGACAACCGGATAAACATACCGTTCGACTACACCGTTGGAATAGTCGTGCGGCCTGTTCTTAAGACCAATCAGTTTGTTATAGCCACCTTCCAGTTTTTCAAGGCGGGTGTAAAAAGTATTGCTCATTCGTTATTTATATATCATTAATAATTTGTCAGAATACGAAACTTCCCCGAAGTCAGTCTTCCAGTTTATCCCACCACGTCTTCTTCAGTATCAGGATGATTACGCCAAGGATCAGGATGGTGATAAGCAATGGCAACTTCATCCAGAGAATGAGATACATCGGGAGAATAGTCAGGCAACACTGGGCAATGATGCCCAGGACCACATTGAACATATCCAGCTTGAATCGTTTGTTGCCCTGGAAACCGGGGTTATCTGCTACCACCAGTTGGTGAACCGGCTTCCAGAAACCCCATGGACGGACGGTCCGGTAAAAACTTTTCAGCACCTCCGTATCCGTAGCCGGTACACTGTAGGTGCCGGCAAGACAGCCCGCGAGGGATATCACCAGCATGAGCGGGAAGTAATAGAGCAGATCGGCAGAGGGGATTAACTGACTGAACACAAGTGCGGCAACGATACCGACGAGCATACCCCAGAAGAACCCATTGGCGTTAAAACGCCACCAGTACCATTTCAACACATTGGCAGCAATATACCCACCGTATAAACCAGAGACGATCCATTGTAAAATACTGTTTACATCTTTTGTAAAAAACCCGAGAGTAATACCAATGATCACTACCACCACGCCAACCAGGTAATTCATATTGATTATCTTCCTGCGGCTCGCCGCGGGATTCACATACTTGAGGTAGATGTCATTGACAATATAAGCCTGTGCAGCGTTCAGGGTTCCAGAAAACGTTCCCATAAATGCGCCCAGCAAGCCTGTCAGCACCAGGCCGAGGATACCGACCGGCAGGAACTGGTTCATTGCCGCAGGCAGTATAAGTTCGAAATCCGTACTTCCCCGGGCATCTGACAAGTTCAACTGGTTGTAATAAAGCAGCGCCAGGATTGTAAATCCTATAACCATTGTATAACGGATAGGCAACAAAACAATGGACACAAACCCTGTCATTTTGGAGGCTTCTTTTGGGGATTTAGTACTGAGCACCTTTTGCATGTCATAGTTCGGTGCAGGACCCGCAAAACTGGAGAAGATACCCTTGAACGTCATCATCATGAAGAAAATCCCAAACAGACTGTACCCGTCATTTTTGATTTTTTCATTGGCTGCAGCAAAATACCCTGTCCAGTCAACATCCAGCTTCCAGCTGAAGAAAGGAGTATCCCATCCCCCGGGCACCTTCAGTACCTGCCCGCCTGAATGCAGGTGTTGCCAGGCAATGATGCCAATGGCCAGGCAGCCAATAGTCATTATCATATACTTGATGAAGTCACCGATCACAATACTGTGCATCCCGCCAAGTATTGAATAAAACATGGCAAATACCGTGAATACGATTCCGTAAAAATGGGCCGCGTACTCAGGGGCAATGGTAAATGGCAGGTGGGGCTGGACCACGGACCAGGGCACCAGTATCTCGATGAATTTACCAAGGCCTATAAAACCGTAAGCTAAAAAACCAAGGCAACCGATTAACGCGAATGCCACCACAACGTTGTGTGATGCCTTTACCCCACGTCCTGAAATACCGAACCGGGTGGCAAGCCACTCCGCGCCGGTATTGGCATTGCTCCGGCGCAGCCACTTTGCGAGAAACATCATGTTGAAGACCTGGTTAAACACCGGCCAGAGCCAGGGTATCCAGATACTTTTCAATCCATATACGAAACACAGCGATACCATCCACATCGTACCACTGATGTCGAACATATCAGAGGCATCACTGAGACCCAGCATATACCAGGGTAACTTCTTGCCCGCCATCAGGTAACTCTCTTTGCTTTCGCGCGCCTTTTTCCGGAGAAACCACCCCAGTAATACCATCATTACGAGATAACTGACGATGATGCCTATGTCTAATAGTTGTAATCGCATTATATAAACTTATGGCTTTGTACCTGCTTTCGTTTTTGTCTTTTTTATGATATTCCAGGTGGACTTATCCCTGTCAAACACCGAATTCAATCCCTGTTCTTCCATTGGGGGATCACCGGTGTAGTCGTCGCCCTCTTTCCAGAAGGTCTGCCCCGGTATTGGTCGCGCCAGCCCGGCAAAGGACCAGAAATTCAGGCCTCCGATGACGCCGTTTGTCCGGGCATTTTTTTCCAGTAATTCAAAGATGGCTTTGAAATAACTGTCGCGCAAAACCGTGGTTGAAGTTGGATCAAAGGAATGTCCGTCCCGCGGCAGGCCAAACTCTTCTATCACCAAGGGCTTATTGAGCAGGCGGGCGATACTGTCATGCCTGCCGATGTAGGACAGCGTGCGGTCAAGTACGACAGGCAAATTTTCCTTCATGGTTGCTGGCTGAAACCAACCCCAGTTCTTCGGCCAGATATGAATAGTCAGGTAGTCGACATCTGGTAAGGCATGGGTTTCCCGGAACAGGTCCATACTTTCAGTACCCATTTCCCCTTCACTACCGGTTGTGATAAGATGGTTTGCATCCAGCCGCCTGATAAAACCGGACGCCTGTTTAATCCAATCAAGGTAGGCCCGGTCCGCTGCAGCGCGCATTGGCCGGGGTTCATTTGCCAGTTCCCATCCCATAATCGCAGGATCGTCGGAGTATTTGCGGCCGCTAACCGTGTTGACCCTGTTGACGAGCTGGGCAACCTGTTTCAGGTACCCGTCGATGCAAGGCATGCAGGAGTAAAAACCGCTGACCTCGTCACGCAAGGCATCCCATGAAAGCTTTTTGTGTAATGAGCTGTCCGCCAATTTCCCATTCCAGTTCAGGTATTGCAAAAAGCCGCCGCTCCATTCCCAATTGTTACTCAGGTAGATTACAGCCTTCATGTCACGCTTTGCCATTTCTGCCAGAAGCAGGTCCATGGCCCGTATCACGGTTGTATCAAACTGACCATTGAGTGGTTGTAAAGCAGGCTGGACCCGTTGCACAGCCTGTATCTGTCCGCTTCCCTCAACCGCTCCCAGCACCCGGAGATTGCTGACGCCGTTACTTTTTAAGAAATCGAGCTCCTGTTTCAAACACCGTATGCCCCTCTGATCATCGGGCTGAAGCGCCAGCAAGCCGGCATACCAGTAGTTGGCGCCGGTATAGTAGTAGGGTTTGCCATTAAGGAAAAACTGGTGGTTCTGAACAGTCACGAAGCCCTGTTGGGCGCGCAGGTCTGCCGCAGCAAAAAATATGGACAGGATCAGGATGAATATGGCAACTGATTTTTTCACGAACTGCTTTTATCGAAGTACTATAGTAGGGTTAGAGATCAGCTGCGCATCACTGCCGTCGCTATGTTTCAAAAGAGAACGACTGACAAAGCACCTGGTACACGATCGGTTTATCATCAAAGTGTTTCAAGCAGCGTTGCCGTTCTACAAATATAAATTGATATCGAAATAACCAATTGATACTTATTTATCAACTACACGTAGTTTTTTACCTAGAATGCGCATTCTTTCGCTTTATACGGCTTTATAACAAGCAAAGACGACGTGCATAGAACTGATGGTATTTTATCCGTATTTTTAACCTTTAAGGCCACAGGAGCTCAATATGTTTGCCATGATTAAAAAAAATCTTCTAAAGGAAATCATCCCTCTCACACAGGCAGATTGTTTTACTTTATTCACCAGGATAAAAGCAGGCTTTGACTTTCCACTGCATCACCACGAAGAATTTGAATTGAATTTAATCATCAATGCCAGGGGCGCCCGGCGCGTTGTGGGTGATCACATTGATGAAATTTCAGACATGGAGCTGGTATTAGTCGGCAGTAATCTTGAGCATGGGTGGTTCACGCATCAATGCAAAAGCAAAGAGATCAGGGAAGTTACGATTCAGTTCCACAAGGATCTCTTCGATGAAAGGTTTCTGCGCCGCAATCAACTCAGTTTTATCAGGAGTATGCTGGAGAAATCTTCCAGAGGTATATTATTCAGCCAGGAAACTGCAAAGCGGGTGGCCACACGTATCCAACAGATGGAGCAGAAGCATGGTTTCGATTCGATCCTTGAACTGATGTCGATATTGCATGACCTGTCAGTGAGCCGGAACATGTGTACCCTGTCAGATGCATCGTTCACCACGGGCAATGGCGAAGGCAACCATTACAATGGCCGGCGTATAGCCATCGTAATGGAACACGTCAATAAGAATTTTGAAAAAGAAATTACGTTGAAAGAAGCTGCTGCGTTGATCAACATGACCGAGGTGTCGTTCAGCCGCTTCTTCAAGCAGCGCACCGGCAATACGTTTATTGACAGCCTTACTGAAATCAGGATAGGCAATGCCACCAGGCTACTCATCGACACCTCCAAAAGCGTAGCTGAAATAGCCTATGAGTGCGGCTTTAATAACATTTCTAACTTTAACCGCATCTTTAAGAAGAGGAAAGGATGTGTGCCTAAGACCTTCCGGAAAACTTACCAGGCTTATGGTACGAGGATGTTTGTTTAACCTGCGGAAACCAGGCAGGGCCTGTCGTGCGGCGATACCGGCGAACTGGCCGGAGGATGCATACGCGCGTCGGCGTTGCATGGCCGCCACCCCGATCATGTTCCATAAAAAAATTGGAACAATCACCCATCCATCGTAATATTGCAATAATGGGATTGACGAAGTCAGAAATATTCTCGAAAGAACAGAACAAACTTGCCTCCATGATGAAGGCACTTGGACATCCGGCCCGGATCGCTATTATACAGACCCTGGTTAAAGCCCAGGCATGTATCTGCGGCGATCTTGTGGAAGAACTCGGACTGGCGCAGGCAACAATCAGCCAGCACCTGAAAGAATTAAAAAATGTAGGGATCATCCAGGGTACTATCGAAGGAACGAGCGTCTGCTATTGCATAGACCCCAAAGTATGGGAACAGTACCGAATGATGTTTGAAACCTTTTTCGGGAAATATTCCGGCAGAGAAAACTGCTGTTAGCATTTTTTTTGACCGAGTATATCGTAATATAACAATGAATATCTACAACGCAACACAATGGAAAAAGATAACGAACTCAAAGAAATTGTCCGTCGGAAGTACAGCGAAATCGCCTTGCAGGACAAAGAAGCCAACCAATCCTCCTGTTGCGGGGCGGGAGGCTGCAGTACGGAAGTCTATAATATCATGACCGACGACTATACAGACCTCGGTGGGTATGTTCCCGATGCCGATCTGGGTCTGGGTTGTGGCCTGCCAACGCAATTTGCAAAGATTCAACCGGGCGACACAGTAATTGACCTGGGATCCGGCGCAGGTAACGACTGCTTTATAGCAAGGGCGGAGACCGGGGAAACAGGCAAAGTGATCGGAATAGACTTTACCACTCCGATGATTGACAAGGCCCGGATCAACGCAGACAAACTGGGATTTAAGAATGTCGAGTTCCGACAGGGCGATATTGAGGACATGCCGGTGGCATCAGGTATCGCAGACGTCATTGTCAGCAACTGTGTATTGAACCTTGTTCCGGACAAACCTGCGGTGCTTAAAGAAGTATTCCGCGTATTAAAACCCGGAGGTCACTTCAGCATATCGGATATCGTCCTGTCGGGAGAACTTCCTGAGGCATTAAAAAAGGATGCGGAAATGTACGCAGGATGCGTGTCTGGCGCAATACAGAAAGACGACTACCTCCGGTTTATTGAACAGACCGGCTTTAACGGCATTACCGTACAAAAAAAAAAACCGATTGTGATTCCGGATGATATCCTTGCAAAATACATGAGCCCGGATGAAATCAATTCTTTTAAAGGCGGTTCAACAGGCATCTTCAGTATTACCGTTTACGGCGAAAAACCCGGTGATGCAGGAGCTTGCTGCACACCTGGATGATGTTACAGTAAAACTGAGGTATCATGAAAATTATTCTTTTCTCAGACATCCACGCAAACCTCCCTGCGTTGGAAGCGTTTTTCGAGGACATCAAAAAACATAATGCAGACTCTATTTACTGTCTCGGCGACCTGGTAGGTTATAACATCTGGCCCAATGAAGTAGTGCAGGAAATAAAAAGAAGGAATATCCCGACAATTTCCGGGAACTATGATTTCGGAATCGGAAGATCCAGCGATGATTGCGGTTGCGCCTACAAAACCGACATCGAAAAACAGAATGGCGCGGTGTCAATCGCCTTCACCAATAGCATAATCGGCGAGGCAGAACGACACTACTTACGCACCCTCCCGGCACATATCAGGATTGAGTTCCGTCTCAACAATGATAAATTGAATTTGTTACTCGTGCATGGCAGTCCCCGCAGGATCAACGAATATCTTTTCGAAGACCGTGATGAAAAAAGCCTGTTGAGAATCATGCAGGATGCGGATGCAGATCTCATGTGTTTTGGGCATACACACAAACCCTATCATCGAATCATCAGCGAGACCAATGAGGGCATAACCAGGCACAGGCATGCCGTCAACATAGGGTCTGTCGGAAAACCAAAAGACAGCGATCCACGGGGTGGTTATGTAATAATTACTGTCAATGAAAATAGCGACCTGCTGCAGGCTGATAGCGTTGCGGTGGAGTTCATCCGTTTTGAATACGATATTGAAACGGCAGCAAAAGCAGTGGAAAACAGTGAACTCCCCGATGCTTACGCCGAAAGTCTGCGCAAGGGAGTCTGACAGGAAATTACATTCGACATTCCCAAGGAATTTTGCTGAAACTTAAATAGTCAGGTCGCAACCGTGCACGGGCGGAAGTTCAAGCCTGCTTAACCTTACAGGTTTTCCCGGATTTAAGCAATCGTCACTTGCCTGACCCCAATTTCTGCTCTGAAATCGTAAATTCGTCCCCGAAACTCTGATTAAAGCATGATTGAAAATACTCCGGGCAGTCTCCTGCCATTTACCGGACTCAATACAATGGAGGAGCTAAGCCTCCTGACTACAGCCCTCAATTCCACGACTGCGGGTATAACGATCACCGACAACACGCAGCCCGACAACCCGATCATCTTTTGTAATGACTCCTTCGAAATGATAACGGGCTATAAACGCCAGGAAATCATCGGGAGAAATTGCCGGTTCCTGCAAGGCACTGACCGGGCCCAACCGGAACTCGATAAACTTCGGGAACATATCAACTCCGGCAAAGCGTGCAGGGTCGAACTCAGGAACTATAAAAAAGACGGGCATTTATTCTACAACGAACTCTATCTCTCTCCCGTTAAAGACGCCAAAGGCAATATTCGTTTTTTTATCGGTATCCAGAATGATGTTACCGCGCGGAAAAATGCGGAAGAGACCCTTGTAAACGAACGGGAAGCGATGGCCAGGGAAGTTGCCGAAACCACCCAGCGTCTCAGGGAAAACGAGCAATACCTCGCCAGCATTATTGAAACCGTCCGCGAAAGCCTGATTGTTCTTTCTCCTGACCTGATTGTTTTAAGTGTCAACCATCACTTCTTGCGCGTCTTCCAGGTTACCCTTGAAGAAACCAAAGGCAGGAGCCTGTTTGAACTGGGCAATGGTCAATGGAACAGTGAACAACTCCGGGTGCTGCTGGATCAGGTGCTGCCGACCTCCAATCCGGTACTTGACTTTGAAGTTGAACATGATTTCCCGACAATCGGCAAGAAACTGATGTTGCTGAATGCATACCGGGTAGAGCTTGAAGGCAAGTACAAAGACCGCATTCTCCTGGCGATCGAAGACATAACGGAGCGAAGGGCTATGGAAATGCGAAAAGACGACTTTCTTTCTATTGCCAGCCATGAACTGAAAACACCCCTGACAACGATCAAAGGATATATCCAGGTGGCTTCAACACTGGTAAAAGCGGATACAAACCCTCGACTGGTAAACATACTGGCGAAAACAGAAAAATCTGCCGAAAGACTGAATAACCTCATATCGGAATTACTCGATATGGCCCGGATCCAGAGCGGAAGTGTCAAATTGCTGATGGAAGAGTATGATTTTGACCTGTTGGTGCGGGAAACAATTTTCGAATTCGGCGATACTGTTCCGGATCGCATAATCAAACTGGAAGGTTCCACGGATGTAAAATTGCTGCTGGATGAAGGACACCTGGTGCAGGTGATCGTGAACCTGCTTTCCAATGCTATCAAGTACTCGGACAACAGCAGTGAGGTAAACGTTTATATCGGTCGTGTGGGCGATTACGTCAAACTTTCGGTCACAGACAAGGGAGTGGGAATCAGCGAGGACGAGAAAAAACACGTGTTCGACCGGTTTTTCCGCTCGCAGCACATCCAGATGAAATATCCGGGGATGGGAATAGGCCTTTACATCTGCGACCAGATTATAAAAAATCACAATGGTTCACTGTGGGTGGAAAGCACCCATGGGGAAGGTTCGACGTTCAGTTTCACTATACCTGTCAATCAATCCCTCTGATTGCAAAACCAGGATCACGTTGTTGTAAATTATGTTGACAGATTTTTAAGAGCTGGCAGGAGCCAGCCGGAGACGGAACCATAACTGGTTCGATAACTCTTCCAGTGGATCAACTCCGATAGTCCCCTCATGTTCCAGTATAATTTCAGAACAAAGATATAAGCCAACTGCCAGACCGGTTTTTTTCAGACGCGGCAGGTCGGTTATGGAATAACGCCGGAACAAAGCAGCTTCAGAAGGGTTATCTATATAATAAACCGGCCCTATTGTCACCTTCACATACCCTGGCTCACAGTCAAGATTAATCAATAAGCCTTTTTTACGCGTGCGCTGAAGCGCATGATCTATCAGGTTGTGCACAACCTGCTCCAGTTGTTTCCGGTCGCCATACACGAAACAATCCTGTTCCCCACCCAGTTGCAGCCGCTGGCTGTAGTCCGGAAGGTCATCAATGCATTGACCGATCAGTTCATACAGATTCAGGCGTTCCTTCCCGGAGACAATCTGCCGTTCATGCAGGAAATGCATTTGCAGCAGGTCATCCACCAGGCCGTTGATCCGGTCGACACTGCGAACAGATCGTTCGATCAAACCCATCAGTGCCTCCTTTGATAACTGCTGATGATATGTCCGGAACAGCTGGAGTCCGGATTTGAGCGCTGTAATAGGCGTTTTAAGTTCATGACTTACCGCCCCAAGGAAGGCATCTTTCGCCTGCTGCCGCTCCTTCCTGTCGCTGATATCCTGCACCACACCAATGACTTTACCCGATTGCACTTCCGTGGCCAACAACACCCTGCCCGACACGGAACACCAGCGCATCGGCTGTTCGCCAGCCAGCATACGGAACTCGCTGGAAAATTCACCGCCATCATCGGAAGCCTGCCGTATGAGCAATTTCATCCGACGTCTCTCCTCGGAAGGCACATTGGTCCAGACGCTTTCCATGGAGAGTGAACTGTTTTTTACAGAGAACATCCGGCAAAACTGCTCGTCAGCATCCAGTTTTTTCAGTTTCTGGTCGTAAACAAATGTACCTAAGCGTGCCAGCTGCATTGCAGAGGACAGGATACCATTTGCTTCTTCGAGGGCGAGCGATTGTTTACGCAACTCCAGTTTATCCATTACCTGTCGGGCCAGTACAGAAAGGGATTTGACCTGGGCATCGGTCAGTTCCCGGGGACGCTGGTCAATCACACACAACGTTCCCAACGCAAACCCCTCCAGGCTTACAAGGGGCACGCCCATGTAAAAAACGATATGCGGATTCCCCGTTACCAACGGGTTAGTTGCAAACCGAATATCCTGGCGTGCGTCCGGCACAAGCATAACATTTGAAGGGTCATTTATAGCATGGGCGCAAAAAGACATTGATCGGTCTGTCTCACGGAGGGGAATGCCATGATGGGATTTAAACCACTGGCGTTCGCGGTCTACCAGGCTCACCAGTGCTACGGGGATATCACAAATCGCAGCGGCAAGTCCAGTGAGTTCATCAAAATCCTTTTCTTCCAGGGTATCGAGAATAGAATAACCCTGAAGCGCGTTTATACGGGCATTCTCCGCTGAATCATCAGATAAAGGCAATTCCTTGGAGGCAGGGATATCCATTAAAGGGTTTGTTTATGTATTTATATTCTGCAATCTGTCAATCAAAGTCTGTGCAGAACACTTGATTTTGATTGTAAGATCGGGAACAGGGGAAATCCGCCTTACATAATACTTTGATCGATTTGTTCCCGGTTTGGTTGGAGGTAAAAATTACTCATTGCGTACAAAAAAACGGGAAAATTAACCTGTTTTATAAACCGGGAAATCCAAGGTGGCCAAGCGTCGTCTTTCCGGGCACGCATGGCCGACGCATTGGCTGGCCGGGCTTTATGGAAACAGCGCCGGCCCGCCAAATCGGCTACACATACGGCTAAACCGGCAACTCAATGCCGGAGGTTTATGCGCAACTTTGTGTTTAAAACAAACATAAAATGCAAAACGGACTAAAAAATAAAGTGGTGGTGATCACCGGTGCCAGTAGTGGTATCGGCAAAGCAACGGCAGAATTGCTTGCCGCAGGGGGTGCGAAAGTTGTGATTGGAGCGCGCAGGGCCGACAGGCTGCAGAACCTGGCTGCCGCCATTCAAAGCTATGGCGGACAGGTTGCCTGGCGCGAAACGGATGTGACGAACCGGGAAGATTTGCAAAAGCTCGTGGCGTTAGCAATAGACCGTTTTGAAGGATTGGATGTGATGGTCAATAACGCAGGTATCGCACAACTCTCCAAAATGGAAGACCTGGATATCGAAGGATGGCAACAGATGATCGACGTCAATATAAAGGGTACTCTATATGGCATTGCCGCTGCGCTGCCACAATTTAAAAAACAAGGTTCGGGACATATCATTAATATCATATCCACCGCCGGAATAGCCATCGTGCCCGCGATGGGAGTATACGCTGGTACTAAAAATGCAGTACGGACAATCAGCGAGGCTTTGCGTCAGGAGTCAGATGGACGCTGGCGGGTAACCGGTATTTCGCCCGGGTATGTACAATCGGAGTTCGTGAGTAATATCCGGAATGAGGCCATCCGTGAGGCAAGTCAGGAAAAAGCAGACCAGATTTCTATTCCGGCGGACTCCATTGCACAGGCAGTGGCCTATGCAGTTTCACAACCGGGGAATGTAGACATTGGCGACATCGTGATACGTCCATCCGTCCAGGGATAATAAAACATCGTATTGAGCTAATTTTACAGATTATGGAGCCATCTTCTGAAGCAGCTTTACAATTCAGCAGCATTACAGACCTGATGCGTCATATGGGACTGCAGCCACCCGCTCATCCTTTGATTGGGCTGGTTAACTATGACCAGGCAAAGATCGACATGGGTGATGCCGACAGGTGGTTTGTTTTGGATTTTTATAAAATCTCTTTCAAATTAACCTACAAGGGAAGTATCAGGTACGGACCGGGGACATACGATTTCAAGGAAGGCGGAATGGCTTTCCTTGCGGCCGGGCAGTCTGTGTTGAAATCATCCGATCCCGATGATTACGAAGGTTACGCACTTTATTTTCACAAGGAACTGCTGGACCGGCATCCACTGGCCCAGCGCATTCATCAGTACGGATTTTTCTCCTACGATGTATCGGAAGCTTTATTCCTCTCTGAAAAAGAGAAACAGACGATGCTGACCCTTTTCCACGCTATTTCAGAAGAATTAGCGCATGATATTGATCAGTTCAGTGAAGAGGTGCTCGTTTCCCAAATTGAACTGCTGATGAACCATAGTAACAGATTCTACAACAGGCAATTCCAGACAAGGAAGAATCTGCATCATGACCTGGTTACAAAAATGAATAGCTGGCTGGAGGAATACTTTGATCAGCAAACCAGTTTATCCGGCGGATTGCCTTCACCACAGGACATCGCCATGCACCTGAACGTATCCCAGCGTTATCTTTCAGATATGCTGAAAGCAATTACCGGTAAGACCACCCAGCAACATATACACCTTTCTTTGATTGAAAAAGCAAAAATGCTGTTGAGCCAGACATCCCTGACAACCGCAGAGATTGCTTACCGTCTGGGTTTTGAGCACCCCCAGTCGTTTAATAAATTATTCAGGCAGCGGACAAATATTTCACCGATCCTGTTCCGCCGGGAAGTAAAGTAGTTTTGTTTTGACCACGAAAGAAAGTCTTGTACCAGAAATGCTGGATTGTTTTAAGCCTGGGCGGTACTAAGTCGGCGGTTGTTAGCTGTTCACTTCATCCCGATCTTAAAAATCCTTTCAGCATTTGTATGGGCGATTTTCTGCCGGTTTTCATCAGATATCGGAGCAGACTCAATGAAAGCCACAGCAGGAGCCGTTGGCTGGAACGGGTAATCTATAGCCCACATAATCCTGTCAGCGCCTATTTTGTCAATACAATATTGCAAGGCTAACGGATCCTCCACGCCACTTGTAGTTATAAATATATTTCGTTGGAAATACTCGCTCGGCTTCAATTGGTTTTTTCGGCCTGCCCTTGCACCTGGCCTTGCCATAAAATCCAATCTACCAAGCCAGAACGGCAATGCTTCACCCATGTGTCCGATAACAATCTGTAATTTCGGGAAGCGATCAAACACCCCACCGACGATCATTCGAATAATATGTGTGCTTGTTTCCACCCCATAACCCCACACGGCCCCTTCCAACCGATAATCCTGAAAGGGCAGCGCCATGCCATCAGAAGGTGCACGTGGGTGGATGTATAACGGATAACCTAACGCTTCGGCCGCTTCCAGAATTGGCCACATCTTCTCGTCATCGAAATAGATATTATCGGTGTGTGAGTTTACAAGAAACCCGTTCAGCTTCAACCCATTAACCGCCCTGTCCATCTCCTTTGCGGCATTAACGGGATTTTGAGGGGCGAAACAAGCCAATCCGGCATACCTGTCCGGATTTTTTTTAATGACCTCATGCAATTTGTCATTTGCCAGCTTCGCTAATCCTTCTGCCTGGTTTTGCTCAAATATCTGAACACCCGGGAGAGCAACAGATAAAAGATGTATATCAACCCCGTTTGTGTTCATATCATCTATTCTGGCTTTCTCTGTATCCAATAATTTAGGGAGCATAAGGCCCGCTGAGGCATCACGATTGGCAGTCTGGTTTGCAGCTGCACCCTGTTGTACAACCGGGACAGCTGGTGCATCGTAAATTTGGGCGAGCAGCTTGTAATCAAGGTTGCTGCCGCCTTTCCTTGACATAGCTTTCAGGCTTTCTGCTATTTCCGGAATACACCAGGCCTCCTCGGTGGCAATTTTCCTGAGCCTGGGACCAATCTTACTTACCGGTTGGCTGCCTGCAGTTTCATTTGCCAGTAATTGCGCGGGTAAAGCCGCACCCACCGAAATAGCGGACAGGATTTTCAAGGCCTTCCTTCGGCCTAATGCAGCCGGAACAGTCTCCCTTTTCGTTTTCGAATTGTAAACTTTCATTACTCTTTGTTTAAGATAAAAAATGAAGATTCAATTAAGGTGGCTGTTCGTAATCCCGGTTTAAGGTACCAATAAAGACGCAACTATACTGCAGTCGGAATAAAGTTGATAAACAGGAAAATGCAAATCCGATACAAAGTTGGATACGAGTGAATCAGGAACAAAGATTTGATTAACAAAGACCTTGTAGTCCGCTTTAAATATACCTGCAGGATCAGTAGTGTACCCTGCTCCAACCCAATTTTGACTTTACGGTTTCAGGGCTTTCGTTCCAGAATATTTATAAGAGCCAAGGCGACTTTGAATACAACAGAAACCGATTTGTGCAACCTGCCGTCCCTACAAGACGTGCATAGTAATCGTAGTGTAATAAAACCCGCCGATTGCCGGCCCTCCAATAAAAGAAAGGTAGTAACTGTTCAGCAGATTTGTTGCACCCACTTTTACATTTAAATTACTGTGTGTAAAACTATACTGAACTTGGGCATCCAGTGAGCCATAAGCAGGAACGGTTCCTGTCGCAAGCGAGGACTGCCACAGGTAACTGCTTTGCCAGCGGTAGTTGATTCCAAAGCCGACATGTGAAACAACTGCTGGATTAGCAAAACTCAGATTGTAAATAAAGGAAGGAGTGTTAAACCCGTCTTCGAGTCCATCATTCTGCGACTTCCGGGCGAGCCGCGCAACTGTAATATTACCCCCTGCACGAAAATTCCCTGGCAATGTCCAGCTGATACCGAGCGAACTTCCATAATTATAACTCACTGTGCGTGAATTCGTCCAGAGCCGGTAGCGATTCTGGTCCTGCCGGTTATTAAGTGAAAACAGGATGCTGTCGGGCGAAGGGTTTCGTGGTATATTTGCGTCCACCTGCGCCATCAGGTTGCGATAAACGTTGTAATAGAAATCAACATCGAGGCTGAGCTTATTTTCCAACAGGCTTGCCCGGTATCCTGCCTCGACCCCGCGGATCTCTTCCGGCTTTAGGTACGTGTAGTTATTCCTCCTGAGCAATCCCTGGTTTTTTTGCAAAGCCTGGGATAACGTGAGAGAATTATTGTTGATGTCGGTCGTGTTAGCTGCCTGGAACGCGTCAATCGAAGAACGGAGGAAACTGTTTTCAAAGATACCGTTGGACATAACTGGCAAGCCACCAACCCTGCGTACACCGCCGCTATTGATATTTGAAAATGCCTCGAACAGACTAGGGAACCGGTATCCCTGCTGTACCGCGAGCCGGATGTTATGCTCAGGATGCGGCGAATATACAGCTGCCAGCCGCGGATTCAGCTTCGCAGGAAAATACTGGTTTTTATCGACGCGAAGCACAGCATCCAATTTCAGTTTTTGATGAAACAACATTTTTGTGGCCTGGATAAAACCACCGGTTTTCCAATAGGTGAGATTTTTTCCATCATGCACCGGATTGATGAAGTAATTGCCATCAGGAACTACAACATAGTCACGGAAATCAAGACCATACATGATCGAAAGTTGGTGCCGGTTATTGAGGGTGCGGAGCAACCCATCAGTCAGGCTGTGCTGAAATTCCGCGTGGTACATGGATGCCCGGACACGCAGCGCCGCTCCCTGGTCCCAGTTATTAATATCACGAAGCCGCGCGATCAGGTCGTTTGCCTGAGGACTGTTTGGCTGGGGCCTTCCCATGTCCGCATAGGCCCGGGCATCGCTCATTGCTTTGGGCACTCCGACCCCATTTACAGCAAGTTCATTGAACCTGAAAGAAAAATCAGAGAACCAGGTATTATCACTTTTGAAACTCCGTTCTACATTCTCCGCCATTGAGCGAATATTGTATGAATCACCGGTGTTCTCCCGGTTAACATATGCACGAAGCTGGATACTTTTCGATTTTAGTACCAGGCTATGCTGGCTGGTAATATAATTATCAAGGCGGAACCGGTTTGTACGCTGGTAGATTGTATTGCTGTGCGCGATACGAAAAGTGTAACTTAAAGTGGCATCCTGGCCCAGGCGGTAATACAAAGAAGCATCCCCCTTGAAATTCTGCAGATGGTAGCTGGCCATTTCTTTTTCCGCGTAACCAGTCCGGCTGACCACATACTGCCGGCCATCGAGTGTAATGGTTCGACGATTGGATGATTCATCGGCGTAAATGTTCACACGGTCCGCTCCGGGATTACCGTTGCCGGTAAGGTTGGTTGAAATATTTGCATTCGGATTGAGGTCGGCAAGATTGTTAGCGTACCAGTCGTACCCCTGCGTGCAAGTACCATTAACTTTAAAAGCGAATTTTTCATGGTAGGCAGAAGCCCACCGCAAGGACGTCTCAGTGAACGCCGCCGGGCGTCGTTCAGCATCGCCCAGATGGTTAACACCCGTTTTTTGCTGGAAACTTAACCCGCGTGTCTCAAATGGATCTTTGGTTATGAAATTTGCAGTTCCGTTAATCGCATTCATGCCATACAATGCTGATGCGGAACCCGGGACCACTTCAACGGTTACAATATCGAGATCCCCCGGCCCCAACGCATTAGCCATGGGTGCACCGATATGCGGCGCCTGGATGTCCAGGCCGTCAACCATCTGGACAAAACGTACATTGGTAGTATTCGTAAATCCGCGTGCGTTGATCACTTTAAAACCAAGACTGGGCGATATAACCTGGAGGCCTTTGAGGTTTTCTATTGCATCAAAGAAAGAAGGCTGTGCACTGGACCTGATTTCATCAGGGCCAAGCTTTTCAATACTCACGGGTGCCTTGAGAATATTCTCGCTCTTTCTCGAAGCAGAGACCACGACTCCGTTGAGTTCCCTCAGCCTGACGCTATCGCTGATACCAGCACTGTCAACTTTCGCCGACTGCCCGTGTACGGATGATACTGTTATAAATATCATCGCTGCGCAAAAAACGAACTTACTGATAGAATTGGCTTTTAAATGAGCGAAATTTTGGCACCCGCCAATTTTAATGTTTATCCACCGATGCTGATCATACTTCGGTTAATTATCCGGTCGCCCTGGATCTCTCCTACTGGCCGGTCGCCGAACTGGCCACCCAGCTTTTCTTTCTTCCCCAGAATGTTATTCCGGATCAGTCCATCTATCGGCTGGTTAGCCCTGAAGGCAGAAAGCAGGTCAGTTTCCTCCGCAGAAAACAAACAGTTTTTCATCTTACCATCTGCAGTTAAGCGCATCCTGTTGCACCCGGCACAAAAGGGATTGCTCATCGTACTGATGATTGCAAATGAACCCTTATGACCGTTAATGCCGAATGGGCTACTGGTATCATGCGGTTTAGAAGGCAAAGGCGTCAAAGTGTACCGGGTCTGCACCAGTTCAAGTATCTCCTGTTTTGAAAATACCTGCGCGCCTTCCCATCGATTACCTTCAAAAGGCATAAACTCAATAAACCGGATTTCCACTGCTTCATCAGCAGTCCATCGTATGAAATCAAGCACCTCATCATCATTCACGCCTTTCATGACGACCGTATTTATTTTCACATTAAACCCGTGCCTGATTGCCAGCTGGATATTGTTATAAGTCTGGTCAAACAAATCCCTTCTTGTGAGTTTGAAATACCTGGCAGCAGATAAAGTATCCAGGCTGATATTAAGATTTGCAATGCGGGCTTCTTTCAGCACATCTATATGCCGGTGAAGCAAGGTTGCATTGGTAGTTATGGAAAGCTCGACTGGCAAGGCAGACAGCCGCCGCACAATAGAATCAAAATCCTTCCTGGCCATTGGTTCACCCCCCGTCAGGCGGATTTTATCAACCCCCATTGAGACAAAGACCCTGGCAATCTCTTCAATCTCGGTAGCCTGCATCAGGTGCTGTTTCGGCATAAATGCGTATGCTTCGTTGGGCATGCAATACGCGCAGCGCAGATTACATTTATCGGTCAGTGAAATCCGTAAATAATTATGCTCCCTTTCGTATGAATCTAAAATCATTTCACTATTTCGGTGCCACGCCACCTTTGTTGATCCACTCGTCCCAGACAGCCACAAATTCATCATATGAAAGTGGCGGGGGCTTGCGGCCTTCGCCCATATTCCATCCTGCCTTTACTAACGTATCCCTGGCATGCTCGATCAGCTTTGCTTTATCTTTGTGGCCATTGCGTTTGTAGTCCATAATCTGGAGTGCAAGCTGGCGGGCAGTCCTACCTTCAAAAACCATCTTCATATCAGCTGGCGGCAAGGCCCACTTAGGGTTGCCTGGAGGGGTGCCAATGCCAGGCACATTCGTTGGCTGGTGACAGTTGGAACACTTCATCGAATAAATGCCCTTACCGTCCTTTCCTCGTTTTGGCGACATCGTATGCAGGTGGCTGTCGTCACCCTGAAGGGGGATGTCACCTGCCGGGTGACAATTCATACACCGGGGGCTCATAAGCACATCATACACCTTCATGAAAGCTGCTGCCGAGGCAGCACTATCGGCGGATGAAATATCCGGATGATTAAAATTGTCCTTTCCTTCGAATGCTGTCGTCAGTAATCCCACAGCACTGACAATGATTGTCATTACAACAAACACTCTCGTGTTCCGGATTTTAAATACGCTGGATGCCCTGGTGAGTTGCATTGATTTTATTTTGGCTCTTTTGTTAAATACTACTTTACCCCATCGCGTTGCATCCTGGCCGCCAGGTGAATTGCATCTTTGATACGCAGGTAGGTGCCGCACCGACAGATATTTCCTTCCATTGCATCATCAATGTCCTGATCAGTGGGATTCTTGTTTTCTTTGAGAAGGACGGCCGCTGCCATAATCTGGCCAGACTGGCAATACCCGCATTGTGCCACATCCAGTTCCATCCATGCCTTTTGCAATGGATGATTATCGTTCACAGCAAGCCCTTCAATAGTTACAACTTTCTGTCCAGCTGCCCTGCTGATCTTCGTCACACAGGAACGGACCGCCTCCCCATTGAGATGCACGACACATGCGCCACATTGAGCAACCCCGCACCCATACTTGGTTCCAACAAGACCTATTGTGTCCCTTAACGCCCACAACAATGGGGTTTCCGGATCGATATCCAGATCGTAGTTTTTTGAGTTGATATTTATAGTAATCATAACCAGCTGAAGTTTGTACGATGATTAAAATGCCTTTTTGTTATCTGAGCTACCCTGGCCCTGCCCGATCGGATTGAGGAACGGCTGGTCATAGTGCCTGTTACCGGTAAAGCGATACAGTGCATTCGCCACAGCCCCGAACACCGGGGGAAATGGCGGCTCACCTAATCCGGTCGGATCGAGTTCATTCTTTACGAAGTGCACATCGATTTTTTTCGGCGCTTCACTATGCCGGATGATCCTGTACTGATTGAAGTTTTTCTGTTCACCAGCGCCATCTTTATGACTCAGCTTTCCATAAAAAGCATTACCAATACCATCTACCACGGCACCTTCAACCATATTTCTGGCAGCATCCGGATTCACAACAACCCCGCAATCGATAGTGCTGGTCACGCGTTCCACATAGGGTTTGCCGTCGCGCATAACAATATCCACCACATGTGCAGCATATGAATTATGACAGAAATAGGCCGCAATACCGCGACTGTATTTTTTGTTTTCGGGTTTATTCCATCCGGACTTTTCCCTTGCAAGCTCCAGCACACCTATGTACCGGTCAGCATTGTACTCATTATTCTTTCCCACGGGATTCTCTTTTGCCCGTTTAAGTAATTCTATCCTGAAATCGATAGGATCCTTTCCCATAGCTTCTGCCAGCTCATCGAGAAACGATTGTTCTGCAGCGGCATTGAAGTTTGAGCGCGGAGCCCGGAAAGCCCCGATCGTTATATTCGAGGCAATCTGCCAGCCTTCTGCCAGATAATTATCAACCGCACCTGCCGGAAACCGGTTGGCATGTATTGCATGTTCCGGGATACCACCGCCTTTTACATGGAAGGCGATCAGTTTTTTGTCCTTATCCAGGGCGGCCCTGTAAGTAGCAGTATACATTGGACGATAGATGCCATACGTCATATCATCTTCCCTTGTATATACCAGCTTCACCGGCGCTTGGACTTTCTTTGAAATCAGCCCCGCTTCCGCCAGGTAATGCCCATAAGCCCGGCGACCAAAACCACCACCCATGCGAGTCATCTGGATTTCAATCTGGTCAGATTTCAGGTTAAAAAGTTTAGCGAGAGTAGGTTCGGTCCATCCCGGCGCCTGCAATGGCCCGACAAACAAGGCTTTGTCGTCCGTAACATGTGCGAAGAAATTCATCGGCTCCATGCAGTTGTGCGCAAGGAAAGGTGCGTTGTAGGTACGCTCAATAATTTGAGCAGCGTTTTTAAAAGCAGTCTCGGGATCTCCATCCTTCCTGAGTTGCTGGGCGGGTTTTGCAGCCATCTGCTTCATCTGCTCCAGCTGGGTGGTGGTGCTCTCCAGGGCTCCGGGAATGGACACCGTACTTGCGCCGTTCCTGCCACCAACCGTATTCTTTGTTTCGCCCGCAGCCTCCCAGGTCACCTTTAATTTCCTGCGGGCATTGATTACTTCCCAGGTTGTATTACCAACCACCACCAGCAATTCATTGAACGACCGGGTATCGAATCCCGCCTGCTCGAAACCTTCTTCGAACAGGGTTTGACGAAAAACGTCTTTAATGCCGGGCATTTTCAATGTCTCAGTTGCATCAAACGATTTCAGTTTCATTCCAAATGCAGGCGGATGTTCAATCATGGCAATCAGCATCCCTTCGTGCTTATAGTCCAGGCCGAAAAGTGCTTTGCCAGAAATTATTTTAAAACGTTCTACATTCTTTTGCGAAGTGCCAACCACACTAAAATCCTTTACTGCCTTCAGCTTTGCACCTTTTGGCACAGGAAGGGCAGCTGCTTTGGTTGCCACACTGCCATAGGTTGTTGACCGGCCAGATTTCTGATGGATCAACATGCCCGATTTAGTAGTTACCTCTTCAACCGGCACTCCCCAGTTTTCCGCGGCTGCCTGTATCAGCATCGTCCGGGCCGCAGCCCCGGCTTCGCGCAGCGGTTTCCAGTACATCCGTACCGAGTTACTACCCCCGGTAAACTGTGCACCCAGTTTGACGCTGTCGTGGGGAGCCATTTCAACAATGACTTTCTTCCAATCCGCATCCAGCTCTTCAGCTACCATCATCGGCAGGGAGGTCATTACGTTCTGGCCGAATTCCGGATTAGGATTTAGTATTTTTATCAGGTTATCGGGTGTGATCTTGATGTATCCGGTAAGCTCGTTCCAGGGCTCCGGCTGGTCAGGGATGCCAGTTCCGGCAGACAGCATCTCAGGCAATGCGAAACTGATCAGCAGCCCACCGCCTGCGAGAAAGGAGGATTTCAGGAATGTTCGCCTGCTGTTGTCCTGGTTAATTTTTTCCATTGCTAAATTTTGATTTGCGTTTTTTGATTGATCCGAAAGGACCAACATGAACCGTGAAAATCCGCTAGTTGCTAAGGTCGATTGAATATTGACCGATCATCTTATACAAATTACCGTTTTCCCTACCATTATTCCGGGTTACTAAGTGGGATTTACCCTTAATGCTCTTAGCGAGGAACCGGGCATCAGATTTGTGCCTGGGAGTCCATCCGAGAACGGAAAACATAATTACACATACAATCTTTAAATCTGAATCTGATATGAAAGTTCTAATCGTAACGCTGTTGCTCATTTTTGCCGTTGCAAGCCAGGCCGGGGCCCAGGGTGGTCGGGATACCGGCAACACAACCCAATACACAAAGGCCGAAGAGGAGGTGATCAACATTTCAAAACAGAAGTGGAAATGGATGGCAGACAAAAACTCCGACTCGCTTCAACAACTATTCCACGACAAGGCGATGTTCATTCACATGGGCGGAAGCTGGGGCAAGACCCAGGAGATTAACGTTATTAAATCCGGAGGCATACACTACAAACAAGCCGAAGTTTACTCGGTACAGGTCAACATTATTGGAAACACTGCGATCCTGCTGAACGATATCGACCTGATTGCAGTGGTGGGAGGCAATGAGGTGGTCAACCCTTTTATGGTTACCGAAGTCTATGTGCTCGAAAAAGGAAAGTGGACGATGGGCTCGCTTACATTTTCTAAGCTGGCAAGACCGGTAAAGCTGGCTGGTTCGCAACAGCAACAACATTAAGCATTTTTAAGTCCGTCAAAGATCCTCGCCCTCAGATCCAGCAGTGTCCGCACAACCAACAAATCAGGAATTAATTCAGTGACCTGAATTCGTTTGGGGTTTGTCCCACCCTTTGCTTGAACAACCGCGTAAAATGCTGGGGATATTTGAATCCTAATTCATCGGCGATCTGGCTTACCGTTTTACTTTGGTCAAACAATTTTTCTTTGGCGGCTTCAATCAATTTGAACTGGATGTATTCCTGGGCAGTTTTACCGGTTTCCTTTTTTACCAGATCACCAAAATAATTCGGAGAGATATTCAATTCCGCCGCGCAGTAAGCAACAGATGGAAATCCAATTTCCTGCGGTTTATTGGAATCAATATAATCGTTCAGCACCTTCTCAAACATTTCAAGAGTTCCACGGTGAACATTATCACGGGTGATGAATTGACGATCGTAAAACCGGACACAATAATTCAGGAACAACTCAATGTTTGAAACAACAAGCCGTTTACTATGTTTATCGACGCCATGTTCCAGCTCGTAGGAGATTTTTGAAAAACAGTCTACGATGATCTGACGTTCCCGATCCGACAGGTGCAACGCTTCCCGGGATTCGTACCCAAAAAATGTGTACTCGTGGATGTGTTTTCCAAGGGAAGTACCGTGAATAAGATCAGGATGAAATACGAGGGCATAACCTTTCGGCTGGTACATTTCACCACTGCTGTTCACGCCGGCTACCTGACCGGGCGCGAGGAAAACCAACGTTCCCTCCTGGTAGTCATACGTCTGTTTGCCGTAAACAAGGTCGCCGCATACAACGTCTTTCAGGAAAACAGTATAGAAACCAAAGTACATCGCAGAACCCGTACGGGGGCTGGCCATGGAAAGGTCAACCACACTCACCAAAGGGTGCAGGGTTTTATTGTTGTTGAATAAGTTATAGTCGTTGACTGTTTCGAACCGCCTGATGTTATCCATATCCTGTGATTTAGCAGGATCAAAACTATCGCATTATCCTGAGCCGGCGCGCAGCGGGAGCTGTCATCCGGAATATTGGTAGGAAAATCAGTAACCGGTATACCGCGAGGGAAAGCTGGGAAGGAGAACTTCAGCCTGTATACAAAATATCACAAATCTTTTCACACACATTTATAAACAGCACTTCATGAACAACCTCCTGCTTGCTTTCACGCTACTGACCTCAACCGTCCTGAGCGCCCAAAACGACTCCCTTTCCGGACCGTTGGTCACTACTACTTCCGGAACATTGCGGGGAAGCACCGAAGCGAATGTAACCAGCTACAAGGGCGTTCCCTACGCAGCTGCACCCGTCGGAGATCTTCGCTGGCGACCGCCACAGCCGGCAAAATCATGGCAGGGTGTCCGGGATGCGAAAAAATTCTGTTCGGACTGCGCACAGGCTGGTTTTCAACGGGGCACGGATTCGATTTCAAAAACCTCCTCTGAAGATTGCCTTTTCCTGAACGTGTGGGCGCCTGCAGGGGCAACGAAAACGGCAAAACTTCCTGTGATGGTCTGGATCCATGGAGGTGCATTTGTATTTGGAAGCGGAGTCATGAATGACTTTTCCAGATCATCATTTACAGAAAAAGGCGTCATCCTGGTTACCATCAACTACCGGTTGGGCAGGCTTGGCTTCTTTGCATTTCCTGCACTCACAAGGGAACATCCCGAAGAACAAACCGGTAACTACGCGTACATGGACCAGATCGCTGCACTTCAATGGATAAAGAAGAATATCCCGGCATTTGGCGGCGACCCGGGCAATGTGACCATTTTCGGGGAATCCGCGGGTGGCGTTTCCGTACAGTCATTATTGACCATTCCCTCTGCAAAAGGTCTTTTCCATAAAGCGATTGTCGAGTCGGGTGGCGGCCGTGATGGGGTATTAACGGGAAGACCAATGGATAAAGAAAATGCAGACAGGTACTATCCTGTTTCGGCCGAAACGATCGGGTTAAACTTTGCAAAACGATATGGAATTGATGGGTCTGATGCGACTGCGCTCGCAAAGCTCCGTTCACTCACTGTAGCCCAGGTTATCGACGGGGGGCAGGAAACAAACGGGCCGGGTGGGCCACCCACCTATCCGGGTCCGATAGTCGATGGCAAACTGGTGATTGAAACCGCAGAAAGCGCTTACAAGGCAGGCAGGCAATTACGGGTACCGGTAATGATTGGCTCAAACAGCGCGGAAGTACCGGCAGGTTTTGTCAATGCCCGGACGAAAGACGAGTTGCTGGGCCTTTTTGGCAAAATGAAGGATGATGCGGCAAAAGCTTATGATCCGGACGGAAACACGGAATTGGCGAAAATGCTCACGATGGTAAATACGGACAAGGTCTGGGCCGAACCAGCGCGGTTTACTGCGTCTGCTGTTGCTGCGAAAGGCAATCCCGCCTATGTATACCTTTTTTCCTTTGTTCCTGCTTCCATGCAGCAACGCATGCGCTATGGCGCAGCTCACGCGTCTGAAATTGCCTATGTGTTTGATAACCTATCTAACCGAAACGGCGCACCAATAGCGGATACCGATAAGGCAGTGGCAAAACTCATGAATACCTATTGGACAAATTTTGCCAAGACAGGAAATCCAAATGGCAACGGCTTGCCTCAGTGGCCAGCCTTTCATCCAAAAAAGGATGAGCTGATGGAATTCAGGTCCGACGGGTCTGCGGTGGGTGAACCGAATCCTAAAAAAGCGCGGCTGGATATCATTGAAAAAGCAGTTTCCTCCGGAAACCTGCACTAACACCAGGGTGCGTAATATCCCGGCCCATACCCCTGTTTACGTCCCGGCTATCAGGGATATTGGTAACCAAAACCGTAATTGATATACATGTAAAGCCCCCGAATGGCCGGACCTTTGCAGTCAATTAAAAAAAGAATATGGAAAATATTACGTTGAATAATGGTGTTGAAATGCCGCTTCTTGGTTTTGGCGTTTTCCAGGTCAACGACCCGGCCGAGTGCGAAAGAAGTGTGGCAGACGCAATTGAAACAGGGTATCGGTTAATAGACACTGCCCAGTCCTACGAAAACGAAGAAGCAGTTGGAAAAGCAATCAAACTTGGAGGTGTTCCGAGGGAAGAATTATTTATTACCACCAAACTCTGGATCCAGTCAGACGGTTACAAGGGGGCAAAGAATGCCTTTGAAAAGTCGTTGAGGCGATTGCAACTGGACTACCTGGATCTCTACCTCATACACCAGCCATATGGAGATGTCTATGGTGAATGGAGGGCGATGGAAGAATTATACAAGGAAGGAAAAATCAGGGCCATCGGTGTAAGCAACTTCCAACCTGACCGGTTGATGGACCTGATAGTCCACAATGAAATTGTCCCGGCAGTAAACCAGGTGGAGACCCACCCGTTCCATCAGCAGAATGAAACGCAGGCATTCCTGAAAGAAAACAATGTGCAGATAGAGTCCTGGGGACCTTTTGCTGAAGGCAAAAACGACATCTTCCACAATGAAGTCTTATCGGCCATAGGACAGAAATACGATAAGACCATCGCCCAGGTTATACTTCGCTGGCTTACGCAACGAGAGGTAATTGCCATTCCTAAGTCGGTTCGTAAAGAACGCATGGCAGAAAATTTCAACAGCTTTGATTTTACATTGAGTCCGGAAGACGTGGACTCAATAAAGAAACTGGACACAAAAGCAAGCAGCTTTTTTGATCACCGTGATCCGGCCATGGTAAAATGGCTGGGCGAAAGAAAAATGGATTAATAAATAAAAAAGGATTCACATGTTACCAACAAGATTATTAGGAAACAGCGGGCTGGAAGTTTCTGCGCTCGGTTTAGGTTGTATGGGCTTAAGCTTTGGATATGGTCCGGCCACGGAAAAACAGGAAGCAATCAAATTACTTCGCGCAGCATACGATTCGGGAGTGACTTTCTTTGATACAGCTGAATGTTATGGCCCGTTTACAAATGAAGAATTGCTTGGTGAAGCAATCGCACCATTTCGCGATAAGGTTGTGATCGCTACAAAATTCGGCTTTGAAGACGGTGATTCAAAAAAAGGCCTGGACAGCACGCCAGCAAGGATAAAACAAGTGGCAGATGAGTCTTTAAAAAGGCTGAAGACAGATTACATTGATTTATTTTACCAGCACAGGGTTGACCCCAACGTACCCATTGAGGATGTAGCCGGAACTGTGAAAGAACTTATTGCGGAAGGAAAGGTTAGACACTTCGGACTTTCAGAAGCTGGAGTGCAAACGATCCGCAGAGCGCATGCAGTTCAGCCGGTCGCAGCCTTACAAAGCGAGTACTCGCTTTTTTACCGGGAGCCTGAAAAGGAAATAATCCCGGTATTGGAGGAACTGGGAATTGGCTTTGTTCCGTTTTCGCCGTTAGGTAAAGGGTTTCTCACCGGAGCTATGACGGAGTCTACCCAATTCGATCCTGCTGACTTCCGCAATATAGTCCCGCGGTTTTCCGAAGAGAACAGGAAGGCCAACCAGGTACTTGTGGACATGGTTAAATCCATGGCCGCAACTAAAAATGCCACGCCGGCCCAGATAGCCCTGGCATGGCTGCTTGCGCAAAAACCATGGATTGCGCCTATACCGGGAACGACTAAGCTTCATCGGCTGCAAGAGAACCTCGGGGCTGTATCAGTGCATCTTTCAATGGAAAATCTTACCCGGATTAACAAAGCTGCTGATCAGATCACCATCCAGGGCGCGCGTTATCCGGAAGCATTACAAAATAGGGTAGGGAAATAAAATAAATGGAATGATCAGTTTCGTAAACCGCATAACAATCCTGTTGCCTGTTCTGCTTATAACAGTAACGGTAAATGGCCAGACAAAACAAAAGCCACTGGTGATTACTGCGCAAGGCAGTTTTGCAGTTGGTGGTTCGATGACAACTGCTGCCGGGAAATTTAATGTTGATAGTGCCTTGAATTCACAGGGGCAAACCTGGCACAGCGATCACGCTTCTGTTTTCTACCAGATTCCGGTAAAGTCCCGGAAGTATCCGCTGGTATTCCTGCATGGGGCTGGCCAGTCGAGGAAAACATGGGAGTCCACTCCGGATGGACGCGAAGGGTTCCAGAATATTTTCCTGAGACGGAGGTTCAGTGTTTACCTGGTCGACCAGCCACGCCGCGGTGCCGCAGGTAAAGCATCCGTGGGTGCTACGGTAAACGTCACGCCAGACGAGCAGTTCTGGTTTACGCAGTTCAGGCTGGGAAATTATCCCGATTACTTTCCTGGTATTCAATTTCCAAAAGATTCGGCCTCACTGGAACAATTTTACCGGCAGATGACTCCGAATACCGGCGAGTTTAACACTACCGTTATAGCAGAAGCTATGTCAGGCTTGTTTGACAAATTAGGGAAAGGAGTGCTGGTAACTCATTCTCAAGGAGGCGGACCGGGGTGGATGATTGCCATTAAAAACAAAAATGTAAAAGCCATCGTGGCGTATGAACCATACAGCGGCTTTGTATTTCCTCAAGGGGAATTACCTGAACCAATACCATCAACAGGCCTTTTCGGAGCGTTGAAAGGTATTCCGATACCCCTGGAAGATTTCATTGCGCTGACGAAAGTTCCAATTGTGATCTATTATGGAGATAACATAGCCAAACAACCTTCCCCTGTGTGGAACATGGACCACTGGCGTTCAGGACTTGAAATGGCAAGGTTATGGGCTGCAACTGTCAATAAACACGGGGGCGATGCTACCGTAATTCATTTACCGGATATTGGGATAGAGGGAAACACCCATTTCGCCTTTTCGGACGTGAATAATTTGCAGGTGGCTGACGAGCTATCCAGATGGTTAAAACAAAAAGGGCTGGATAAGTAAGATTGGTAATAATACCCGTAACCTGTATAACATGGTATACGTCCGCGTTCAGGAAATTTGTATTCAGCAAAAACAGGTAGAATGAAAAAGAATAAAACATATTGGATCTGGTTATGTACAGCGATGATGGCGTTTGGTTCATGCTCACGTGCGCAGTCTCCCGTATCAGTAAAACCTGAGCTTTTGACAAACAGAAAGATCCTTATAGTTTACTTATCGAGAACAAATAATACCAGGGCCATCGCGGAGATCATACATAAAGAAGTGGGCGGAAACATGGTACCGTTGGAACTGGCAACTCCGTATCCGGCAAACTACCAGACTACGGTCCAACAGGTAGCCAGGGAAAACGCTTCCGGATTTCTACCGCCTTTGAAAACAAGCATCGACAGCATTGACAAATACGACGTTGTCTTCGTGGGGTTTCCAACATGGGGCATGCAGTTACCCCCGCCGGTGAAAAGCTTCCTGACGAAATACAAACTGACAGGTAAAACGGTTGTTCCATTTAATAGTAATGGAGGCTATGGGATTGGCAGCACCTTTGAAACCGTTGAACAATTATGCCCGGATAATGAGGTATTGAAAGGATACTCAACAAAGGGTGGATCTGAAAGGGATGGTAAGTACCTGGTGATCCAGGGAGATAAGGAAAAGCAGGTACGGCTGGAAGTACAAGCCTGGCTGAAGGAGTCAGGATTCACAAATTGATCCGATAACACAAGCGGCTATCAATAATGTCGCAACTAAAAATGAATTTATGAAAGGAATCAAAATATTGTTCGTGGCGGTAAGTATGACTACTGCCATTGCCTCACTATCGCAGACAAAATCAAAAAATCAGTTTGGTTTGGTTTACGGTGATGCAATGACCGAAAATGTCAGGGGAAAGGTAAATATCCATCCTGTTAACAATAGGTTAAACGGGATCGCAATCGCTGGGAACGTTTATACCCCGGCTAACTATGACAAGTCCAAAACCTATGCAGCAATAGTGGTTGCGCATCCGAACGGTGGCGTTAAAGAACAGGCGGCAGGTTTGTATGCCCAACGTTTGGCAGAGGCTGGTTACATCACTATTGTCGCCGATGCAGCCTATCAGGGAGCAAGCGGGGGCGAGCCCCGGCACACAGACAAACCCGCTTACCGCACGGAAGACATTCGTGGTATGGCTGACTTTATTACGCAGTATCCTGGGGTGGATGCCGGCCGGTTGGGAGTACTGGGCATTTGTGGTGGCGGTGGATATACGTTAAAGGCAGCCCAGTCAGATAAACGCTTTAAGGCAGTTGCCACGCTGAGCATGTTTAATTCAGGTGAAGTCAGGAGGAATGGATTCCAGAACACGCAGTTTAGCACGATCCAGGAAAGATTAGCCCAGGCTTCCGCTGCGCGTGCACAGGAAGCCGCAGGTGGTAAAGTAATCTATGGAGGAGTTGCCAGTATTACAGATGAAGAAATCGCTAAAACACCGACGGATCTTTACCGTGAAGGATATCAATATTACTACCGGACGCATGCACACCCAAACTCAACGTTCCTGTATACGTTAAGCAGCCTGCAGGACTTAATGACCTGGGATGCCACCTCAGGGATAGAACTGATTAATCAGCCGCTGCTGATGATAGCCGGTAGCAAAGCAGATACAAAATACATGACAGACGAAGCTTATAAAAAAGCTACGGGCACGCAAAATAAAGAACTGTTTGTGCTGGACGGAGCCACTCACATTCAGAGCTACTGGAAGCCGGAATACGTTGATGAGGCAACAAAGAAATTAGCAGGGTTTTATGGTACCAATCTTCTGTAGGCTGTAATGAGTGATGAAATTATACACCTGTAAACACGCTGCTTAAAAGTCATCCTCAGGAATAAAAAAGAAACTTATGATTACAACTCTGAAATCTTTTTGGTTAGGCCTGGCTGTACTACTTACGTGCGCCGTTAGCGCGCAGGTAAATAAAGAGCAGGATTTAAGTGCCCGACAGAAAGCGATCATACGCATTTCCGCGCTTGCAGGAAAAGGTGACCTGCCAAAACTAAAAACTGAACTCAGTTCCGGACTTGAAGCAGGGCTGACGGTCAACCAGCTGAAAGAAATCCTGATTCACTTATATGCTTATGCAGGATTTCCCAGGAGTATTCGTGGGTTACAAACGCTCATGAGTGTGATAGAAGAGAGAAAAGCGAAGGGAATAGATGATGTCCCTGGTCCTGAAGCATCCCCGATCAACGACCGCAAAAGCAAATATGAACGGGGTAAAGCTGTGTTAGACAGCCTTTCCGGCAGCCACTCAACGGGCCCGCAAACGGGCTATGCGGCGTTTGCACCACCGATAGAAGTCTTTCTCAAGGAACATCTCTTCGCAGACATATTTGAACGGGATATACTCACGTATGGCGACCGGGAGCTCGTTACGATTTCAGTTCTCAGTAGCCTTGCCGGTGTAGAACCGATGTTACAATCCCACCTGAAACTCTCGATGAATGTCGGCCTCACTGCATACCAGCTTCAGGAATTCATAACTATAATTCAAAGTATCCTCGGCAAGAATGAAGGTGAAACAGCACAATCCGTGTTGAACGACGTATTGAAGACAACTGCGAACCGACCTGTGTCAGAAAAAAGTGAATCATCGCTTTCTGAAATCAGTAATGAATTTATTTTCCCTAAAGGCCAGAAAGTAACAAACTCAAACTTTACAGGAACTGTGTGGCTCAACTACCTGTCTGAAAGTGATTCAACATATAATGTGAACATAGGCTCCGTCACATTCGAGCCCGGTGCCAGGACAAACTGGCATTTACATAAAGGTGGTCAGATCCTCCTTATAACAGACGGACAAGGCCTCTACCAGGAGCGAGGCAAACCAGTCAGGATTGTCCGAAAAGGACAGGTTGTGAAATGTGCACGGGATGTAGAGCACTGGCACGGCGCTACGAATACCGAATCCATGACGCATGTTGCGATAGGCACTAATACCAATATAGGCGGCGCAGTGTGGTTAAAGCCGGTTACGGATAAGGAGTATATGCGTTAACAAACCCTGATCTTTTCAACGCTTTCACCTACACTCGATGGAGGGATTGGGTTGGGAAATCCATCTTACGATTTATCAATTGTAGTTTAAGTAAAAAAACATCAATCAATATAAATACACAGCATGAAAAAGTTCATAGCTATTGTCTCTTTCGTAATTATGTCAACCAGCATCGTTGCAGCACAGGACGGCCAGATTTTCCCAAAAGGGGAATTGGCAAAAACCAAAACGCACACGGGTGATGTATGGCTGAAGTCACTGAATGCTGCAGATTCCGTTATTGATATAGGAGTGGCCACTGCCACCTTTGCACCCGGCGCGAAACTCGACTGGCATATCCATCCGGCCGGACAAATACTCCTGATCACGGAAGGTGTTGGATTTTACCAGGAAAGAGGCAAAGCAAAACAGGTCGTCCACAAAGGTGATGTAATCAAATGTTTACCAGGGGTACCACACTGGCATGGCGCCACTGCAGATAGCACGTTTTCCTATCTCGCGGTTGGGACTAACACGGCAAAGGGGGGGCACGGTCTGGCTTGAAAGGGTAAGTGATGAGGAATACAAGAGCCTTAAATGACCAATAACAGCATTTCCATTACAAGGAATTGAACGTTTGTTGTCTGTCTGGAATGGGATAACATTTACGGGAATCCGCGGGAGAAATGTACTCGCCCACCTATTGAAAAAACGGCCACCAGTTGGTGGCCGTCCTGAAAACCACCATGCGGAACTAGAAAAGATTTAAAGCAAGACCCAATTGTGCCTGTTGCGACCTGGCCTTGCCACCCACATCACTTATATCACTGAAACCCCAGACATACCTTCCGTATAGACGCAGCGCCCCGAGCTTGAGTTCCGCCCCCGCCACGGCGGAAAAATCAGAGGCCCTGAACAGATCCTTTCCGTTCTGAAGTGCCGACTTGTTCCTGTTGGTAAGGATCGAAAACTGCGGACCTGCATGGATACTCAGAATTGAATTGGGAAACAATTTCAGCAGTAGCGGCACACTTACATAGTTGAGCCTTTTCCTTCCCGAAAACAGGTTGCCGGGTATTGCACCCAGCCCGTCTTCAACAGAAGTGTTGGTCTGGCTGGATAATACTTCTGTCTGGATCCCGGCTACCTTTCCAATGTCATAACCGACAAACGCACCGAACTGGTAACCGAGCTTATACCTGTCGCGGTAGGAAACTCCATCGAGTTTACTCATGTTTGCGCCAGCTTTGGCACCAAGATGCAATTGTGCCTGAACCTGCGACACAGTAAGAAAGAACAAAATACCGATCAGAAAATACTTCATATTCATGTGTTATTGATTATACTTAAATTTTTCAGATGGCCTTCTCCCCCCGAAACCTGAATATTGCCGATACTTCGGTACCAGGCTCGAATACAAAATCAGGAAGGTTCATGATTTCCACTTCAACTTCACCAGTGGCGCCCTTCCGGTTATCATCCAGCGATTTCACCACCCCGATAAACCGTTCACCAGGATACTTGCCAGTGCTGATTTCAACACCCATAAATATTTGTAGCCGGCGGAAGTCTCCCACCCTTAACATAAACCGGAGTATTGAATACCGCTCGTCCACCACTGAACCAATCCTGGTACCCCGCACCACCCAATCCCCGATCCTGACGCCGGCAGTGCGAAGCGTTCCTGAAGCCGATGCCACAACCTTTTCGCCGTTCAACTGCATGTCCGGCATACCTGTGTCTGCTTTGGCAGCAACCGACGGGAGTGCACTATCAACCAAGGCAACCCGGGTACTGTCACTGCCTGGCACGGGAACTATAGTCGCTACCACATCAGATTCATACACTTTTGTTCCGGGTTTGGCCAGCCAGTGTGTTAACCTTCCATCCAGACTGGCAATGACCACCCCCGAGCGGTATGAAACAGTTTTGCCGGTGTACCGGATCTCAGCGACAGCTTCATCCCGAAGTTCCGCGCTGGCCTCCGGCAACCTGCCTTGCATTCCCT
>SEAD01000085.1 GCA_004173355.1 Chitinophagaceae bacterium | reverse complement strand
ATCCGGGGCCTCATTACATATCGAAACTAGCCCTGGGGAGGGGCCGAAAACAAGGGAAAAACACAAAAAATTGACGTTATTTCCCTTTTTCGATTTCGAACTTATTGACTAGCAATAAGATTTAAGGTACCCGGGGAAAAAACGGGGTATCTGCGGGGGTTTTCCCGGTTTTTTCTTCAAACGGGAAACGTAGCTTGGGTAAATGAAGGAAATTTTTAGCCGATTAAACAGAGAGTGGCAAATCACCTACTATACAGATATAATTCTGTTCGTGATTCTGATTGTTACGCTGGTGATTGCATTCAAGAAACGAAAGCACATACCCGAACTGAAACTTATACGGATTTATCTGATTTTGTTCATCGCCTTGACTGCATCTAGTTATTACAGCATCAGTACCACTCAAAACAAGACAGACACTCTAGTATACAAAAGCATTTTGCCGCAGGAGTATGGCGTTGCAGTAATTGAATTTGCAACTTTTGTATTTTATGCATTGAGCATCACCCAGATCGCACTCCACAGGATACTGCTGAAGTGGCTGGCAGGAATTATCCCTGCAGTTTTCCTGATTTTCTACTTACTGAGTTTCGTAGATAGTGTCAACTCTCAATATGTGGTGCTTCATTACATGTCCCTGTTAGAAGAATTAGGACTGTTACTCACATGCGTATTATATTTCATTGAGTTATTCAAAAATCCGCCAAAGCACAGATTATTGGACTCACCTCCCTTTTGGATTTTCAGCGGGCTGACATTCTATTCTGTTTGCACACTTCCAATAACGATTATTGCCCCGCATTTAATTATCGCACAAAAAGACCTCTATTTACGAATGTTCTCAACAGTCTATATTTTCTACATTGTTCTTTTCGGGATGATTATCAAAGGATACTTATGCAAGCAAACAATTTGAGTATTGACTTCTTCTGGATGATAACGACTGTGTTAATCCTGATTCTTTCTGGATTAATGATTGGGCTATTTTACACATTCCAAACGAAATTGATCGCTCACAATCAAGCTATCACTGATCTCAGAGAACAACATGAAAAAAACATCATGCAAGCACAGTTGGAAATGCAGGAAATCATTTTCCAAAATATCTCTCATGAGATTCACGACAATGTTATTCATTCAATCACTTTGACGAATTTGCAACTTTCCATGCTTAGCAAAAATGCCGAGGACTCGGAACAAAAGTTGATAACCGGGTTGATGTCTGGATTGAGTGAAACAGTTTTTCATTTGAAAAATATTTCTAAAGGATTAAATAGAGATATTATCCAGCAACAGGGCCTTTTAACGGCACTTGAAATGGAAATTGACCGACTCAAAAAATTGAATCTTTTCAAGATATCGTTTCAGATTACAGGCGAACCGATTTTCCTCGACAATGACAAGGAATTGATTTTATTCAGAATAGTGCAAGAAGCTTTCCAGAACATAATCAAACACGCGCATGCCTCCACCGTTACTTTAAAGATAGATTACCAACAGTTTCAACTCCACATGACAATTGGAGACGATGGCGTCGGATTGCCCGATAAAAAAACACTTGCTGCCAAAGTCTCGAGTTCAGGTTTAGGAAATATAAGAAACCGAATTAAGTTTCTAACAGGCAGCTACACACTCAATAGTTCAAATTCTGGGACTACCTTTTCAATTTTAATACCATATACATGATAAATCAAACTACTCAATTCAAAGTAGCTTTAGCTGACGATCACGCACTCGTTAGGAATGCTATAGCGGCAATGGTTAATACAATTGATAACTTTAAAGTTGTTTTTCAGGCAGATAATGGGGAGGAGTTGGTAAAGGCCATTACTGATGGACATATACCTGATATAGTTTTACTTGATTTGAGCATGCCGAAGATGAATGGACAGCAAACTGCGACTTGGTTAACTCAAAATCATCCTGCAGTAGCAATTCTGGTTCTTACAGAGTTTGATTCTGAGTTAACATTGATCCGTCTGTTACAAATGGGCGTACGAGGTTTTCTTCGTAAAGACTCACAGCCAAATGATTTAAAAATAGCATTGACATCATTGATTGAAACGGGATATTATTATTCAAATCACACCGCAGGTCGGTTGATTAATTTTTTCAGGCATGGGCAGGGCGGCGCTTCAAACTTGCAAAAGGCCCTACTATCTGATCAGGAACTCGACTTTTTACAGTACGCCTGTTCAGACAGAACGTACAAAGAGATTGCTGTTGTGATGAAATTAAATGTTCGCACTGTTGATACCATACGAGATCAACTATTTTTAAAGCTAGATGTAAAAAGCCGGGTGGGACTAGTAATTGTGGCAATGAAACACGGAATTCATACCTACTAAATTCTATAACTTAGTCGCCACGATGTAGGCGCGGGAGTCTCCTAACTGAAATTCCTTCCGACCTGGAATGCTGAATGCCTTGACCTCTTGAAATCCTACAGCTTCGATAAGGGAAATAAGCTCAGACATTCCGAAAAGATAATCGATTGCCAATTTAACTTCCGCTACTGCTCCATTCTTCAATATTGTCGTAGACGTTTCGACACGTGTTGGATTGAACAAATATCTGGATTCTGAGAGCAGAGTCAGATCTTCAAATTCGCTCCAAGAATTCGACACGAATCCTTTGGTAACAATTTCAATCAGCGACCATGTATTTATAAGAATTTTTCCATAAGTTTTTAAAGCTCCGTGCATTCGCTCAAGAATTATCTTAACATCCTTCTCAGGGAAAAAATTGATACTATTCCCCATACAAATGCAAAGTTCAGCTGTAGCTTCCGGTGGGGTAAAAGTTGCAATATTTGCATTTACCACTTCAATACTCAACGATTCTTTTGCTGCAACTTTTAATATTTCGTCGGTATAGTTAGCTAGATTATCGACTGCTGTCACCTTGAACCCCTGCGAAGCAAGTGCAATACTATGGCGGCCATATCCACACATTAGGTCAATTACGTGACCCCCTGAAGGTGTCTTTAACCCCTCTATAATATATGCAATTTCTTTCGCGGTTGTTTGCTCAGGAACCGTTTGTCGCCAGATTTCCTGATAGAACCCGTCAAAATACCTATCATTAATATTTTCAATCACAATTTTCTTATTCAAGCAGCTTGTTTCTCATTGCGTACATGACTAGACCTGCTATAGTTTTTGCCCCAACCTTTTGTTTCATGTTTTGCCGAATGGTTTCAATTGTTCTCGGGCTTAAAAAAACTTCTTTAGAAATCTCTTCAGTTGTCTTATCCTCAGCGATGAGCTTCAAAATTTTGATTTCTTTTTCTGACAACTTAACCGGGTTTGGATAGAACTGCCGGACTGTCTTCTTGTGTTGCAATTTTAGTAAGACCGCTTTATTAACCAGCTCATTGAAATAAAAATCATCATTCATGCAAGTGAGAATCGCCTGATATATTTCTTCGGGGTCTGTGGTTTTAGTCAGGTATGCATTTGCGCCCATTTCCATCATTCTGGTGATCATTTCCTGATCATCGTACATCGTAAGCACAATGATTTTAACAGACTCATATTCTTTCCTGATCATACTGATGGCATTGATACCATCAATCTCAGGCATTCTGATATCCATCAAAATGACGTCCGGCAGTTTTAACTGCAACTTGTGCATCAAATCCTTCCCATCTTCAGCCTCCCATAAAATTTTCAAGTACTCTTTGTCTCTCAAAGACATCCGTATTCCATCCCTGAAAATTTTATGATCATCAGCAATCGCAACTTTAATCAGCTGTGTAGTCATTTAAGTTTTGGTTTTTGCGCCGTGAAATGAAATCACCTTGCGGAATAAATTCCATCCGCGTCAAATGTAACTGATTTAACCCTTCGTATTTGATTCACAGTTAGAATTTTAGATCGGTTCGTTATGTTTATTTCAAGAGGAAATTTTGAATCCTTTGTTTAAACCCTCATGCTGACCTAACTTAATTGACCGTAAAAACCGCCGGCTGAAAGCTCAGCAATATTACTCGTGATTAAGAAGCTTTCCCACTTAACTTTGCATCCGTACCAACCTGGTATAATTTCCGTTGTTTTACGCCGGCGGCTATTGTTTGCCGTGCATATTTAGCCAAAATAATCCCAGTTTTTTCCCCATCTGTTAATAAGTGTTGGCGTTTAGGATAATATCCTAAGTATATTTTCATGTACAAAGCCGTAAATTTACGTAAAAGCACTAGAGGTTTTACGCAACATTTTCCCGTAGATCAACTTGGTATTTTTCAGCAAACCCTTTACTGTATTGACTTATAGTGTCTTGTAAGTAGTTTTTTAGCATTAACCCCTATGGTAATGTTAATAACAAAGGCCAATTTTTACAGTGCTGAATCGATTCTAGAACCTCTCTAAAACGTTACTGTTATGAACAAAGGCAATGGCCGCAAGGTTTTCACCATTGAAGGTGACACTATCTTCTCTTGGGAAGACTAATTGAAGTGTTCTTTTAAAGGAAACTTCTCAAATCATGAAAGTTTTTCTACTTTTGGAGAAATCCAAATTAGAAAAACTTTTTTTTTGTATACAGTCGTCACCTTCAGCTATTTACTTCTTCCTTTGGCCCTTTTCCTTGCAAAAGGGCAGTGGAAATCCGTTGTACCGATACTTCTTGCAGCATACGGGATTTTTTGCTTTACCTACCTCTATATTGATGCTGAAAGGGTTCCAAAAGCATATCAAGCAGTATACGCGTTCTCCTTCACGTCAATTGAGTATCTGGTTTTTGCAGGTCTTTTCTTTGCAGCACTGAAGACGAAATCTTTTCGCCAGATTATTCTGGGCTTATCGGCCGCTTTTCTTTGCTTTCAAGTATTTTCCTACTTAAATAACAACGGTCGTGAGTTTCGCTTGGACACCATTTCAATTGGCATAGAAACCATTTTGGTATTTGTATATACATTCTTATTTTTTTATGAGAACATGAAATCAAATACCCCAATTAACCTATACAATAGTTTTGCATTTTGGATAGCAGTCGGCATATTGACTTATCTTGGTGTCTCTTTTTTCCTCTATATCCTCGCGAACGACATGAATAATGAAGAGATTGATCTGTACTGGCCCGTCACCTTCGTGGCCGAGACAATCAAGAACCTGGTATTCTGCGTGGCCATACTTAAGTACGGTTCAAAACCTAACGATTCAAAAAAAAACTTGAGCCATAGCCAGGGGAACGTCCCGCACCTGATCTAAAACGAACCCACCACCTTATACCTTTTATGTTTTTTTTCCTGCAAACCCGTCCAAATCCTACTCCTGGAGTCTCCTCCGTGCTGTTAATCGGTACTATGGGGATGCTGGTGCTTACGGTTGGTCTGGTTTTGTTTATCATCTTCCACCAGCGCAAAGTCTCCCGTTACCAGCGCAAACTGCAGAAGATGGAAGAGGAACAAGGCAAAATACTCCTCACAGCATCTATTAAACTCCAGGAAGAAGAACGCCAGCGCCTGGCGGCCGACCTGCACGATGATGCCGGACCGCTTCTCGCAACCGCCCGTCTCTACCTGAACGAAAACCTCGTCAACCAGGATAAGGCCACCCAGCTGCAATCCATTTTCCAGGCACGCCAGATCATCGATGATACCATCCAGCTCGTGCGGAATATTTCCCATAGTCTGATGCCGCCGACGCTTAAAAACTTCGGACTCGAATCTGCCGTAAATGACCTCTTCCAGAAAATTTCGGGTTCCGGCACCATGAACGCCAGCAGCCGCTTCCACGATTACAAAGACCGGCTCAAAGCCGAAAAGGAACTGGTCGTGTTCCGTATTGTACAGGAACTGGTTAACAATATCCTCAAACACAGTAGCTCGAGCTTTATCCACCTGACACAGAATGTACACGGCGATAAGTTCTATATGCGCATCCACCACGACGGACGCGGAATCGTGCAATCCGACTTCGACAAACTGAACAAAAGCAATATCGGCCTGGGCCTGAAAAACATCAGCAGCCGCCTCCGTGTAGTCCAGGGAAATATCTACTTCGAAAAAGATATCTCCCAGACCTATTACAAAGTCACTATCGAACTGCCTAAAGACGAACCGTACCAGTAAGGATTCCGTATTTCACCAAATCGTCATGTCCCTTTTTTTGGTAAACCCTCAAAATGGGCTATTTTTCCGCCTTTCGTCGCGGAACCCAAATAGAAACTATCATGATCCAATTCAAAAAACTGGCGGGCGCATTGCTCGTAATCACATTACCCCTGGCAGCCTTTTCGCAGGATGTTAAAACAAAGGCCTGCGAGTACCGGACCGACGGTAAATCTGGGGCGCATGGCATGCGCCTGAGCTTCTGGGTGCCCTGCAACTGGAACCGGCTCGAACCCACCAACGAAAGTATCCTGGCGAGTTACTCGCAGTCACTACCCGATAGCGGAACCCTTACCCATACCCTTACCATCGACAAAATGCCACAGGCGCTCCCGCCGGAACAACTGAGCGGGCTCTTCTCCAGCGATGGTATGAAGATGATCGCAAGGCAACATGGTAAATATGTGTCGGGCTCCAAGGTGAGGATAGGTGAATGGGACGCGGCCGAGATCAGGTACTGGAACCAATACAAACAAGGCAATGGTATGCTTTATTCCTACGGCGTTCAGTACTACCTGCCGATGGGCGACAAGATCATCAATATCTCCTACCTGACAGGTTCAGGGGATAAGGACCAGTCAAAAAAACTGTTCGCGGCACACGAAGAGGAATTCAGGACCGCAGCGAAAACCTTACTGGTACGCTGATGCGACCCGTTATGACCAGTAAAAGGTAACCCGTGTTGCAACATCCATGCAGGTGCATTCAAGCATATTGGAATGAACCCGTCAACCAACTCAGTAACAACCCTTAAGGGTTTAAGATAACCTTTTTATGTGATGGCATGTAACTCATTCATCTCGCATAAAATATTAACTTTGCGCAACATCTGCACTTATGGGAATAATCAAGGTAGCTATCGCTGATGACCACAAGATCTTCCGGAAAGGAGTTATCCTCTCCCTTCGCCCCTTCACGAATATAAAATTCGTACAGGAAGCGGAGAACGGGGATGAGCTGCTGGCCGGGCTTCCCAACAGCGAACCGGATGTAGTACTCATGGACCTCCGCATGCCGGGAAAAGACGGCATTGAAACCACCAAGATCGTCAGCAAACAATACCCCAATATCAAAGTCCTTGTACTGAGTATGTATGAAGACGAACGCTTTGTTTACCACCTGATGGAGAATGGTGCCAACGGGTATATGCTGAAAAATGCCGAACCGCAGGAAATCCGGCGCGCAGTAATGGAAGTATTTGAAAAAGGATACTACCTCAACAACTTCGTAAACCGCATCCTGCTCAAAAAATCACATTCACGGCAGAAGGTTATCCCATCGCTGAACAACGAGATCACGCTCAGCGACAAGGAAAGGGATGTACTCCGTTTCATCTGTATGGAATTTACTGCGCAGGAAATCGCGCAGAAAATGGAAATCAGCCCGCGTACAGTGGAAGCCATCAAAGACAGGCTGATGGAGCGCTTCGGCAGTAAAAACACCGCCGGCCTGGTATTCTTTGCTGTGAAGAATAACCTGATCGATTAAAACTGCATCTCTGGAACATCACCCTCCACCACCAGCCTGCCCGCAGTTTTTCCCCTGATCTCTTCAACAGATACACCCGGCGCCCGCTCTACCAGCACAAAGCCGCGCGGGGTTATATCCATCACCGCAAGATCAGTCACCACTTTCTTTACACATCCGGCACCGGTCAAAGGCAGTCCGCATATTGGCAGGAGCTTGGACTCCCCCTTTGGATTAGTATGCATCATGGCCACGATAATATTTTTCGCACTGGCAACAAGATCCATCGCACCACCCATGCCCTTTACCATCTTACCCGGGATTTTCCAGTTGGCGATATCACCTGTCTCACTGACCTCCATCGCACCCAAAACGGTGAGATCCACCTTGCCCGCACGGATCATCCCGAAACTCATCGCTGAATCAAAAAAAGCCGAACCGGGTAAAGTGGTAATTGTCTGCTTTCCGGCGTTGATCAGGTCGGCATCTTCCGAGCCCGCTTCGGGAAACGGCCCCATACCCAACAGGCCATTTTCACTCTGCAGGGTCACTGTCATACCCTCCGGAATGTAATTGGCTACCAGCGTCGGGATCCCGATACCCAGGTTGACATAGTATCCATCCTGCAGCTCACGGGCAATCCTCCGGGCAATCTGTTCTTTCGTTAATGGCATAATCGTATGGTTTCAGGACCTCACAGTCCGCTGTTCAATTCGTTTTTCGTAGTCCTTTCCGGCAAAAATCCGATGCACATAAATCCCGGGGGTATGGATCAGATCAGGATCCAGTTCACCAGCAGGTACAAGGTGCTCCACCTCCGCGATGGTGATCTTTCCGGCCATCGCCATCATCGGATTAAAATTCCTTGCGGTTGCGCGGTACACCAGGTTGCCCTCTGTATCGCCCTTCCAGGCCTTTACAATCGCAAAATCAGCTTCAAAAGCCATCTCCATCAGGTAATCCTTTCCATTAAATTTGCGGGTCTCCTTGCCTTCCGCAATTTCGGTTCCTATCCCGGCAGGAGTAAAGATTGCAGGCATCCCATATCCGGCCGCCATACAACGGGTGGCAAGTGTACCCTGCGGTATCAGCTCTACTTCAAGCTCGCCGCTGAGCAGCTGTCGCTCAAACTCTGCATTCTCCCCCACATACGATGAAATCATCTTCCTGACCTGTTTCTGGCGAAGCAGTAAACCGATCCCGAAATCGTCCACCCCCGCATTATTGGAAATGCAGGTAAGGTCGCGCACTCCCTTTTTCACAAGGGCTGCTATAGTGTTCTCGGGTATCCCGCAGAGACCAAAACCGCCAAGCAT
The DNA here is from genome assembly GCA_004173355.1 of Chitinophagaceae bacterium. GTDB lineage: Bacteria > Bacteroidota > Bacteroidia > Chitinophagales > Chitinophagaceae > JBEVJC01. The sequence continues at coordinate 11,057 of SEAD01000085.1, read as the reverse complement.
CAACACGGCGCCGTCACTGATATCATGGATAGCCTCGGCGGCTGAGGATAAAACTTTATTCATAATGGCAGAATTATCAGGAAAATAGTTTAGTCAGGCCTCACCAGGAGACCCTTGTGACGGCGGATACTATCCCGCATCCGTTCACGACCCTTAATCATTTTACTGCGGTTGATACTATCCACGCGGCGTATGCTGTCCGCAGCCGGCAATGCTACGATGGAATCAGGTCCGGGTTTGGGATTCGGCGGTGCGGGAATCACCATGATGGAGTCCATAAGGGCAGACATCACTTTCGGATGGTTCTTATACCATTCATAACTCCTGCGGAAATCGGCCTCGCTGATTTTGTGGATCTCCCAGACTTTATTATACCACTTCATGCTCTCCCCGGTCTTGTTCACATCCACGTCCTTGTATAACACATAGCCGGACAGGAATTCGCCGGACTTCATCATATCATACATCACCAGCTTCATCTTCGCTGCCGGGATAATGTTTTTGGGTATTTCCGCCTTATCCCCGCAACCGGACAGCAGGAGCAATACAAACGCTACGGCTGTTATTCTCATTTGATATCTTTATAGGTACTCGTATTCGTGATATCCACCTTGGTAAGTATATCACGTGCCCTTGTCTTCATATCCGTATCCGCCTTGCTGAATACATTCACGAGTTCGCGGCTTTTACCCTGGAAAAAAAACTGCATCACCATCGAGTTGGGATTATCCGCATTGAGTGTGTTGAGGAAACTCAGGCTGTTCAGGATCCCGTTGCGACCGGCATCTTCATTTTCATAAAACAAATCCATACCCGAACGGTAATAGTTATAGATCGCCTCATGCATGAGGCCAAAGCGGTTGTTATTCATATTCTCTGCCAGCCAGTAACGGTTGCGCAGGTTTTCAAATGACTTCCATCCACTGATATCACGGCTTTCAGGCGCATTGTTCACAATATTCCACGCCTTCTGGAAATACGTATCCCCTCCGCGTAATGCATAGGAATCATAATCAAAACCAAGGATGATATTTACATAGTATGCAATCACCGCCGGCAGGTTTGCGGCAGATGGATCATTTCCCTGGATCCGGTTTTCATTGAATTCAACCGGCTGGAATTCCTGGTACCTGAACGTCACCTGGTCATCAATAAAATTGATCATCGGCGATTCATACGTCGAGTTATATACCGGACGGGCGGCCTGGATAGTCAGTGACGCCTGGTATACATTATCCCCAAGCTCCTTTGTTATATTCAGCAGGAAATTGCACTGGATCTTTTCATTCACTGCAAATTCATCCTTGGTCCATTTCCGCTGGTTAACCAGGTTGTTCAGGGCCGTCTGTAATGTCTGGAAAATATTCTTGTTCACCTGGCTGCTGATTGCCTGGCTCAGCACGGTTACACGCGCCTGCAACTCCTGCGAACGGACCGCGCCCGAAAGCGACAGCAACAGCAGCAATGGGAAAATCTTTTTAAGCATAGTACGTTTTTATAATCAGGTCCACCAGCCCTGCTGCCACATCCTGTTTCGACTGCACCGGCCACTCAAGCGGCGGGGCATCGCGGCGGAACACGGTCACCTTATTGGTATCATGCCCGAAACCCGCACCTTCATCGTTGAGCGAATTCAGTACAATCATATCTGCATTCTTCTTCTCCAGTTTCTCCATGGCCGACTGCTGCTCATTGATCGTCTCCAGCGCAAATCCAACCAGTACCTGCCCCTCCTTCTTACGCTGCCCGAGGGTATGCAGGATATCGGTAGTACGGGTCAGCCCGATGTCCAATGTCTCACCGGTTTTTTTAATCTTCTGGTCCGCCCTGCTGACGGGCCGGTAATCGGCCACCGCTGCGGACATCACCGCCAGGTCCACTCGATCAAACAAACCATCACAGGCCTCGAACATTTCAGCGGCGGAGACTACCTTCTTCACTGTCACCGATGGCAGGTCAACCGCTATGGCCGTTGGCCCGAGTACCAGCGTCACCTCTGCACCACGCCTGGCCAGTTCCCCGGCAATAGCAATACCCATTTTCCCGCTGGAATGGTTGCCTATAAAACGAACGGGGTCGATGGCTTCGTATGTCGGGCCAGCTGTCACCAGAGCCTTTTTGCCACTTAGTGGACCAGCGGCCAACGCCTCGCGGAGATACTCCACAATAGCCTCCGGTTCGGCCATGCGCCCATCGCCAAACAGGCCACTCGCCAGCTCGCCCCTGCCAACCGGCATGAGCCGGTTACCGAATGAGGTCAATTTATCGAGATTGATTTTTGTAGCAGGGTGCTGCCACATGTCTTCATCCATTGCGGGAGCAAGAAGCACGGGACAGGTAGCCGACAGCCAGGTGGCGAGCAGCAGGTTATCACACTGTCCGTTGGCCATTTTTGCCAGCGTATTCACGCTTAGGGGCGCAATCACCATCATATCGGCCCATCGGCCGAGCATAACATGGTTGCTCCAGCTGCCTTCGTCAAACAACTCGGAAAGAACGGGATTTTTACTGAGTGTGGAAAGTGTAAGTGGAGTGATAAAATCCCTGGCAGCACTGGTCATGATCACCTTTACCTCTGCGCCCTCTTTAACGAGCAGGCGCACCAGGAATACCGACTTGTATGCTGCGATGCTGCCCGTGATACCGAGCAGGATTTTTTTGCCTTTAAGGGTCATAGAGTGTAAAATTACCGAATACTGCCAGAAACGGAAAAGCGGTCCCGCCAACAGACGGGACCGCTGCACAATATGTTAACCGGCGGGATTAATCAAAAAGCTGGTCTTCCCCGCGGCGGAAGTAAATCTTGTCCTCCACGAACTCCTGTGTTGCCAGCAGGGCCGGGTTAGGCATGCGTTCGTACGCACGGGAGATCTCAATCTGCTCCTTGTTCTCGTGGATTTCTTCAAGGCTGTCAGTGTGGCTGGCAAATTCATCCAGTTTGCTGTGCAGCTCTTCTTTCAAAGAAATGTTGATCTGGTTAGCACGTTTAGCCACCACCGCGATTGATTCGTAGATGTTACCTGTCTTGTTCTTCAGGTCGGACAGGCTCTTGGTTTCCACATTGCTGGCAATGCCGGCACTAAGCTGACGTCTTAACTTGCTCATCTCTTATGTTTTTAAGATTGGTTTGAGATAAATTCCTGTATGATTCTGCTTCGGTCTTGAATTTACTTTCCGGGAAACGGTCCACAAACTCGTCCACCTGGTCAATAACCTGACCGTAACGTTCTTCTTTTTTTGCATCCACACTCATCTCCGCAAAACGGAAATAAGATTTGATGACCATCAGTTTGTATTCGTCCGCCAGGTTGCTTTCAGGATAACTGTTAAGGAGGGCTGAATAAGCCACACCCGCAGCCCTGAACTGCCCCATGTCGAAATACAATTTAGCACTTTTATAATCCTTCACTTCGAGTTTGGTGCGGCAGGTCTCGATAATCGCGGCCGCTTCCTTGCTCCTTTCCGAACCAGGGTGTGTATTGATAAAAACCTGCATCATACCCATCGCCTTGATCGTATTGCTCTGGTCGAGCTCCGGTTTTGGCGACTGCTTGTAATAACTGTATGCCCTCATATAATCCACTTCTTCCGCACGGGTGCTGTTGGGAAACAGTTCCATAAAGGTTTTGAAGAGATTCTCCGCATTCAGGTAGTCTGCCTGGTTGTACGCGCAATAGGCATACTTGTAATAGATATCCTGGAATTCAGGGCGGGTCTTGTAATAAGGCATCACATCCTCGTACAGTACCTGGGCCTTGTTCCATTTCTTTTCCACGAAATACTTCTCGGCCATCCGGAGCTTGTACTCAGGATCCGGACTCTTCAGGATTTTAGTGATTCCCTTGCTGCAGCCAGCCAGGATCACGAGACAAAGTAAGAATGGGATAAAACGCATAAGGGTGTGCAAAGTTAATGTTTACCGGCAAATGTTAGGGAAAAAAGATCAAAGGCCAAACAGGCAGGGTTAAGGTTTTGATAAAGAGCCTTTTCAACCCAAATTGACCGTCCGGCGGCCCTTTCCGCCCGACCAGCCGTGCCCGGCCGGGCGCCCTTTCCGCCCGACTACGCCGGAGCCGGGCTCAGCAGGGCTGGAAACAACAAACCCTCCACGAGGGAGGGTTTGCTTATGGACATCTTAATTCCTTATTTTTTGCGCAGGTTCGGGTGAGGAGGTGCAACCTGGTTTGGACCGTCTTCAGTACCATCGGCACCGCGGATATCCACGGTATCGTTAGGACCGTCCTGGCCATACTGGAAGATAAAGCGATCTTGGCTGATGCCTTCTTTTTCAACAAGGTAAGTGATCACCGTGTTTACGTGATCCCAACTCAGCTGCTGCTCTTTCTTGTTGGAAGTACCATATCCTACAACCACTACTTTACAATCAGGAGTGCTGCGGATTTTGGCAGCTACAGTTGAAAGGACTGCTTTAGCATCAGTTGATAATGCATTTGAGTTTGCCTTGAAAGAGATGGAAGGCAGGCCACCCAGTGCTTCAGCACACTGGCCAACTTTTTTGTAACCTTCAAAACATTTTTCGTCTGGGCAAGGGCATTTACCAACACCATCAGCATCAACAGGCTGACAAGCTGTAGGGGTAATGAGTTCTTTGTCTTTGTAGTCAGGAACGCCATCACCATCAGTGTCACGGCTTACACCATGGCTGTCTACAGGAGAACCTGCAGGAGTCTGTTCCATATCGAACTGGTCAGTCACACCATCACCATCCGCATCAGGAAGCACAGGCTTCGGCAGGCGCATCAGGCGTGGGTTGCGGATTTCGCTGTAAGCATAATCCAGTGGGTTCAGCCAGTAAAGAGGCTCAACAGCTTTGGCACCGAGGTTATAGTTCAGGCCGAGGCTGAGGAAGTTGTAAGAATCGAAATCACGGGTCAGGTCACCCTGTTCAGCCCACTGCTGACCATCGAGAAGGTCATCCTTCACTACAGTCCAGCGGTCTTCCAAAGCAAGGTTGAAGCGGTTGCTGAGTTTGAAAGCCATACCAGCACCAATATTACCAGATGGTTTAAAGGTATCCTGGAACAGCTTTGGACGGGTTACACCATGATTCTCTGCACGTGTTTCATACGTGTCATCCATCAGGTCCTTCAGCTGGTCACGGGTGTCTTTACGGTCTTCGTAAACACCACCATTGATCCCACCATAGTTATACGGAGTGAAGTTGCCATCGCGGGCATTGACACGTGTATCGTAGATTGTACCACCGACACCACCGAACAGGTAAATGTTCATTCCTGTTTTGGATTTGTGGAAACGGATATTGTTCAATGTAACAACACCCTGTAATGACAGGTCCTGCACACGTGAACGATAAGCCGTATACACTACCTGGCCTGCCTGTCCGGCATCAGCATAAGGTGTGTTGTTCGGGTTTGCAGTACGTCCTCTCCAGTCAAGTCCCTTTGGCTCTCCGTATACGTACTCCAGACGCATCGAGAATACATAACCAAAAGCTTTGCGGATATGTACACCGAAGTTTGGAGCTGTAAGGAATTGTGATGGAATATCACCCGCGATCTGCATTGCACCATACTTGATACCCAGTTCCCACTGGTTGCGTGGCTTTGCAGGGAAATTATTTGTTCCGTTCAGGAACTCAGTATGCTGAGGCATACGTTTAGCGGGGATAACCGAAGAGTCAGCAGGATCATAACTGCCGCCTGTTGTAACCTGCCCAAAGGAAACCGTTGAGATAAGGCAGACTAAACATGCTAGAAAAAAGAACTTTTTGCTTAACATAATTAAGGATTAAGATTGTTGAATACAATGTCCTAATAAAACGCAAAAATAGGGCTTGCTCCTTAAAATCCAAATTTTTGTGAAATTTACCGGACGGGTTGTGGGTTATTTTTCAACTACTTAGTCAAAAAAAAGACCGTTTTCGATGCACGCTGAACGATTTATTTTTTGAGGCGTAAATTGCCCTTTTTAATTATGCGCCTTCCTTCCGGATTAATTGATACTGAACTGAAGATATTCGAAACCCGTTTCCGCGAGGCCGTGAAAAGCCAGACCCCGCTGCTGGACCGTATTATGCGGTACATCGTAAAGCGGAAAGGCAAGCAGCTCCGGCCCATGTTTGTGCTGCTTTCAGCCAAACTCTGCGGGGAAATCACGGAACCAGCCTACCGGGCTGCTTCGCTGGTGGAACTCCTCCATACGGCCACACTGGTGCACGATGACGTGGTGGACGACTCCATGGAGCGACGGGGATTTTTTTCCACGTATGCCCTCTGGAAAGCCAAGGCAAATGTCCTGATTGGGGATTATCTCCTGGCAAAAGGACTCCTGCTTTCCCTGGATAATAATGATTACCGGATCCTGCATATCCTGTCCGACGCGGTCCGGAAAATGAGCGAAGGGGAACTTCTACAGCTCGAAAAAGCCCGGTCGCTGAACCTCAAAGAGGACATTTATTTCGAAATTATCCGGAACAAAACCGCCTCCCTCCTCGCTTCAGCCTGTTCGGCCGGCACCTGGTCCACGTCAAAAGACGACGCTATCACCGAAAAAATGCGCCTTTTCGGGGAAAAAACCGGGATAGCCTTCCAGATAAAAGACGACCTTTTCGACTACAGCAATGACAATGTCGGAAAGCCTACCGGGAATGATATCAAGGAAAAAAAACTGACCCTGCCGCTGATTTATACCCTGAACAACTGCGACCGCGAGACCCGACGTAAAATCATTTACATCGTCAAAAACCAGAATACCGACCGGGAAAAAGTGGACTGGGTAATCGCACAGGTCAACCTGCTCGGAGGTATCACCTACGCTGCCCAGCGGATGAATGACTACCGCAACGAAGCTTTGGAAATACTGCACTCGTTCCCTGAAAGCCCCGCCCGAAAAGGACTGGAAGACCTTGTACTATTTGTGACAGACCGGAAATATTAATACTGGATGGAGAAAAGATGGACCCTTATAGAAGACGATAAAGCTACCACTGAACAACTGCGTGCTGCACTGAAGATCCACCCGGCAATCTGCAAAATCCTCTCCCAGCGCGGCATCAATACATTCGACAAAGCAAAAGATTTTTTCCGGCCGGAACTTGCCGGCCTGCATGAACCATGGCTTATGAAAGACATGGACAAAGCAGTGGACCGGATCCTGGAGGCTTTTGATAATGAAGAACGCATCATGGTTTTCGGCGACTACGACGTGGATGGCACCACCTCCGTGGCAATGATGTATTCCTTCCTGAAAAAAAACCATCCACTGGTAGATTTTTATATCCCCCACCGGTACCGTGAAGGATATGGGGTTAGCAAAGCAGGCATCGACAAGGCAAAGGAAACCGGGGTCACGCTGATTGTGGCGCTTGACTGTGGTATCAAATCCGTTGAACTGATCACTTACGCAGGTGAACTGGGTATTGATTTCATCGTATGCGACCATCACCTGCCCGACGCGGAGCTGCCACCCGCGGTGGCGATCCTCAATGCAAAACAACCCGACTGCGGATACCCGTACAAAGAACTCTGCGGATGTGGGGTGGGATTCAAACTCATTACTGCGATTGCCGAGGTAATGGGGCTACCCTTCGACGATGTCTATACCTATATTGATCTCGTGGCAACCGCTATAGCAGCCGACATCGTACCGCTCACGGGGGAAAACCGCATCCTTGCCTACTACGGGATCAAGAAGGCGAATGAAAACCCGAACCATGGCATCCGTGCACTGGCAGAAATAGGCGGGCTTAAAAAAGAACTGAAGATCGAAAACCTGGTCTTTATGATCGCGCCGCGTGTGAACGCCGCAGGCCGTATGGAACACGGACGGAAAGCAGTGGAATTATTTGTGTCGGAAAGCCCGGAGGAAGCAAAAGGTTTTGCCGTCATGCTTCATGACAACAACAGCGATCGCCGCGAGGCCGACAGCACCATTACCGCCGAGGCCATGCAGCTGATTGCCGACAACCCTTCTTGGGCTGCAAACCGTTCCACTGTATTATACCAGTCGCACTGGCACAAAGGTGTGGTGGGCATTGTGGCGTCCCGAGTGATCGAATCCTATTACAGGCCAACAGTAATCCTTACCCAGTCCGGCGAATATGCCGCAGGCAGCGCCAGGAGCGTGCCCGGCTTTAATTTATATGAGGCTATCCATGCCTGCCGGGAACACCTGATCGGCTACGGAGGACACTTTGCAGCTGCCGGTATGACACTGCATATCGAAAATGTGGATGCTTTCCGGCAAAAATTCGAGGAAGTGGTCAGCGCTACCATTACAGCACGGCAGCTGGTACCTGAACTGGTGATTGATGCGGAGATCAGGCTTGCTGATATCCGTGAAGCATTTTACAAAATCATCTGCCAGATGGAACCATTCGGACCTGAAAACCTGAAGCCCTTATTTATCTCCCGGAAAGTATATGACACCGGACAGTCCAAACTGGTAAAAGAAGAACATCTCCGGGTAGCACTCCAGCAGGATGGGGTGACGATCTACGGGATTGGTTTCAATATGAAGGAAAAAATAGAGGTCATCAATCGCGGATTGCCGATGGACGTCGTGTACCGGATCGATGAGAATGAATTCAACGGAGTCAAAAGCCTGCAGGTAAGGGTGGTGGACCTTCGGGTGTCGGAAGAATAATCAGAACTCAATGGATACTCGCACCTTTCCTCCAAGTCCCTTCTCCACAATTTTTTGCAGGGTCGACATTCTTACTTCCTTTACATTATTCTCTATTCGCGAAATATAAGACTTGGTAGTCCCAACCTTTATAGCGAGCTCTTCCTGTGTCATACCTTTTCGTACCCTCGCCTCATGGATCAATGCTCCCATTTTGAAAATCTCATACCTCTCTTCAAAATTTTCCCTTTCCGGAATTCCCCGTTTCCCATACTGTTCGTCAATGAACTGATCAAGTGATTTAAGATTTTTGTCTTTCGATTTCATACTCATATTTTATGCGTTGGGCTTTCCTGATTTCATTTTGTGTTGTTTTTTGTGATTTTTTCTGAAAGCACAGTCCTCCTGACAAACATAATCCCAGGATTTCAAATGTAAAACGCAAGGTTGTACTTTAGTGCAACTATGCCCTAACCACTTTACTTCAAAATTGCTTGTCGCGGTCAGGAATTCCCTGTTAGAATCACCAGCATTCCCGGGCAAAAAGCCCGTACGCCTCCAATGTTTTCATTTTCAATGTCATAGGACCATCCCTGAAGATGCTGTTTCGCTATAAAGATTCCTTCCGGCAAACCCTTCCTGATCTCCCCGAAATCCCTTATCTTTGCCGCCCCAAACCCTTTAGGGTAAGGGATTAAACAATTTTTCCATCATCATCCCGCTTGTCGGGAAAAAAGCACGTAAGATGAACAATTACGAATTGATGGTGATTTTTACCCCTGTTTTGAGCGACGAAGACTTCAAGGCAGCGCAAAAAAAATTCGCAGGACTGGTTACCGAAAACGGTGGATCAATCGTAGCGGAAAATGCGTGGGGACTGAAATCACTGGCGTATCCGATCCAGAAAAAGACTACTGGTCTGTACTGGGTTCTGGAATACATTGCGCCATCCGACTTCAATGAGAAGCTGAAAATCCAGCTCCTCCGCGACGAGAGTGTACTCCGTCAGTTATGCACCAAACTCGATAAATACGCCGTCGAGTACAATGCTAAAAAGAAAAGTGGCGTAAAAACAGGAACCGAAAAAGCAGTGGAGGCTTAATACAATGGCAAAGAACGAAATCAAGTACCTCACCGCCATCAAGACCGACAAACGCATTAAAAAGTTTTGTCGTTTCAAGAAGTATGGCATCCGCTACATCGATTATAAAGATGTGGAGTTCCTGAAAAAATTCCTGAACGAGCAAGGTAAACTGTTACCACGCCGTCTTTCCGGAAACAGCCTGAAATACCAGCGCAAGGTTTCTGACGCGGTGAAAAAAGCACGCCAGATGGCATTACTGCCGTACGTAACGGATCTTTTAAAATAACTCTCCCTAACCCGTTCTTAACGGAGACAGTCCCTGCCACAAAGCCGGGGCTGGGTTAGTGACCAAAAAGAAAACAATGGATATTATCTTAATCCAGGATGTAGATAACCTCGGTGCGAAAAACGAGGTGGTAAAGGTGAAAAACGGTTATGCCCGTAACTTCCTCTTCCCTTCCAAGTTTGCAATCGAAGCAAACGGAAGCAACCTGAAACAACTTGAAGAAAGGCTGAAACAGGTTCGCAAGAAAGAAGAGAAAATGCTGGCTGAAATCAAAACCGTTATCGCAAAACTCCAGGAAGCCCCGCTTAAACTCGGCGCTAAAACCGGAACCAGCGGTAAAATCTTCGGTAGCATCACTTCCCTGCAGCTGACACGCGCAATCCGCGAGCAGCGTGGCTATGAAATCGATCGCCGCAAGATCACCCTTCCTGAAGATCTTAAAGAACTCGGTTCTTACAAAGCTACTATCGAATTCGGCGGCGGTCATTCGACTGAAGTTGATTTTGAAGTAGTTGCGGAATAATCTGGCTTCATAAAGTTTCTATCACAAAGCCCCGGCCAGTCCGGGGCTTTGTATTTACCCTTAGTCAAAATACGTATCACCTGAATTAGTGATGGCCTAAAAAACAGGCCTGTCAAGGGTTCCAGAAATAAATTTGGATGGTGTGAAAGAAAATACTCTATTTTCGTAGTGTTTTGGTGTTTTTTACAGTTCTAGAAAGTCCGCAACTTTTCGGCAAAACGATAAATGTTCGCTGGTTACTGTCTACTGTTGACACTTTTATTTTTTAAAATTTCTCAAAATGAACATTTACGTAGGAAACCTCAGTTGGAACCTGAAAGATCAGGATCTTTCTAACCTCTTCGCTTCTCATGGCGAAGTTGTGTCTGCCAAAATTGTGTTGGACAAATTCACTAACCGTAGCAAAGGCTTTGGTTTTGTTGAAATGGCTAACGACGACCAGGCGCAAGCTGCTATCACTGCCCTCAACGGTAGCGAAGTAGACGGCCGTAACATCGTTGTTAACGAATCCCGCCCTAAACCGGAAGGTGGTGGTGCAGGCGGCGGCGGCGGCTTCAAGA
>SEAD01000084.1 GCA_004173355.1 Chitinophagaceae bacterium | reverse complement strand
GAGGAGTAGGTGCCGGTATCCCCGATAAAGACCGACCATGATTTTGCGGGTGTGGTATGGCAGGAAGTACCTGCGATACAAATGGACAGGAAAAGAGAAAACGGGGCTGCTGTAAATTTCATGCTGGTGACAAAGGATGTTGACAGAGCATCAAAGATACAGGTTACCCCGTTTAGGCTGTGGTAGTTACATGGCGGGCTTACAAAGCCATACCACCGGATACCTCGATCCGCTGGGCGTTGACCCATTTTGCATCATCGGTACAGAGGAATGCAACCACTCCCCCGATATCATCGGGTTTACCTACGCGGCCAAGCGCCGTGATACCCGCAACCATCTTGTTGATCTCTGCATTATCACGCACCCTGCCACCACCAAAATCGGTTTCAATCGCTCCCGGAGCCACTACATTCGCCCGGATCTGCCTCGCGCCAAGTTCTTTTGCGAGATAACGCGTGAGGGTTTCGATAGCGGCTTTGGCAGAACCATATGCAGAGGATCCGGGTTGTGAAAATCTTGCCAGACCGGAAGAGATATTCACGATCCCGCCACCATCATTGAGCAGGGCCAGTGATTTCTGGGTAATAAAAAACACCCCCTTGTAATGAATATCCATGATCATGTCAAACTGTTCTTCCGTTGTTTCCTGGAATGGGGCATACAATGCCACACCCGCATTATTTACAAGGAAATCAAATTTGTCAGCATTGAACGTGCTTTTCAGGGTCTTGCCCAATTCCGCAAAAAATCCATCAAAGCTTTTGATATCCCCTGCATCAAATTGTAATGCGGCTGCCTTCACACCGTTTCCCTCCAGGATGACCACCACTTCGGCTGCTTCCTCTTTTTTGGAATGGTAGGTAAGGATCACGTTGATCCCTTTTTCTGCGAGACGGATAGACATGTCCCTTCCGAGACCGCGACTACCACCTGTCACCAATGCTATTTTAGCTGGTACTGTTGCCATAATTGTTGTTTTTAATTATGGTACAAAGTAACGGCCGGAATGAGCGTGGGTTGTTGCGCAGATCAATCCAAGGTTTGCAAAATTCAAATACCGGCCTAGCTGCGGAAGGCTACTGGGGAATAGTCGGTCTGTTTCCGGAAGAAGTTGGAGAAATGGGCGAGTTCCTCAAAACCCAGGCTGTACGCAATTTCCGAAACATTCCAGTCGGTCTGCTTCAGCAGGATTTTCGCTTCCTGCACTACCCTGCTGCTGATGATATCGGTAGTGGTACGACCTACATTCTCCTTGAGCACCTTATTGAGATGGTTGACATGGATCGCCAGGTTATCCGCATAATCCTTCGCCGTACGGAGCCGCAGCTGCTGGCGGGGCGATTCGATGGGGAACTGCCTTTCGAGCAGTTCGATAAAAAGGGAGGACACCCTCGCCGATGCGGTATGCGTAGGATACAGTGCAGTAGCGGGTTGCAGCTTCTGTCCGCAATGGATCAGCTCCATCACATAATTGCGCAGCAGGTCATATTTAAAGGCATAATCCGAAGACAGCTCCTTTTCCATTTTCCGGAACAATTGCAGGATCTCCGGCACATCCTCATCGGAGACTTCAAAAATCGGGTAACCACCGGGGCGGAAAATAGGCAGCTCGTCCACCATCACCCCCGTTTTCGCCTGGGCCATGAACTCTTCGGTAAATATGCAGAAGGCACCGGATTGCTCAGGGGTGGTGGGTACGTAGTTGTAGGGGATCCGGGGCGTGGCAAACAGCAGTGCATTCTTCTTTATCTCGATCACCTTATCCGCGTATTCAGCGCGGTTCTCCCCCTGGATAAAACTGATCTTATAGTAGGCCCGCCGGTTGTAAGGCATACCAGGCTTGTCTTTCAGCCTTGCCTGCACTTCTTCGATCCGGAATACGTTGAAATGCCCGATTTCCCTGCCGATACCTTCGGGCACTACTTCGGTGATCTTGTTGTAAAACTCCGGCAAGGTCAGGGGCTTCATAAATTCCGTTTGTAAAATTCAAATGTACGGTATTTATAAAAAAAGGCCTGCCCAACCATCGGCGCCCAGTACACGGGGACATTATTTCTTGTCCGTGAGACTGATGGCAAATCCGCCACCTGCTGCCACAAACTGGCTGATCCGGGTTTTGCTGCTGACTTCTTTCCGGGTGATCACGTAGGCCTGTGGATTGGTGAGGTAATGCGCTTTCGGGGCATCCGCATAAATGGTGGCAATGTATTTTTTACCCGGCTCCAGGAAATCAAAACTGATTTTCACTGTGCGCGGCTGCTCGCCGTTTACCGATCCGAGAAACCAGTCCGGCCGGCCTTTGGCTTTCCTCGCGACTGTGAGATATGAACCCGGTTCTGCTTCAAGGTACTTGCTATCGTCCCAGTCCACGGCCACATCGCGGATAAACTGGAAAGCATCCATAAAACGTTCGTAGTTCTCCGGCAGGTCGGCGGCCATCTGGAGCGGACTGTACATCGTTACATACAATGCCAGCTGGTTGGCCAGTGTACTGTTGACATGCGACTTGTTCGCGGGGTTGATTTTTGTCAGGTCCATTTCAAAAATCCCGGGTGTATAATCCATCGGGCCTCCCATCAGCCGCGTGAAAGGCAGGATGGTAACGTGGTTGGGTTTTGAACCGCCAAAGGCCTGGTATTCGGTGCCCCTTGCAGCTTCGTTACCGATAAGGTTGGGCCAGGTGCGTGCAATACCGGTAGGACGCACCGCTTCATGTGCATTCACCATGACCTGGTATTCCGCGGCTTTTTCGATGGCATACTGGTAATGGTTGACGATCCACTGGCTGTAGTGGTTTTCGCCACGGGGAAGGATTGGGCCGACATAACCACTCTTGACCGCATCATACCCGTTTGCCTTCATGAATTTATAGGCAGTGTCCATATGCCGCTCGTAGTTGCGCACGGAGCCGGAGGTTTCATGATGCATGATCATTTTCACACCTTTTGATTTTGCATAGGCATGCAGTCCGGCCACATCAAAATCGGGATAGGGCGTTACAAAATCAAACACATAATCCTTCGAGTGGCCAAACCAGTCTTCCCAGCCAATATTCCAGCCCTCCACCAGTACGGCATCAAAACCATTCCGGGAGGCGAAGTCGATATACCGTTTTACTTTTTCGTTGGTGGCCCCATGTGTACCATTTGGTTTTGTCCGGGAGAAATCGGTTTCCCCGATCACAACCGCGGGTACTTCATTGGTGTAGGACCAGCTGCTTTTACCGGCTATCATTTCCCACCATACTCCCACGTATTTGGTGGGTTTGATCCAGGATGTCTCTTTGATTTTCGAAGGTTCATTCAGGTTGTAGGCAATCCGGGAAGCGACGAGTATACGGGCATCATCGCTGACCGTGATGGTGCGCCAGGGACTGGTGGACGGGGCCTGCATATATCCCTTGTCGCCTTTTGCATCGGGTGTGAGCCATGAACGGAAGACCATCTTTTTATCATCCAGTTCGAGGTGCATGCAGGAATAATTGATGAGTGCTGCTTCGTGGATGTTGATATAAAGTCCGTCCGCCGTTTTCAGCTGCAGGGATGTCTGCACCCCCGTTGGCGAAAAACTCGTTTGTGAAAGGTTATCGGTGACCGACTTCGCCATGAGCGGACGGATCTCCGACAACTTTGATGTGGTGTAATCATATTCCTGCGTGTCATAATCACCCGGGATCCAGAAAGCGGTGTGATCGCCTGTGAGTGCAAACTCCGTGCGTTCTTCCTTTATCACAAAATAGGTGAGGTTCGGCTGCGACGGGAATTCATAGCGGAAACCCAGCCCCTCATTGAATAAACGGAAACGGATCACCAGCGTGCGTTTGCTTGCGGCCTGCGAAAGGGTTACTGCAAGTTCGTTATAGTGGTTGCGGATGGTTTTGGTTTCGCCCCACACCGGCGTCCAGGTTTCATCAAAACTGCTGGTCTTTTGATCTGTTACAGCAAACCCGTTGAGGAAGTTTTGTTTATCCTCTTTCAGGTCAAGACCCAGCCGGCTGGGACGGATCACTTCCCGCGATTTGAACAAGAGGCTGTATTGGGGAGTGCCATCTGACTGAATGGAGAATGACAAGGTAAGATTGCCATCAGGTGATTTCAGTTCCTGTGCAGTGAGCGGAAGGAAAGCCAGGATTACCAGGAGCAGTACAAAGGAATGTCGGAGCAGTTTCATATTTAATCGTTTGAAAACCGGGTCCAGGCGGACCCGGCGGGATTAAATATAAGACCATTTACGGAACGGCATTTTCCGGGCCGGGAAATAGTGCTGTGTTTACGTGTTAGTGGCCAGTTCGTCCAGTTTGTCCAGCGCTTTGGGCCAGGCATCTTTGAAAAAAGCCAGCATATCCGGATCCATACCGTCAGAAGTGAGATGTACCTTCAGTTCAGTACCGCCACCGGATTCCAGCAATGTGTAGTTCTCCTGCCCGCCTTTCCAATCATCCACCGAGGGACCTTCGCGGACTTCCTTTCCATTGTCCACCATACCTTCAATCACGAAGGACATGTATTCACCGGGCACCTTCTTTTTAATCACGGCGAGCATTCCCGATCCCTTGGCATCGAGAAATTTTATTTCGCTGCCTTCCTGCCAGTCGGATTCCGCGACTGAACCTGCACAGAACGGGCTCGTCCATTTCGGATAAGTGTCTTCACCCCATAACACCTCCCAGACGCGCGCGCGACTGGCCTCTATCTGTTTTTTGAAATCAAGTGTTTCCATAAAAAATGTTTTAGGATATGAAGTTCCCAAAACATCCCGTGGCAGCGGGGGGCCGGACCGGACCAATGCAGGGCCGATCGGGACAAAAAACTACTTCCGCTTCCAGGCAGGTTTTGCTTTGCTGATCTTTTTTGAGATGGGGCAGTTTTCATCATGTGCACCCGGGAGGTAGCCGGTACTCATCAGGAATTCGTTTACGATTTCACCACCGGTAAAACGAAAAGTCTTTTTAAACAGCTTCATCCATTCGGGAAGTGTACGGGGATGATGTTCATCCAGCCAGTTTTCAAATGAACCATATTCCTTCTGCAGTTCCAGGATGACTTTTGCATTTTCGATGGCTGCATTTATTTTGAGGCGGTTGCGGATGATACCCGCGTCAGCCATCAGCCGTTCGAGGTCTTTCTCTTTATAACCCGCCACTTTTTTAACGTTGAACTGATGATAGGCTTTCCGGAATGCCTCCTCTTTTTTGAGCATCAGCTCCCAGCTCAGCCCTGCCTGGTTGATCTCCAGCAGCAGCCTGCCAAAAAGTTCATTGTCATCGTGCAGCGGGAATCCATAAAAATTATCATGGTAACGGCCATGCAGGATTTTTCGCTCCCCGGTCATGTTATCAACCACAGTACAGTAAGACATTTTTTATTTTTTTATTTCTCGTTCAATCCACTCCCGGATAACTTCATCCAGTAACTCCAGCGGGATGGCCCCATTTTTTAAAACCTGGTCGTGAAAACCGGCAAGTGTAAATTTAAGACCGAGTTGGTCCATTGCCAGCCTGCGCAGCTGCAGGATTTTTTGTTCCCCGATTTTATAACTAAGCGCCTGCGCAGGTATCACCATGTATCGTTCAATCCTTTGTTCTGCCGTTTCTTTTGTGACGGGCTGGTTGTCGAGGAGGAACCGGATAGCTTTGTCGCGTGACCAACCTTTAAAATGCATTCCGACATCCACCACCAGGCGCAACGATCGTTCCATATCCGCCACCAGCCGGCCGAAGTACTGGTAGGGATCAGTATACATGCCGAGTTCGCCCCCGAGTGTTTCGGCATACAATCCCCAGCCTTCACTGAAGGCACCGAAAAAAGAAGCCTTCATAAATTCGGGTGCTTTCATCTCCAGCTGGAGGGCGACCTGGAAATGATGTCCGGGTATGGCCTCATGCAGGAAAAGTGTTTCCATCTCCGAATAATTGTACGCCAGCGGATCAGGGATCACCTCGTAAAAAACACCCTTGCGTGTGCCATCGGCCGAACCGCGCATGTACTGGGCATTTGCGCCCTTCTGCCTGAATTTTTCCGTGGCCCTGATTTCGAAATCTGACCGGGGTAAAAGGGCAAACATTTTTTCAATCCCCGGTTTCATCGTTTCCCGGAAGCTGGCATAGCGGGCGAGCACTTCTTCCTCTGTTTTGAAAGGGAAAAAGCGCGGGTCGGTTTTTATGAAAGTAAAAAATGCCGGCAGGTCGCCTTTGAAACCGGTCAGCACACGGATTGAATCCATTTCTTTCCGGATCCGGGCGACTTCACTGAGCCCGAGCTCAAAAATTTTCTGCGGGTCCATATCGCTGGTGGTCCAGAACCGGATAAAATATTTATACTCTTCCGCACCACCTGCATTATCCAGCAATCCGGATGTTGTCCGTGCCGCGGGGATATATTTTTTTTCGATGAAGGCATTTATTCTCCGGTAGGCAGGCCGGATAACGCTGTCGATGGTTTTCCTGAAAGCTGCAGTCAGCCGCTCTTTGTCGGTGTCACTGAAACTACCCGGCATGTTCAGTACCGGAAGGAAAAATATCGAGGAATCGGCCGGCAGGTCATAAAGTGGTTTCAGCTGTGCGGGCACTTTGAGCATGGCGGCACGCGGGACGGTATTCCCTGTCCGGATTCCTTCCGACATGTTACTGATGGCTGTATCCACTTTCGCCGGGAACAGTTGCAGACGGCTGAGCCAGTTGTCGTAATCACTGACCGTCCTGAACGGCACAGCACCCCTTCCCGAGGCGAGGGTGGCGAAACCGGTCAGGAAACTGAATACAAACTGGTCGACCGGCCGGGCAATCGCAGTGCCATAGGAGATGTTGCGATCAAGCCCGTCGATATCACGGTTAAGCGTAAAACGGAACACCTTCAGCACCAGGCGGTCCGCTTCATCCAATGTTTCCATCCGGATCAGGCTGACAGAATCGAGGTACCGGATACAGAGTGCTTTCGACTGCCTGACAAATTCAGCCGAAATGTTATTTTCCAGTTTATCATTGCTGCTGCTGAGGCCGAAACTGGTGGCAGTCATCGGATTCAGCAGCAGGAAATCCTTCCAGTATTTTGTGGTTGCCGAGGCCAGTGCAGGATTGCTCACGGCCTGTTGAGCGGGTGAAGTAAAATGCAGGATGAAGCATATAACCAGGGCGGTTACCCCCCGGGATAGTTGGTAATGGTTCATATGATCAAGATAAGCCTTTCCCCATTCTCATTGTTGTGTCACGTGAATTCGGTAGATTCAGTCACGGAAATGTCAGCCCACCTCCTGTTCCAATAAAACCCTGATTTATGATTACACTGAAAATCAACCAGAAGAATTATTCCGTTGATGCCCCGCCGGATATGCCACTGCTCTGGGTATTGCGTGACCTGCTTGGACTGACCGGTACCAAGTTCGGATGTGGCGTGGCACAATGTGGTGCCTGCACGGTGCACCTCAACG
The DNA here is from genome assembly GCA_004173355.1 of Chitinophagaceae bacterium. Lineage (GTDB taxonomy): Bacteria > Bacteroidota > Bacteroidia > Chitinophagales > Chitinophagaceae > JBEVJC01. Next base: position 33,621 of record SEAD01000084.1, on the reverse strand, counting down.
GGGATGCCGTGCGATCCTGTGTCACATTGCTGGGACGGGCCGTCGGGCAGGACATCGTGACGGTGGAAGGTTTGTCGCCTGACAGTTCGCACCCCCTGCAAAAAGCCTGGCTGGAGTTTGATGTGCCGCAGTGCGGTTACTGCCAGTCGGGCCAGCTGATGTCGGCCGCTGTACTGCTGAAAGAAAACCCCCATCCAACTGATCAGGATATAGATGATGCGATGTCGGGAAATATCTGCCGCTGCGGTACGTATCCGCGCATACGGAAAGCGATCCATCGTGCGGCCGAAATCCAGCGCACGGGCGTATCACCGGTGATGGCATCATCTTCTTCAGATACCAATAATACAATCGGCCATGAGTAAGCTTTCACAATCGCGGAGGGACTTCCTTGTAAAGTCCGGGATCATTGGCGGAGGCCTGATGATCTCCTTTCGTATTCCTGCGGCCGGACGTATGGGTAAAATGACAGCCCCGGCAGGCACGCCTTATTTCGCCCCGAATGCATTCCTGCGGATAGACCCGGATAACAGCATCAATATGGTTCTGACGCATGTGGAGATGGGACAGGGCATCTGGACCACATTGCCGATGCTGATGGCCGAGGAACTGGACGCCGACTGGAAAGACATCAAAGTGACACATAGCCCCGCCGGTAATCCCTGGAACCATACCATCTTCGGGATCCAGATCACGGGTGGCTCAAGCAGTACCTGGAGTGAGTTTGACCGCTACCGCGAAGCGGGCGCCACTGCGAGGATGATGCTCGTGCAGGCCGCTTCCGCAAAAATGGGTGTACCGGTTGACTCCTGTAGCACCTCCAACGGTTATGTACTGTCAGGTGATAAAAAAATAAGTTATGGTGAAATAGCACCGGAAGCTGCACTGCTTCCCAAACCGGAAAAGGTCACCTTACGTCCCTCTTCACAATGGAAATACATCGGCAAAGGGGTGAAACGGCTGGATGCACCGGCCAAGGTAAACGGGACTGCCTTATTCGGCATGGATATCCGCGATGAAGACCTGCTCACGGCCATGGTGGTACATGCACCGGTGGTTGGTGGAAAGGTGAAATCATTTGATGATTCCAAAGCGCTGATGGTGCCGGGAGTAAAACAGGTAGTGAAAATCCCGACCGGAGTGGCAGTACTCGCCACCAATTACTGGGCGGCAAAACAGGGCCAGAAAGCACTGAGTGTACAATGGATCGATGGTGCGGGCGTAGCGCTGCATACGCCGACACAGACAGCAAAGTATAAAAAACTCGCGGCCACCGATGGCCTGCCTGCGGCAAAAAAAGGGAACGCGGTGGCGGGACTTGCCAAAGCCAAACGGGTGATCGAAGCAGAATACACATTCCCCTATCTCGCCCATGCGGCGATGGAACCGCTGAACTGCACTGTAAAAATTACGGGTGATGCCTGTGAAATCTGGACCGGTACACAGTTGCCCGGTATCGACCAGCAGGCCGCCGCAAAAGTGCTTGGATTCAAACCGGAACAGGTGAAAGTAAATACCGTTTTCCTTGGCGGCGGTTTCGGAAGAAGGGCAACCATGCAATCCGATTTTGTAACCGAAGCGGTAAACATTGCAAAGGCGAGCGGGAAATATATCAAGATGGTCTGGAGCCGGGAAGATGACTTGAAAGCGGGTTATTACCGTCCCTTTATGATCCACAAACTGAAGGCAGGTGTGGATGCAAAAGGTTTCCCTGTTGCCTGGCGACACAATATCGCCGGGCAATCCATCATGATGGGTACGCCCTTCGAAGGAGGTATGAAGGGTGGCATCGATGAAGCATCCGTGGAAGGGGTACACAATTCACCTTATATAAAAGAACTGCCGGATCATTTCGTGGGACTGCACAACACAAAGGAAGTGGTGCCGGTATTATGGTACAGGTCAGTCGGACATACGCACACGGGTTATGTGATGGAAACGATCATTGATGAACTGGCCACAGCAGCAAAAATGGATCCGGTGGAGTACCGCAGGGAATTGCTCAGGCACGAACCCAGGCATCTTGCTGCCCTCAACCTCGTGGCTGAAAAATCAGGATGGGGCAAAGCCGCCGCTGAGGGCCGGTTCAGGGGCGTGGCAGTGCATGAAGCTTTTGGGAGTTATGTGGCACAGGTAGTGGAGATCAGCCTGGTCGGTAATTTACCGAAGATCCATAAAGTATGGTGTGCCGTGGATTGTGGACTTGCAGTAAACCCCGATGGTGTGCGCGCGCAGATGGAAAGCGGGATCATCTTCGGATTGGCCATGGCATTATACGGCGAGATCAGTTTTGATAAGGGCCGTGTGCAGCAGAATAACTTTTACGACTACAAGATCCTGCGTATGCATGAATCACCGGAGATAGAAGTGTTTATTGCAGACAGCAATGAAAAAATGGGCGGAGCCGGTGAATGCGCCGTACCACAGGCTGCCCCTGCCCTTGCCAATGCCATGTTTGCGGCTACGGGCAAACGCATTTACCAGTTACCGATTATCAAAACCATTCCGGATAAAGTTTGAATTACAAGTTATGGAACAAACAACATCCCGGGGACTGAAACTTCCCCTGACAATTGCATTGGTGGTATGTACTATGGGAATGGCCGCAGCATCGGCTATCCTCATGAAAACTTCGCCCGCAAAAAGCGAAGTGGAAGAAACGCAGACCCCGGAAGATGAAATACACCAGTCGGTGATGGCCGCAATGCAGCGGGAAGGACTGGATGTGAAGGACAGCCTCGCTTCTGTAGCTGCATTTGCGAAAGTGTATAAAGTACTGATGAGTCCGCGTTGTATGAACTGCCATCCGTCGGGTGATATACCCTTGCAGGGTGACAAAAACCAGTTGCACTCCATGGCCGTCAAACGCGGGAAAGATGGGAAGGGTGTATATGCTGCGAAATGCACCAATTGCCACCAGCCATCCAACTCTGCGGGCAAACATACACCACCCGGTTCACCGACCTGGCACCTGCCACCTGCAGATATGAAAATGGTTTTCCAGGGCAAAACGCCAGGGCAACTGGCTATACAATTGCTGAACCCCGATGAGAATGGCCACAAGACAAAAGAACAACTGATCGAACACGTGAGTTCGGATAAACTCGTACTCTGGGGATGGAATCCCGGTGAGGGGCGCACACTCCCCCCATTGAGTCATAAGGAATTTGCAACGGCGTTCAAGACATGGATCGAGACCGGGGCGTACGCACCGGGGAAATGATTAAACACGTAATTTTTTTGCTTCGCTTTTCAATATTGATCCCGCAGCCGATAATTTATAAGGGCGATTAAACGCTTCCTGCCGGACAGCAAAATGCAGAGCCAGTTTTCGGATTATGTTTTTCGATAAGCCTTTTTTATAATTGAGGATATCTGAAACATACCCTTTACTTATTCCAAGTACCAGGACAAGATCCTGGGCGATCAGGCCGTGCTCCTTCATAAAACTCTGGAGCAACTGAACAGGATCCATGTTAAGGGTAGGAAACTTACTCTCGTCCCAGCGTTCAACCAATAAAGTTAAAAGGTCAATTTCATCCCTGTGATCTTCCCGATTACTTCCAAATACCAGTTTTTTCAGTCGTACTGCGTAGTCTTCATATTGCGCTTTAGACTTTATAACAGTGTACTTTAATTTCATAATTCAGTATCGATTTATGGAGTACTGTTTGTTCTGCTGACACAATCTGGTGTATTCTTCATGCTTGCCAATCCAGCATACATACAGGTGAACCTCGCTTTCACCAAAAACATACTGGCAGATCAACCTGAATTCATTGCCACCAAGATTAAAGACCATTCTCGCTGATCCCCTGCCGAGAATATCTGCTTTGGGGAACGTGTGAATGATATCTGAGGGTTTATTCCACCTTGCAAATCGAATCTTATCGCTCCAGTCCGCAACACTTGAAAGGGCCTGAGAATGAATTAACACAAAGTCCCTGAGACTTGATTTTGAAATGACATGAACCCTCATATAAAAGTAAGAAAAATTCAACCAGTTCACAAAAAGAGAACCTCTTTTTTCCACCTGAACTTCTTACCTTTTTTTTAGGAGATCATGGGTATTACACGAAAATATTCTGTGAAATCACCATTTCGGAATTTCCAGTTCGTCCCTCGTCGGGAGTTTGGGAAAGCCTGCATGTGGTTCGCGCTGGTACCAGAATACGACCGAATAGATATCCGAACGCTGCGGATAATACCGGCCATCCGAACGCCAGCCAAGATCCTGGATGGTAACCTTCAGGTCTTTTTCGAACCGGATTGGATCCAGGATATGCCAGCGGTACAAACCGAAACTCTGTTGTGAATTATACAAACCATCCGGACGGATAACCTGGTGCATGCCGGCATAGGCGGTGCTGAATTCCTCATACCGTTTGGTCTTCGGGTTTTCAAAATTATAGGAGCCACAGAAGTAGTCTTCCGTTCCTGTACCATTGATCGTGGGATATTCCGTATCCCCATCCATAAAAAACTTGATCTCCCCCTCACCCCACCATACATTGTTATTCACGCTCCATCCGATAAAGGTGCCTACATACTGGCCCTTCCCTTTGATCCCATCTACCAGTGTATGCATGGCCTTCGTGGTTGGGGTCGACTGCCGGTACTGTGCATGGAAATAGGCTTCCTGCTCACTGACCGTGGTCAGTGTATAATCGATCTGGTAGTAAAGACGCATCGGGTCACGGAGGTTGATATTTTCCAGCGTGATCTTACATTTTTTCCGGAAGGGCATTTTCCAGTAACAGTTAAATGCAGAACCCGGATTAACTGTCACCGCAAGTGAATTCAACGGGGCATAGGTATTATAAGCCATCCCGAAAAAATCACCCACGGGTACTTCCACGGAAGGGGTTGTTTCGTCATCCCAGTAAAACCGGAGGATGGAGTACCGCCAGTTGCCGGTCGGTGTCATCCAGATATGCTGGATCGCACCGGATCCATCGATTTCGGCAATGGTGAATGTCTTGCCCGGACCCACTTCAATAAACGGATTCACTTTCCACCCCTTTCCGAGGGAAGAAGCGGGATGCGCGGAATTGGCCACATTGAGTTTCCCGCTGTCCGCTTTCGGATCGGCCATGCCCCCTGCACCCTTTGCACCATTATAATTTTCGGGACTGATGGATCTTGTCTTTGCATCAGACAAAAGGGAAAGATTACCCATGTTCATATTGAGTCCGTCAAATTTCGCAGGTACCTGCTGCGCGCGCAGGATGGATACACTCAGGACGAACAGCAAAAGCAGTAATTTCTTCATATGGAACCGTTTGGTTTAAAGCTACGCATTCCATCAAAAAATGCTCTCCGCCAGGCATTTTTTCTATCCCCAATCCATTCATTTACAGCACCCAATAACTTTAGTTTTTGTTTGCTAATATTATTAGTAATTTGATCGCTCAATGCCCACCGCTACCCCACATATTACCCCCGCCAAGGCGGAAATACTGGCGCGACTGCAGAAGGAAATCCTTCCACTGCAGGGGCTGGGATCTGCTGTACATGCGAGTTCGGTGGATCTCTCACTCGGACCGATCAGTGCATCATTACCAAACGGCCAGCTGGCAACGGGTGCGGTGCACGAGTTTATCAGCCATACCCGGGAAGACCAGTCCGCCGGTATCGGTTTTATGTCAACCCTCATGGCGCCGCTGATGCGGGAAACCGGAACCGGTTTATGGATCAGTAACAACCGGAAACTTTTCCCTCCTGCCCTTAAATTTTACGGCATCGATCCGGACCGGTGGATTTTTATTGATGTAACCAGCCAGAAAGACATTGCCTGGGCGATTGATGAATCATTAAAATGTGCTGCGGTATCCGTGGTGGTTGGCGAGTTGCCTGACCTGGCATTTGCGGCATCCCGGCGTTTGCAGTTATCGGTTGAAAAAAGCCAGGTCACTGCTTTTCTCCAGCGATACCAGCCGAAGTTCCTGAACACCACTGCCTGTGTCACCCGTTGGAAGGTGAAGGCTTTGCCAGGGGAAATCATGGATGACCTGCCGGGGGTTGGCACCGCACAGTGGGAAGTGGAGCTGTTGAAAGTGCGCAATGGCCGACCGGGAAAATGGCAGGTGGGATGGATGGAAGACAGGTTGTTTTTCACCGATACCCAACACCTGGAACCGGAAGAAATTATTTTAAAATCTGCCTGATGGAAAAGAGATATGTATCGATCTGGTTCCATCACCTGCGGACCGATGGTTTCAGTGTCCGTGAACCCGCACTGCTCAGCCAGCCGCTGGTACTAAGCACTGCATCACACGGTAAAATGATGGTGACCGCCTGCAACCGGATTGCCGAAGCCCAGGGCATCGCCGTGGGTATGGCAGTGGCGGATGCGAGGGCCATCCTGCCAGGACTGGTTGTAAAAGAGGATGATCCGCTGATGGCAACCCGTTTACTCCGCCGGATCGCTGAATGGTGTATCCGTTTTTCACCCATCGTTGCCATTGATGGACAGGACGGACTGATCCTTGATGCCAGCGGATGCACCCATTTGTGGGAGGGCGATTATGCATATGTAAGCGCCATACTGCAGCGGCTCCTCAATAAGGGATACCATGCACGTGGCGGTATTGCCGATACCATCGGCAGTGCCTGGGCCATTTCCCGTTATCACCGCAGTTGCTTTGTGGCTGAAAAAGGTCTGCAACTGGAAACGATCAGCCAGCTGCCACCGGCAGCACTGCGACTGGAACCCGAAACGACGGAACGTTTACTCAAACTCGGGCTCACCCGGATCTGCGATTTTGTGGCGATGCCCCCGGCATCCCTGCGTCGTCGGTTCGGGGTTTCGATACTGACCCGGATCAACCAGGCACTGGGTCACGAAATGGAATTCATTGAACCGGTAGAACCCGCACCGGAATACCAGGAACGACTGCCTTGTCCCGAACCGATCAGTACCGCGACAGGTATTGGCATCGGGCTGGAACGTATGCTGGAAGCACTTTGCAGCCGGTTGAAGAATGAATCACTGGGGTTGCGGAAAGCGGTGTTCCGGATTTACCGGAGTGATGGAAAAACGCAGGCTATAGAAACCGGCACCAGCCGGCCAACCAATAGCGTCTCACACCTGCTCCGTTTGTTTGAATTGAAAACCGGCACACTGGCACCGGGACCCGGAATTGAATTATTTGTGCTGGATGCACCGGTTACCGAGCCACATAATGCAGCACAGGAGAAACTATGGGAATCGGCTGAAGGACTCGAAGACCATCGTCTTGCAGCATTGATCGACCGGCTGGCCGGCCGGCTGGGTATGGAACAGATCAGGCGATACCTGCCGGATGAACATTACTGGCCCGAAAGATCGATCCGTCGTGCAGTCACGCTGGAAGAAAAACCGGTTGCGGTATGGAAGACGGACCGGCCAAGACCAGTGCAGTTGTTAAACGTCCCGGAACGGATCGAAGTGACTGCACCCATTCCCGATTACCCTCCCATGTTATTCCGTTACAAAGGCAGGTTGCATAAAATAAAAAGGGCCGATGGTCCGGAACGGATCGAACAGGAATGGTGGATCCAGCAGGGTGAACACCGCGATTATTATTATGTGGAAGATGAGGAAGCCCGACGGTACTGGCTGTTCCGTTCGGGGCATTATAATGGTGACCAGGGAGCCGAATGGTTTATCCATGGATTCTTTGCTTAAAAAATTGGAGTGATGGACTATTGTGAATTACAGGTGACCAGCAATTTCAGTTTCCTCCGCGGTGCATCACATCCGGAAGAACTGGTGGACCAGGCGGTGCAGATGGGTTATACCCAACTGGCGGTAACCGACCGGAATACATTCGCCGGTATTGTCCGGGCGCATGTGGCCGCCCGGAAAACTGACCTGCGCCTGATACCTGCCTGCCGCCTTGATTTACTGGATGGACCATCACTCCTGGCTTATCCCACCGATAAGGATGCCTATTCATTGTTGAGCGGATTGCTGACCACGGGTAACCTGCGTGCAGAGAAAGGCGACTGCCATCTTTATAAAAAGGATGTATATGAAAATGCGAAAGGAATCCTGTTTACCAGTTTACCCCCGGATCACCTGTCGGCAGGATATGATTTTGATCCATCCTTCAAAGCCGCCCTGGGCGAGTACCGGGATGCGCTGGGTAACCGGTTATATCTCGGCGCCTGCCGCTGGTACAATGGGGATGATGCAAAACAATTCCACCGGCTGTCGCAGCTGGGTACAATGCTGGACATCCCGCTGGTGGCAACCAATGATATCCTTTACCACCATCCGTTGCGGCGGGAGCTCCAGGATATCGTAACCTGTGTACGTGAAAAATGTACGATCCATACGGCGGGGTTCAGGCTGCAACCCAATGCAGAGCGATACCTGAAAGGCGATGCCGAGATGCGCAGGTTATTCCGTCAATATCCCGATGCCATCCGTCGTACAAAAGAGATAGCGGATGCCTGTACTTTCTCGCTCGACCAGTTGAAATACCGGTATCCCAAAGAGATCACCACTGGTGGCCGTACACCGCAGGAGGAACTGACCCGGCTTGCCTGGGAAGGTGCTGAAGAGCGTTACAATAAGATTGTACCGGAGAAAGTAAAATCCGCGATCCGTTATGAACTGGCATTCATGGAGGAAATGAATTATGCCGAGTATTTCCTCACCGTGTATGATATTGTACGGTTTGCCAGGGAGAAAAAAATCCTTTGCCAGGGACGCGGTTCGGCGGCCAACTCCACGGTCTGTTATTGCCTGGGCATCACATCGGTGGATCCCACAAAGTTTGACCTCTTATTCGAACGGTTTATTTCTTCCGCACGGAATGAACCACCGGATATTGATGTGGATTTTGAGCATGAGCGCCGGGAGGAAGTGATGCAGTATATCTACAATAAATACGGTCGCGACCGGGCAGCGATTGTAGCCACGGTAACGCAGCAGCACCAGAAGGGGGCCATCCGTGATGTAGGTAAAGCGATGGGACTGTCGGTGGATACGATCAATCGGTTATCCGGTTCCATCTGGGAGTTTACCGATGAGTGGTTTGAAGGAAAACAGGTCAGCGAAAACGGATTGAATCCCGACGACCCGCACCTGCGAAAAGTCCTGCAGCTGACAAGGCAGTTTATGGGTTTTCCGCGACAGCTTGGCCAGCATACCGGCGGGTTTGTTATTACGGATGGAAAACTTGCCGACCTATGCCCCATCCTGAATGCACGGATGGAAAACCGCACCAATATTGAATGGAACAAGGATGATATTGATGCGCTGGGATTCCTGAAGATTGATGTGCTGGCACTGGGAATGCTGACCTGTATCCGGAAGGCTTTTGACCTTGCCAGGGAACATTATGACCTTGGTCTCACACTCGCCAACATCCCGCAGGATGATCCCGCGGTGTATGACATGATCTGCCGTGCCGATACTATCGGCGTGTTCCAGATAGAAAGCAGGGCCCAGCAATCGATGTTGCCCCGCCTCAAACCCCGTACATTTTATGACCTCGTGATTGAAGTAGCCATCGTGCGGCCTGGTCCCATCCAGGGCGATATGGTGCATCCCTATCTGCGGAGGCGGAATGGGGAGGAGCCGGTTGAGTTCCCTTCAAAGGAACTGGAGGATATCCTCGGACGTACGCTTGGTGTACCGCTGTTCCAGGAACAGGCAATGAAGATTGCGATTGTTGCGGCTGGTTTTACTCCTGCAGAAGCAGATGAACTCCGGCGCAGTATGGCCACGTTCAAGGTGCATGGGATGGTGACGAAATTCCAGGAGAAACTGGTATCGGGAATGACACAAAGGGGATATTCGGAAGAATATGCACTCAGGGTATTCCGGCAGCTGGAGGGTTTTGGAAGTTATGGATTCCCCGAAAGCCATGCGGCTTCATTTGCTTTACTGGTGTATGTTTCGTCCTGGCTGAAATGGTATTACCCCGATGTATTTGCCTGTGCAATTCTCAACAGCATGCCGATGGGTTTTTACCAGCCGGCACAGCTAGTATCAGATGCCTGCAACCATGGCGTGGAAGTGCGGGAAGTGGATATTAATTTTTCGGCCTGGGACAACCAGCTGGAGGAGATCAGCGGGCGTTTCTGCGCGATGCGTCTGGGATTCAGGCAGGTGACGGGTTTGAAGGAAGCCGATATCAGCCTGCTGCTGGCTGCGAAAGGCGGGGGCTACACCTGTATGGAAGATCTGCGGCAGGCGGGCATTCCAGGCAGTACGCTTGAGAAGCTGGCTGATGCAGATGCATTCCGGTCTATCGGGCTTGACCGCCGCCAGGCTCTCTGGGAAGTATCGGCAAAAGACCGGAATGAAGCCCTGTTTGCCGGACAACCAGCAGTGATTGAGAAAGTGGACCTCCCGCTCATGCGGGATTCCGAACATGTGGTACAGGATTATGCATCCATGTCGCTGTCACTGAAAGCCCATCCGGTAAGTTTTATCCGCGAAAAGCTGCAGCAACTGCACATACTGAGTACAGCCGGTATCAACAGCTCACAGAATGGAGACTGGGTAAAAGTGGCCGGCCTGGTACTGGTGCGGCAACGGCCAGGCACCGCAGCAGGGGTCTGTTTTATGACGATTGAAGACGAAACGGGTGTAGCCAACCTCGTAGTGTTCCCCAAACTTTTTGAAGAGTTCAGGAAACCCATCCTGCAATCGAGGCTGATCATGGTGGAAGGCAAACTCCAGCGGGAAGGCGAAGTGGTACACGTGATCGTACAGGCCTGTTACAACTTCAATAAACTCCTGCGGGGACTCACGACCTCCGAAAAAGAAGAACTCCCGCTGCTGACCTTATCTCGCGCCGATGAAAAATCCATACCACCCGGTGTGAATAAGCGCACAGAGGTCAGGAAAAAAACGGAAGAAACTGTTTTCTACGGGGGAAGGAATTTTAAGTAACGGCTTAGTTGCAACCCGGATGGGTGTTTCGAGACAACAGGTTTCCAAAATACTCAGAGGTAACGAAAACCTGACTTTTGAAACAGTTTCAAAACTTGAGAACGCCCTCAACATCCGGATTCTCTCCATAAAGAAGCAACGGGAGCCGGCAGCAGGCAAGCGCAGGTAAGAGGTTTTGGAATTTTACTACTTTGATAGTTCCCTGACGATCCTTTGTGCCGTCTCATTCCCCGGATCCAGTTCAACCGCCCTTTTGTAATTCAGCAAGGCTTTCGGTTTGTTAGCTTTTTTGTACCAGGCCTCACCCAGGCTATCAAAGACATTGCCCGAACGCGGGAATAGTGTGGTGTTGAATTCAAACACACAGATGGCATCATCCACCCGGTTCTGTCCCAGGAAGCCATACCCTATTTCATTCAGTGTTGTTTCAGATTCAAAGGCGTACTCCTCTGCCGCAGTCCGTTTCAGTTCCTTGTACACCACCATAAAGTCAGCACAATCCATCGAATCAAGCCTGCTGTCCAGATCCTTTCGCAGCGATTTACGAACAGGAACCAGACCCTGTCCATCGAGGAAATTATTCACCGACTTCTCAAAAGCATACAGGTTGTTCTGCTGGTTGTTTGTCATCAGCAATATGGTTCGCCCTTTGGCAGGATAATCAGCCAGCAGGGCCTGGTAATTCCTTGCTGTACCATCATGCACATGTGACACGATTGTATCACCAGCCAGCATACCCCCTCCCAGTCCTGACTGGTTGCCCGGTTTGTATCCCGTCAGAATTACCGATGTGGATGCGGGACTGATCAGTTTAAAATTACGGATCGCCATCGTCCATTTGTAAAACCCTTCAATGGTAAAGGCAGTCCATCCACTGATTGGCACAGCCAGCGGGTCGATGGAGCCTTTATTATCAAAAGCCCTTGCCATCATTCTGTCTTTTTCCGTGGGATCCATCACCGCATCTGTGACCCCTGCAGGGTTAAGCAGTTCTTCTACCACATAACGGTTGAAATCCTTGCCCGATACCGATGCAATGATCCTGCGCTGCAGGTATACGTTATTGTTATTGTAATCGTATTTTGAACCCGGCCTGAAATCCAGCTTTGCTGTATGCACAAGATCACTCCAGTTGTCCCCGTCATTGCTTACCGTTTTCCATTTCACATTCGGGACACCACTCGTGTATTGCAGCAGGTTCAAGATGCTGACGCTATCACTCCAGCGGGGCAGGCCGGGGAGATAGTTTGAAATCTTGTCGGTTACTTTCAGTTTACCCTGTTCGGCCAGTTTCATGATTGCCACCGCATTCATTTCCTTGGCGATCGATCCGATATGGAAACGGTAATCACGCGTGAGTGATGGATAGCCGACAGGACCGGCATTTCCAAACGAAGCCTGGAAAATGACTTTCCCTTTATCTGCTACCAGTACATTGCCGTTGAAGCTGGATGCTGCGAAGGTTGAAACCGCCCCTGATTATCCGGATGCGGAGTACCTGGGCGCCCTTGTCGAGAGTGACCACCAGCTCCTGCGTAGCCTTGTATTCTTTTTCCGATCCGGTTGATGGTATTATCAATTCGGCAGTTTTTGATTTCCGGGTTACATTTTCCAGTACCACCAGTCCTGAATCACCGGTGGCAGCTGTTTCCAGGCTGATCCGGTATTCTCCCCGGACCGGTACTTCAACCGTATACTGCAACCACTCACCTGCTTCAATGTCTGTAACCACATATGCACCTTCTTTGGCCGGTTCCTCGCGGATATCCACCCCATCGTTGCGGTACTGACGACCACGGTTACCCGCAGAATTTACGCCGGCCGAACGGAAGTTAGCCGTATCAAGGTCGTAATAGGCAAAGCGGTTGCGCCCGAGGTCGTAATCCACCGCACGCAGCACCGACTTTTCACCCAGGATACGCTGCTCATAGGGCAGCGTCACATCAGTATGTGGCTGGCGGAACATGGCATCGATTACATCCCTGTGAGTGATGGTATTTTCAAACTTCGCCGCTTCTGCCAGTGCCATCAGTCCCTTGTACGTGGTTTCAGGATCCGGTTTCACGCTGCCCGGCCTTTTGTTTATATAACTGACCAGGCTGTCATAATCTTTATTGGAAACAATTTCCATCGGGTTATTGATACCGATTTTTTTCAGGGGCCACCAGGCCCATCCGATATTGTTTGTCTCAAACAGGCGGATGGCATCAGTAAACCAGGTGTTGGAATTCTCCCCCGTCTCGCCCAGCCACACCGGCAGGTTATACTTCGTACGCATCCGTACCATATTGCTGATTGATGCACTGTCATTGTAGTTCCAGTACTTATGGAAACTCAGCGCCATATTTTTATCCCAGTCCGGGTCGAACCCCGCATAGTTATTCCCCCATCCATTGCCTTCAATAATCACGATATGTTTTTTATCTACTGCACGGATTGCTTCCGTGATCTCGCGCTGGAACTGACCAACGGGTGCATTGTTTTTTTCCTTCGTCCCGTTGCGGTCACCCTGCGGATCGGTGAAACCCCAGTTGGGTTCATTCAGCACATCATATGCGCCGATCCATTCCTCTTTTGCATACCGTTCGGCCAGCTTCCGCCAGAGCGCAATGGTCTTGCGTTGTGCTTCCTTGCTTTCCCATAAAACCGGTTTTGATGGATCACGGTCGGATATATTCAGGTCATTGCCCTGGCCATTTGGTGCGGCATGCAGGTCGAGGATCAGGTAAATTTTATTGGCCTTACACCACGCAAGTAATGAATCGGTGATGGCAAAACCTATTTCGATCCACGTATCCTTGCCGGCTTCGGGCTCCTGGTCTACCGGTAAGGTATACAACGCATAATGCATCGGGAGGCGTATGGAATTAAAGCCCCAGGCTGCCATCGCATCCACATCGGCCCTGCGGGTATGGTTGGCCAGCCAGGCATTGTAAAATTCTTCCGTACGTTCCTTTCCTATTACTTCTTCAATCCGCTGGCGGATCCGGTATTGCTGTCCCTCTTCGTAAATCTTCAGCATATATCCCTCCTGCAGCATCCAGCCACCCAGACCCATACCCCGAAGCACCACATTTTCATTTTTATCATTCACGATCCGCTGTCCGTCCGTTCGCAGGTTTTGGGCATGGAGGGATCCTGAAAGCAGGATGGACAAAGCAAGCAGGAGTTGACGCGACCGGGCGGGATAGAAAGCAGCCATTAGATTTCTCGTTTAAAAATGGATTTAAAGATAAAACAAAAAGGGCTGCCCAAACGGACAGCCCCTTGCGTTTTCATACTATCAATTATTTCGCAGAGAAGTGGAATTCCACCCTCCTGTTATTCGTCCGTCCGGCGGCGGTAGTATTGTCATCCACCGGTTGGGTCAGGCCATAACCTGTTGTATTAAGCCTTTCAGCATCGATGCCACGTTTTACCAGCGCGGCTTTTACAGCAGCGGCCCTTTTCTCAGAAAGCACCTGGTTCATTTCTTCCTTACCAACATTGTCGGTATGTCCGTCAATCTGCAGGCTGATATCCTTGTACTGGTTCATGTAGATCACGATTTCAGTCAGTTCCTTCAGCGCATTTGCTGTCAGCGCGGCTTTACCGGTTACAAACTGTACGTTGGCGGCCTTGAACTTGGGAATGGCAGGACAACCTTCATTCTCTTTAACACCCGCGATGTTGGGGCATTTATCTTCCGGATCAGGGATGCCATCCTTGTCGCTGTCAGGCACAGGACAACCATTGTATTCTTTCACACCCTTTTCATTCGGGCAGCGGTCTTCTTCGTCGTTGATGCCATCACCATCGGTATCCGGCACCGGACAACCATTGTATTTCGCATTACCGGCAACGGTCGGGCATTTATCCTGTTCGTCATTCACGCCATCACCGTCAGTATCAGGGACAGGGCAACCCTCGTATTTCTGGTAACCAAACACGGTAGGGCATTTATCCAGTGAATCCACAATACCATCCGCATCCGTATCAACAGGAGGCATTGGCGGTGGTGGCGGCGGCGGTATAGCTTTTGCTTTGTTGTTGCCGAAAAGTTTGAACTTCAAACCGGCCTGGAAACCCTGGTTATAGTAATACGGCGGGTTATCATTCTGTGGGTCATTCAGCATTTTGGTGAGACCATGTGAATACCGGCCGTAAATAGTCACCCGTGCACGTGGGAATAATTCAAACCCACCCGTTGCCGAGATGCTGTTTGATTTAAACGCTTCCTTGTTCTCGATATCTGCTTCCCTTTCACGCGCTCCCATGCGGAAGTCGAACTGGGGTCCGACCGCAAGTGCAAAGGCTTCGCCTAAATGGAATTTGAAAAACAGCGGGACTGATAAATAATTCAGCTGCTGGTCAGCAATACGCGAACCATTGAGGTTGATCTTGCTGCCTACGGATGAATACAATGCCTGTGGTTCAATGGAAAATCCATTGCTCAGGGGGAAGTTGAGGTAGGCACCAGCCACATAACCCCATTTCCAGTCGGATTCGATGTTGGTCGCACCGCGATCCGTGATTTTAAACCGTGAATAATTTCCTCCTCCGAGAAGACCACCGCCAACGGAAGGGATTGATTTACTTGAATCCTGTGCAGAAAGAGTGAACCCCATGGCGAGGAACAGGAACAGGACAGAACTGAGTCGTTTCATTGTGTCGTTTTTTTAGATTGGGTACAATTGCAGGGTGGGCAAGCTATACAGGTTTGAAAAAGCACTAAGAACAAGTGCTGTACCAAATTAACCTTCCGATAACAGTCCGGGCCGGGGTAAACACTAATACCCGATTAATAAAATACCGGACGCGCAGGGCCTCAGGAACACCCGGAATGAAAGAGGGGCTTTTTTTTCGCTTTCTGGGGTAAAGGGTAAACGTAACCCAGGAGGACAGATCCGTGCAAGGTTATCAGAAGGCTTCACCGTTAAACACATAAAAGCTGGAACTTTCCTGTGTGAACCCGATATCGAGGCGGATATAAATGTCCTTACGCGGGAATAAAAGGTAACGCAGTCCTGCACCGCCGGAGAAGCGGAGGTTACTGATCCCGAAATTGCGGATGCGGGGTGCCACCACGGATGCACCGCCAAACACAACAGCACCGAAACGTTTACTGAAGGAAAATGGCAGCATGCGGTATTCGACCTGTCCTGCAAGCAGGTTGCGGTCGCGGTACCTCCCCTGATAGTAACCACGCATGAGCATATCACCGCCCACCAGTGCAAGCTGGTTAAACGGCACATCCCCATTCATGAATGTACCCACGAACTGCCAGGCCAGCACATTCGTTTTCCCTACCGGATGGAATGATCGCAGTTCCACATTTACACTACTGAAACGGTGTTCACTCAACAGGCCCGGTGTGTACCCAAGGAACCCGAGCTCGGCAAAAAGGCCCTTGCGCACGTTTAACACATTGTGCCGGTTATCATACACCAGTGCTGCACCGAAACCGAGATTAATGGTACCATCGCTGCCTGTGGGTAACACGAAACCCGGTCCCTGCGCAGGTTGTTCGAACCCGACATCGCTGAGCAGCTGGTAATCCACTTCCGGTCCCAGGAAAAGGTTTTTGTATACTTTACGCAGTACGCGCTGGCGGGCGGTCACATTGAACGATTCCACTACCGCATGGTTATCCTTTTTTGCATCCGGCCCGATCCCGTAATAAAAGAGGGGGAAACGCTGGAAGCGCGTACGCCCGAGGAAAAACCATTTATCCTTATCGCCGTAGATGGCATTATCCAGCCACAGTCCGTACTGCGAATTAAACGTCACAAATGCGAATGCCTGAATTTCGCTGAGCCGGTTGGTGGAGTCTTTTTTCGCACGGAACAGCTGGAGGGCAGAGATGCCTATTTCCACTCCCGTTTCAGGAGCGTAGGCGGCCGTTGGATAGTATGTAAAACTGGATGCGGATGCGGAGGTGGTATCATGGAAAAGCTTGTTCCACCGGCGTTTCAGCCAGGGTTCCCGTTTTTCCTGGGCCAGCAGTCCCTCCCCGTTAATAGTGAATACAAGCAGGAAAAGTAGAATTTTCCCGGCTCCGGTTGTCCGCATCATGGCACGAAGATAAGTGCAGCAAAAAGATATCAGGCAGCAAATCAGCGGACCTCATCGTGGTGACCGGAGGAGGCCACGTCGGCACCCGCATAACAATGATCACCCGCCATTACACGGTTGACGCAATCCACCATTGCTTCTTCAATGCCCGGCATGGTGCGGTAGAGGTATCCTTCGATGCCCAGCTGTTTTACTTCTTCGACAGAACGGTCGCTGTAAAAACTGGCGAAGGCAATGATTTTGCTGTCTGGCAGGTTATTTTTTATCAGTTGGGTGACCTCGAGGAACCCGTGCTGGAAGGGATAGGAATCGAGGTTAACATCCATCAGGATGATATCGGGGGAAATAAACCGGAGGGTTTTGGAAACATTCTGGTAGCTAGAAAAAATCCCGGCAATGGAAATGTCTTTTTTTGCGAGTGCAGGTTCCAGTGCCCGAAGGAAAAGTTCCTGTCTGGTAATAGCCGCGACAGTGATCATCAGGAAATAAATGGTTAATAGTTGATGTGGTCGTTTTAACGGGCTGCAAATATCAAATAATGGGCCGGTATAACCATGGGAATAGTATCCGGACTTTCCCTGATTGTTAAATTTGCAGCTGTCGGAACGAAGATTATTCTATTCCCCCTGTGTTCATGCGGATTACATAGACGGCCTTTGATGCCGTGATAAATAAAATATTTCTATCCACACCGGCGAAACAGATATTACCGACCCAGCCAGCGGGCACATCCACATGCCAGGCTTCCCTGCCTTCGCCGTCCCAGGCGGTCACACCTTTACCGGAGAGATAGAGGTTGCCATTACGGTCGATGGTCATGCCATCCGAACCCTGGTTTACAAACAAACGCCGGTCAGTTAATTTCCCCGGTGATTCGATCCGGTATACATAGGTTTTTCCCGCCCCGATATCTGATACATACAACCGTTTGCCGTCGGCAGAACCCACAATCCCGTTGGGTTTTGTCATGGTCGAGTCCAGCAGCAACGCCTGTTTGGCTCCGGGTGCGAGGTAATACACTCCCTGGTACGCGAGATCCGCACTCTTCCTGGTCCAGTAATCACGCTGGTAATACGGATCGGTAAACCAGATGCCCCCCTGTTTATCGATCCAGAGATCATTGGGTCCGTTGAAAGCCTTGCCAGGCGGTCCTTTCAGGATAACTGATTTTTTACCGTCCGGATCAATTGACCAGAGTTCATTGTCCTGGTCGGCACAGGCAAGGATTTTACCTTCCTGGATATAAAGCCCGTTGGCCCGTCCTGCCGGTTCAAGAAACAGGCTGAGTTTTCCATCCCTATCATACTTCCAGATCTGGTTGCGCGGCTGGTCGGTAAAATAGACCGATCCGTCGGCAGCCACTGCGGGTCCTTCTGTAAATACAAACTGGTCCGACACCAGGTGCAGGGTATCATCAGTAAATGATCCTGATGCAGCAGTGCCGGAATTTGATTTCGGACCGGCACAGGCAAGTGCGGTGAGGCAGAGGAGGTAAATGGGGCGAAGCATGGGGCGAATTTAATTTATACAGCTGACATACGATTCACTCAATCAACTACCGGGAACTGCGCGATCCTAAGGGTCGTGCTTCCGTAAGGGATCAGGGTGATTTCCTCTGCTTTGGTATCCGGACGGATAAATGGTCCCGGCAGCGGACCTGCCATATTATTATACAATACCCAGGAATGGATTTTTTTTGCTTTCGTCTTCAGCATGATGGGTACATCCGACTGGTTCCACGGATATTTCCCCCCATTGTCTTTTTTCACTACTTCAAAATGTTTTGCCGGATCTGCGAGTGAACTGGCAGTAAGACCATAATTCCAGGCACTTGGTGATGTGACTTCATAGTAAAAACTGTATTCATCGGTTGAATCGATTTTTTTCCAGTCCTCCTGCATCTTCAGCGCGTACAGCAGCGGTCCGCGCTCTACTGCTGCCGATGCTTCGGCCCAGCGGCTGCTGCGGATTTCCATGGGCAATACCAGTTCAACGCGGTCGCCATTTTTCCATTCACGCTCCAGCACAAGGATAGCACCGTTTTTTATTTCACCGGTATAGTCCTGCCCGTTGATCTTCACCCCTGCCCCCTTCGCCCAGGAAGGAATGCGCAGGTGGAAGGGGAACCGCAATGGCTTCTTTGTCTGGAAGCTGAAACGGATCGTTTCATCAAAAGGGTAGTTTGTTTCTTCCCGGATGGTGACCGGCTGGCCACCTGCAACCAGGGCCGTGACTTCGGCCGGTGCAAAAACCAGCGCGGCAAGCCCGTTATCAGCAGTGGCATAAAACAGGTTCTGGGCAAATTTTGGCCAGCCCTGGTGCATGTTGGCTGTGCAGCAGGTATACCCCGTAAAGAATCCATAGAGTGCATCGGTATTCCGGTGCGAATGGTCTTCGATGAAATTCCGCGGCCTGCGTGTGATTTCTACCTGGTTGGCAGACTGGAAATACTGGCGATACAGGAAGTCATCGCTGGCCTGGGTTGGCAATGCATTGTAGGCGAGTTTTTCGAGGCGGTCGGCATACTCCAGGTCGGCAGTCACCGCCAGCATGCTTTCCAGTGAGAACATCATCTCCACGATCGAACAGAATTCGATTCCCTGGGTTGGTGCGTTGCCATGGATCGGCTCGTCGCCACCATACATCCCTTGTGCCTGTCCGTGATAGGCAGTGAGGTCATTCAAACCCTGCTTCGCGGCTGCAAGCAACGCCGGGTTTTTGTCCTGCTGGTAAAAAATGACCGGCGTTTTTAATCCCTGTGCAATGTTTACGCAATGGAAACTCTGGAACTGTCCTACATGGAGTTTATTTATACGCGCGGTATCGAAAGGATATTTGTTATTGGTATTGTAAGGAAAGAGATACGACCGGTCAACGGTATTTCCCATAAATGGATTCTGGAAAATTTTTGTAAAGGGATAGGTCTGCTCATAAATGATCCGGCCAAGATCCATCAGGAAACTGTCACCGGTGATATTGTAAAGCCAGTAGACCACCATCAGGTTGTCGGCGCCGCGCTGGTTGCCCCAGAAGGTCCAGTTGTCAAGCGGTTTGGATGGCAAAGTGGCGAGCTGGTACCGGAAATATTTTGTGAGTACCGGGATCACCCGTTTATCCTTTGTGGCATCATAGTGCTGCTGCAGTATTTTCAGCATGACCATCCTCGGCCACCAGTCTTCCCGCATTTCCTTCTGTAACCCGTTCTCGTCTTTCTGCGGGGTATTGAGTGTATCAGGACCGATATATCCATCCGCGCGCTGGTGGGTGAGCGTCCATTCCAGCCATGGTTTTACTTTTGCAATCAGTTCCTTATCATTGAGCAGGTAAGCCAGTGGCAGGAGTCCGTCAATCCAGTATGGACCACGTTCCCATGCGTCGCCATCACCACCCAGCCATGCATTCCGTTTACCCGCAACCGTTGCATAATACTGATCGAGATGGCCGGTCAGTCCGGTCTTCATCCGTTGCAGCTGTTCATCCAGCCAGCCAGCGGGCCGGATGGTACCAAGTGGCAGCGGGATATAGGGATTACTGACCAGCGGTGCACGGTTGTTGGCATAGGCAGTCTTTACCTGTGCATGCAGGCACGGCAGGGCAAATACCGGGAGCAGCAGGAAAATACATCGGATAGCAATGGATCTGGGTTTCATCTGGATGATTTTGGCAGGAAAAAATTTCAGGCATTCAAGATAAGCAATAGCCTGCGTTACCCGACCAGTTTAGCAATCCGGCAAGGTCGTGAAGTGATGGAGTGGCTGACAGGAGCGGATCCCGGCGGGGATGGATAAAATCTGCTGCTAAAATTTAGCTAGTAGAGCCTTGGCGTATTGAAGTGCAATGAATCGCGGTAGTAGAGTCCCGCAAGCGTGGTGATATAAGTGTAACCGCCAACCTGTGTAATGGAGGTGATGGTATTGGTCTGGAGTCCGTCCATATCCAGTTCCTCAAAATTGATGGATGCTCCCTGTAAGGTCACATGCCAAACCTGCGATTCCCGAAAGGCATAGAGTTCGTTGCCGACATTCTGGTAGGTCAATGTCCCTGACACGGAAGAACCGGTATTGACAAATAGTTTCCAGTTTTCCCCTTGATCGGACGACACAAAAAAACGGCCGTTGACCATGGCAAAGAGCTGGCCACCGAGCAGGAACATGGTGCGCGGGGCGGGACTTTCAGTGACCCCGTCGATCGAGGTGCCAAATGCTTTTACATTGCCAAGTGTGTCCACGCGGTAAAACTGGTTGCCAAACGACACGAAGAATTTATCAAACCAGGTATCGGAGAAGTAAGCGCCTTCGGTCAGCACACGCGAAGCATTGGTGACCCCGAATCCTACCGCTTTCGAATCTTCTGTATAGAGTTGGCCGGCAAACTGACCCGATTGCATCCGCACTTTTATCAGCACGGCTGATGATTTGCGCCGGGCATAATTGATTTCAAAGGGAGCCAATACATAACGTGAGCGGATGACCGGATAACTCCGCAAGCCAGGCTGTGTACCCGGGTAAGCTTTCACCGCATCGTTTTCCTGGCTGAAGGGAGCGATATAGGTTACACGGTTGCGCGGATCAATTGGCGCAGCGGTATTGATGATCTCGAGCCGGCCCGTTGCCGAGGGAAAAACAGAAATAAGTGAATCCATGGATAGTCGCGGGAACTGCCCGTAAGTATCACGGCTGTTGAACCAGGCGCTTGTCACCGGCTGGTTGAATTTCCCTGCCCTTAACCAGGTAATCGTATTGCCGCCGGAAACAGCCAGTATGGTGTCGTTGACCCGCACGGAATTGGTGAGGATTTTTGCCTGTCCGGAAACCGATGAATCCAGCAACCAGGAAGGCTTTGGCGCGATTTCCCCAACAGAAACCAGGGTGGTTTTTTTACAGGAACCGATTAACAAAAGCAAGGACAACAGGGTAAAGAAAAATCGCATGTATAATTACTTGAATACGCAGCTAAGGGATTACACTGAGTGCAAAAGTAAAACAGGAAGTTCCGGAATGCAAGGCAGCCTGCCCTGTATCCCGGATCGGTTAACCGATCCCCTTGAAAACCAGGCAGGCTGCGGAACACATAATTATTTTTACACTGCGTCGGACAGGCTGGTAAAAGTGAACTCGCGGATCTTCATTGGCGGGATGATCCCGTTCCACCCCGACTCGCCGCTCACGGCCCTTTCCGGTTTCCCGAGTGCTTCGATATTGTTGAGCATAATGACGGCGCTTTCATTGAAACGGAAATTTTTCACCGGGTATTTGATCTGACCGTTTTCAATATAGAATGTACCGTCGCGTGTAAGTCCGGTATTCAGTAATGTCTGCGGATCCACCTCACGGATATAATATAACCGGGAAACGAGGATCCCTTTTTCCGTGCCCCTGATCAGCTCCTCGAGTGATGCCGTACCTCCTTCCATGATCACTGCACCTGGCTGTGGCACTGCCTTCACCCCTTTTTTCTGTGCCCAGTATCGCGAATAGGTCAGGTTTTTTACCACCCCGTTTTCGATCCAGCTGACACGTTCCTGCGGACGGCCATCACCCGACCATGTCTGCGATGGCAGGTCTTTGTTCCAGGGGTCGGAATAAATATTGACCCGTTTGTCCACGAGCTGTTCCCCCAGCCGGGTCTTGCCACCGGGCAGACTGAGAAAACTCCGTCCTTCATCCGCCGAACGGCCGTCCATTGCAAAAAACATGGTCTCCATCAATGACAGGGCCGCACCCGGTTCCAGGATGACCGTATATTTTCCCGGCTCGATTGCTTTTGCATCAACGGATGTTTTTGCCTTCTGTGCGGCAACCCGGGTAGCCCCGGCCACATCCAGTTTTGTAAAATCATTCTGCCCGATGGAGGCATAACCCGATCCCTTCCCATTCTCTGTGCGGACCGTCACATTAAATTCAACCGAGCTTGATGTACTGTAGGCAAACAGGCCTTTTGAATTCATAAGTGCCGTAAACCCTGCATTGTTGTCCATAAAACCTGCGGCCACCAGTTGTTCTTTCTTCACAATCTCCAGGCTCGAAGCGGTAGCATCAGCGCGTTGTTTCGCGCTGATCTTTGCGGTACTGTCAAAAAACGCAACACCCTCTTTTATATCCTGCGGTCCCAGCACCGGCATGTGTTCCGGATTCTCGGGTGCAAGACGCGCGAGTTCCTCGGCCCGTGCCACTACTTTTTTCAGCGACTCCTCATCGTATTCATTGATGGTGGCCACACCGGCTTTTTTCCCGAAGGAGGATTGCACCACCAGGCTGGTACGTGCAATGGAACCGCTGGTGGATACGGCATTCCTGGCATAACGGATATTGCCGCCATTACTGCCGGAAAGATTGACCTCACATTCATCAGCTTTGGAATAGGAGAGCACTTTTTCCATCAGCGTTTTTGCTTCTTCCTTTGTAAGTATTGGCATAATCAGATATTTCTGGCTGTGTTAATAACGTTTACCCCGTTGAACCGGGCAGTGGATGAACCATGTGATACGGCACTTGACTGGGCGGGTTGTCCCTTGCCGTCAAAGAATGACCCGCCGAGACGGTAGTCATCGCTGTCAGCGATCGCCACACAGGAATTCCAGAATTCCTGTGTGTTGGACTGGTAGGCCACATCCTTGAGCATGCCCACAATCTTACCATCTTTTATTTCGTAAAAGAGTTGTCCGCTGAACTGGAAATTGTATCGCTGCTGGTCGATGGAATAGGAACCATCTCCCAGGATATAAATCCCTTTTTTCACATCTTTGATCATCTCTTCCACGCTCATTTTTTTCACACCCGGACGGAGGGAAACATTTGGCATCCGCTGGAACTGCACGCTGCTCCAGTTGTCCGCATAACAACAGCCCTGCGATTCCTTCAGGCCTAGTATATGCGCCTGGTCACGGATCACCTGGTAATTGACGAGGGTGCCGTTTTTCACGAGGTCCCATTCCTTGGTACCAACGCCTTCATCATCATAACCAACGGAGCCGAGTGACCCGGGTTGTTTTTTATCCGCATACAGGTTCACGATATCGGAACCGAACTTGAAATTCTTCGATTCCCATTTGTCGAGTGTAAGGAAACTGGTGCCTGCGAAATTGGCTTCGTAGCCGAGGACCCGGTCCAGCTCGGAAGGGTGACCCACTGATTCATGGATAGTGAGCCAGAGGTTGGTGGGATCCAGCACGAGATCATACTTACCTGCCTCCACTGATCTGGCTTTTTGTTTTTCCGTTACCTGTATCACACCCGACTTCGCATCTTCCAGCATATCATAACGGTCTTTGTACAAAGTGGTGACTCCTTTGATTTTATCCTGTGGTCTTGCCATCAGGTAGTCATAACCCATACCGGCGGGCGCACTGAGTGCATTACGCGTTTCGAATTTACCCGTGGCCATATCAATTTTCGTGATCGTGAATGTGGGCCAGATCCGGTGTACGTCCTGGTCGATATAAGAGCCATCGGTGGACGCAAAATATTTCTGTTCGTTCACGAGGAAGAGCAGGGAGTTGACATAGTTGGCGCCACCTTTCATTGCGGCATCATTGACGGAGAGCAGCAGGTCGACCTTCTCTTTTACCGGGACTTCAAAGGCATTTTTTTCCATCGGCGTTTTCCACGACACTTCGCCATAACCTTTCTGTGGTGCCAGTTGCACCGGCTCTGTCAGCAGCCGGGAGTTTTCCTTTGCGATATCCACTGCTTCCTGTGCGGCCTTTGCAATGCTGTCGGTGTCCAGTTTGTCGGTCGCTGCAAAACCCCAGCTGCCATTGGCCAGCACGCGGATACCCATCCCATAGGATTCAGTGTTGACGATGTTCTGGACCTTGTCTTCCCTGGTAATCACAAACTGGTTAAGGTAGCGGCCGATACGCACATCCGTGTAGGTGGCGCCTTTTGAACGGGCGGCATTGAGTGCGATATCGGCCATTTTCTTTTTGGCAGCGGTATCTACCTGGTACCATGGCTGGTCTGCAGGGATAGCATGACCAACCAGTGGTATGCTGGCCAGCATTGTACCACCAAGACCCATACCCGTGAGCTGGAGGAAATCTCTTCTTTTCAATGTATAAGGATTGTAGGGGTGATTGTTCTGTTCCCTTCAAAGTACTTAAAAGAGGGGTGTCGCCGAAAAAAAGATGGGCGGACACAAAAAAGCCGCTGTCAGGCGGCTTTAATAAAGGTCAGGCGGTTGCGGTCATGGAGTGCCTTCGTTGAGGCCATCATTGTCGTCGCTTCCCAGGCTGTAGTACTGGTTTTCCTCATCTTCATTGATGGATTCATCCGTGCCTTCTGCATCATCGCCAGGCATATCAAGGTCTTCACCGGTAGCCGACATAGCCTCTGCATTTTCGTTCAGCGGATCCCCGTCTTCGTCGGTAGCATCCAGTGATACCCGGTTGAAGTCCTCGTCGTCCCCGCCATCCATGTCCTGGTCGGGATCGCCGAGTAATTCAAGGTCTTCCTTTGTCACATCAGCTTCCGTACCCATGACAATCCCGTCGCTGTCTTCGTCTTTGGTGATGCCGTCGCGACGCTCGCGTTGTGTGCTGCCCTGCGTGTCCATTTCCTCTTCATCCATCAGGTCGGCATACTGGTCACGCGCATCGGTATTTTTCCCGGGCAACTGCGATTCACGATCCACGACGCTGAAATCATCTTCCAGTTTTTCCCTTGTGCGTTCGGGACTGCTGGCGGTTTTATTGCCGATCAGGCCGTCTTCCGTGTTATAGGAAGACCGTTCTTCCCGCGCTTCGGCGATTTTTGTTTCTTCCCTTTCGGTTGTGTTTTTATTTGCCATAACAATTGTTTTAAAAGATTAAGGATTTCCTGCACCACCGGATGCACCATAGATCTGGCCGGTGGCATAACTCGCATCACTGGCAGCAAGCTGTACATAGATGGAAGCAAGTTCGACCGGTTGTCCCGGGCGGCCGAGTGGCGTGTTCCCTCCGAATGTCTGCAGCTTTTCCGGTGTGGCTCCACCACTTACCTGCAGGGGAGTCCAGATGGGACCAGGAGCAACGCCATTTACCCGTACACCTTTTGGTGCAAGCATTTTTGCCAGCGACTTTACGGAATTCATGTTAGCGGCTTTTGTCTGCGCGTAATCGTAGAGTTCTGCCGAAGGACTATAAGCCTGCTCGGATGTGGTATTGATAATGGCTGCGCCAGGTTTGAGATGTGGTACAGCGGCCTTTGTAAGCCAGAAGGGAGCATACACATTTGTTTTCATTGTTGCGTCGAAGTCCTCGCTGCTTACATCGAGTATGGTCTCGCGGGTCTGCTGCCTCGCTGCATTGTTGACCAGGATATCCAGTCCGCCCAACGCTGTCACCGCCTGTTCCACCAGGCGTTTACAAAAGGCCTCATCTTTCAGGTCACCGGGAATCCCCACCCCTTTCCGTCCTTCTGCCTTAATCAGCTCCAGCACTTCCTTTGCATCCGGTTCTTCAGCCGGCAGGTAATTAATCACCACATCGGCGCCCTCGCGCGCAAACGCAATCGCTGCAGCACGACCCATTCCTGAGTCACCACCGGTGACCAGTGCCTTGCGTCCTTTCAGCCGACCTGAACCTTTATATGATTTTTCACCATGATCCGGACGGGGATCCATTTTCGATGCAAGTCCCGGCCATGGCTGGTCCTGGACCTTGAAGGGTGGCTTCGGATATTTGGTCAGCGGGTCTTCGATCTGGTCGGGCATCCCGTCAAATGACGTCCCTTTTCCCGCAAGTGCCGGACTGGCAACGAGTGAAGCCACACCTACACCTAATCCACCCAATGCCGTTCTCCTGCTCATTGTCTTTTTATCATCCATAATGCTGATTTAAAAACCGGCTGAATTACCGGCAAAAAATTAAAACAACAAGGATGCCATGTGCTTCAACGAAAAAAAGGAAGGTCAACCGCGTGATTTTCCGCATGTTCCCCGGGGTTAATTTTTTTTAATGTGTTTTGAGTACACTTTCCCCTATCTTCGATTTCGCAATTACGATTAACTGTCATACTGATGAAACGATTCCCTGCCATCCTGCTTGGACTGCTTGTCCTGCCATTCTGTGCCTCAGCACAGCTGCTCCGTACTTCCCCGGCATTCCCGAAAGAAGACCAGCCCCTGACCATTACGATGGATGCCGGCAAAGGCAACCGCGGACTGTTCAATTATTCCGGTGATGTGTTCCTGCATGTCGGCCTGATCACCAGCAAGAGTGCTGACGGGAACGACTGGAAATATGTCCCGTTCACCTGGGGTACATCACCCGCCAATGGCCAGGCAACGGCCGGCGCCAATAATACCTGGACTTTTACCATCAATGATATCCGTGCTTTTTTCAACATCACGGACCCGGCGGAGACGATCCGATCCATTGCCCTGCTTTACCGCGATGCCCAGGGCAACAGCGTACAACGCAATGCCGATGGCAGCAACATGTACATCCCGGTGTACCACAGCGAACTCGCTGCTAAATTCCTGCGGCCATTGTTCCAGCCCACGCTGGTGCCATCCGCCGAACCCCTTACCATCGACCTCAACGCCTCCTTACCGGTAGAAGTGGCCAGCAGCAAGCTTTCCAACCTCCGGGTGTTTCTCAACGGCACGCAGGTACAGGCTATTTCCAACGCCACTACCCTGACATTCAGCCAGCCTGTCACGCAGGCGGGTAACAACACACTGCTACTCGAATCCACCAGTGGAGCGGAAACCGCAAAAGACTCCGTGCAATTTTTTGTCAATGGTGCCGTAAATGTGGCTCCCCTTCCCGCAGGTACCACGCAGGGGATCAATTACCTGAGTGGCAATACCTCCGTTGTACTGGTGTTGTATGCCCCAAACAAACAACGCATCTCGGTGATCGGTGAATTCCCGGGGAGCAACTGGACCGAACAGACATCTTACCAGATGAACCGCACTCCCGATGGCAATACCTGGTGGCTGCGGATCGATGGCCTTACGGCGGGTACCGAATATGCGTACCAGTACCTGGTCAATGGCAACCTCAAAATTGCCGACCCCTACACAGAAAAAATTCTTGACCCCTATAACAACAACGACGGATTTATCAACAGCAATACCTATCCGAACCTGCGCGCTTACCCTGCCGGGCAGAGCGGGATCGTCAGCCTGCTGCAGACAAATGCAGCTGCTTACAACTGGACCAGCGGGAATTTTGTACGACCCGATAAACGGAACCTGTTTATCTATGAATTGCTGCTGCGTGATTTTGTGGCGGGACACGACTGGAAAACATTATCCGACACGATCAGTTACCTGAAACAGCTCGGGGTCAATGCCATCGAACTCCTGCCTTTCAACGAGTTTGAAGGAAACGAGAGCTGGGGCTATAACCCTGACTTCTATTTTGCCCCGGATAAATACTACGGACCAAAAAATACCCTCAAGGCATTTATTGATATCGCCCACCAGAATGGCATAGCAGTGATCATGGACATTGCACTCAACCATTCATTCGGGCTGAGCCCCATGGTACAGCTCTATTGGGATGCAGCCACGAACCGACCTTCGGGGGAGAACCCCTGGTTTAACCCCACACCCCGGCACTCATTCAACGTGGGGTATGATATGAACCATGAATCCGCGGCAACCAATTATTTCTTCAGCAGGGTGACAGCACACTGGCTGAAAGAATACAGGATCGACGGATTCCGTTTCGACCTGTCAAAAGGTTTCACACAGAAACAATCCTGTGATATCGATGGCGGGAACTGCAATTTTGATAACTGGAACGGGTATGATGCCAGCCGCATCGCAATCTGGAAAAAATATTACGACAGTACACAGCTGCATAGTCCTGGCTCTTATGCGATCCTTGAACACCTCGGTGTGAATGAGGAAGAGAAAGAACTCAGCAACTATGGTATGATGCTATGGGGAAACATCAACCACCAGTTCAGCGAAGCCTCCATGGGTTATATGACTGAATCCAATTTCGACTGGTCGCTCCATACGAAACGTGAATGGGCCAACCCTGCAGTGGTAGCGTATATGGAAAGCCACGATGAGGAAAGGATGGCATTCCGCAATATCAATTATGGCGCAACCAATGGCAGTTATAATGTAAAGGACACAAACACTTCATTGAAGCGGCTGGAGCTTGCCGCCACGTTCCTGATGGCGATGCCCGGGCCAAAAATGATCTGGCAGTTTGGGGAAGTCGGTTACGAATACTCGATCAACAGCTGCCCCGATGGTTCAATCAGTAACGACTGCCGGCTGAGCAACAAACCTGTACGCTGGGATTATATGAACCAGCCGCGCCGCCGTGCGTTGTATGAACATTACAGTAAAATGGCACAACTCCGTTACGCCGGATCTTACCGCGATATCTACACCGCAAATAATATTTCTGTCGAACAGGACTTTACCGGGAATATCAAATGGCTGCGTCTTCGTTCGGCTGGCGATACGGCCATGATCTGTGTGATCGGGAATTTCAATACGGCCGCGCAGGCCGCGGGATTCCGTTTCCCCAAAGCAGGGATCTGGACCGAGTACCTGACGGGCGAGTCCTTTACTGCGACGGGTAACGCCCAGGTGATCCCGATGCAGGCGGGCGGGTACAAGGTTTTTGTGTGGCATAAAGCAGATGAATCAGATCCCACCACACCGGTGACGCCACCGGCAAGGACAGTGGCCCTGGTACCCAACCCGGTATCGGCCTCCTCCGTGCTCTATTTCAATCCCACTGTTGCGGGTCGTTTACAGGCCAGCCTGTTCACCCTTGACGGAAAACAACTGGCATCGGTATACGACGCTACAGTCACGCCAGGCACGCAACAGGTACAGGCAGGCACAAAATTCCGGCAGCTGCCATCGGGCATTTACCTGCTCCGGGTGCAGGGTGCAGGGATCAATGAGACTTTACGATTTATAAAACAATAACTGCCGCGCCGTGCAGCAGTGACGATATAAACCGATAAACTTTTTTACCAAAACTTTTTCCCTGTTTCCGAGACAGGTAGAAAGCAACTCCGATTAAAAACGCAAATACGCTTGCTTATGAACCGCAGACAACTGCCGGGAAGATGTATGCTTGCCATACTACTCCTGCTACTCACCACTGTTTCCTATTCCCAGCAACGGACCATCAAGGGGACCGTCACCAATGCCAGCGACCAGCAGGGCATCGCAGGGGTTACTGTTACGCTGGTGTTCACTTCCGTGGGTTATGCCACGCGTGAACAATCAATCGCGGGA
The DNA here is from genome assembly GCA_004173355.1 of Chitinophagaceae bacterium. Lineage (GTDB taxonomy): Bacteria > Bacteroidota > Bacteroidia > Chitinophagales > Chitinophagaceae > JBEVJC01. The sequence continues at coordinate 3,467 of SEAD01000084.1, read as the reverse complement.
ACTTCCACGGTTGACATTTCACTCACCGCCAACGACGTTGCCCTCGAAGACGTAGTGGTTATCGGCTATGGTACCCAACGCCGCAAGGATGTGACAGGTGCTATCAGCAAGGTGACGGGCGAAAACCTCAACACCATCCCGACCCCCAGTTTCGAGGCCGCACTCCAGGGTAAAGCCCCAGGTGTACAGGTACTGCAGGGTAATGGCCTTGCCGGATCAGGCTCCGTTATACGGATCCGCGGTGTGGGCTCTGTGACTGCCGGCGGTGATCCGCTGTATGTACTGGATGGGATTCCCATCTCCTCTGACCAGTTTATCCGCAGCAATTCCGGCGCCATGAACCAGAACCCGCTTTCCTCGATTAACCCATCGGATATCGAGTCGATCGAGATCCTGAAAGATGCGGGTGCAACCGGCATCTATGGTTCAAGGGGTGCAAACGGGGTGATCCTGATCACCACAAAACGTGGTAAATCGGGGAAGCCAAAATTCAATTACAGCAACCGGCTGGGGGCGGCCACCGCAGCCATGAAACCGGAATTTGTAAACAGTACCGAATGGCTGCAGCTGCGCCAGGAAGGCTGGGCAAACGACGGACGTACAGGTCTGGCCGATGTACCGGGTGGTCTCAGTTTCGCAGAGGCTTCTGCCAACAATACCGACTGGTGGAAAGAACTCACCAGCACCGGTTTTATCAACGAACACAACCTGAGCATGAGCCAGGGTACGAAAAAACTCCGGAGTTTTATAAACCTGACCTATGGTTCATACGAAGGTTATATTAAAAGCAACAGCTTCGAACGCCTTTCGGCCCGTGCCAATATCGATTATATGCCGGCTGATAACCTGAAGATTTCCCTTACATCCGGATACAACCGCGGAAATAACCATCGCGTATCTGCCGCATGGGATGGTGGTATCGGTGATGCACTCAGCAGCGCCCTGCCAATCTTCCCGGTGTATACACAGGAAAATAATTATTTCCTGAATGGTGCCAATCCTGTCCGCAAGATCCAGGAAACGAAACGCCGTGAAATCGACAACCGCTTTATCGGGGGCCTCGCGGTGGAATGGCAGCTGGTCAAAAACCTGTACCTGCGCGCCAATGCTTCGATCGAGTATACCACTGCATTCGATGATATTTTTGAATCCGCCAACTGGATCAACCAGTCGAACCCCGACTCCGGTTATGCCAAACGGAACCCTTACTGGGGTAATAACAAGAACGGGAATATCACACTGAATTATATCAAAAAATTTGGTGCCGATCATAGTTTCAACTTCCTCGCCGGTGCAGAAGCGCAGGAATATGTGCGCAGGAAGTATCGCTTTGAAATCGGCAATTTTGCGAAAGAAGGATACTGGAACAATGTGGGTGATTACCGCGACAGAAGGGACCAGCTGGTGAATGACCGCCGTGCACAGGAACAGCCGACCGAGATTGCAGAAGGCGAGTACACTTTCAATAGCTTCTTTGGAAGGATCAACTACTCGTACAAAGAACGGTATGCGCTGCAGGTAACTGCAAGGGTTGACGGTAGTTCGAAATTCGGACCCAATAACAAACACGGGGTTTTCCCGGCAGCATCCGCGGCCTGGACAATCAGCGAAGAAAAATTCATGGAGAAATTTGAGTTCATCAATTTCCTGAAGCTGCGCGGAAGTTATGGTGTGGTGGGTAATGCCAATATCGGCTCCGGTGAATATTATGCCAGTTATGCCATCGGTGGTGTAAACTACAACGGCAATCCCACCCGGTACCTGAACGGGCTCGGTAACCCCGACCTGAAATGGGAGAAGCTGAACAATATCGATGCAGCGGTTGAGTTTTCGCTCCTGAAATCAAGGCTGACCGGTGAGATCGCCTACTACCACAAGATCACTACCTCCACTATCATGGAACCAGGTTTGTCCCCCTCGAATGGTGTGGGCCCGATCTACCGGAACCTGTTCGACAGCAAGATCCTCAACGAAGGACTTGAGCTGAGCCTGAATTTCAAGCTGGTCAACCGGAAAGATTTTACCTGGAGTGTGGGCGGGAATATCTCGAAGAACTACAACGAGGTACTCGACTGGTCACTCGGACCCGATGTGGTTGGCGGTGGTACCAACGACACGCGTGTGGTGAAGGGATTGCCAATTGGTGTAAACTACCTGGTGCGTTACCACGGTGTTGATCCGACGGATGGCCTGCCCATCTGGCTGGACAAGGAAGGTAAACAAACCAAAACCTTCTCCCTCGACCATCGCGTATATGCGGGTAGTGTGATGCCCGATTATATCGGCGGTTTCAACACGGCTTTACAGTTCAAGGGATTTGAGCTATCCACCCTCTTCACCTTCGTGATCGGTGGAAGTATTTATGACAACTCCGGTAAATACCAGTTCCTCGGCACCTCCAAGAAGAACTGGAATTTCCGCCGCGATTTCCTCGACCGCTGGACAGAACCCGGTGATGTGGCGAAATACCCACGCCTGACCTACGATGCATCCACATACCCGGGTGTACCGAGTGAAGACCAGTTCAACTCCACCATGTTCCTGCATGATGCCAGTTATATGCGTATGCGTGAACTGACCATCGGTTACCGTGTACCGCAATCGATGCTGAACAAATGGAAACTGACCATGGTACGATTATACGTAACCGGCAGCAACCTGCTCACGTTTACGAAATACCCCGGCGGTGATCCCGAGATCACGCGTGATTTCGAAAATCCGCAGGACAGGAACCTGAGTCCGAACATCACTTACCTCACCGCGCCTACACAGCGTACTGTTGTGTTTGGACTGAACGTAGGCTTCTAATTATTCTACCAACCTAATCATAGTTATATGAAATCATTTATTGTAAAATGTTCGATGGTGCTGCTGGTACCGCTGATGCTGGTATCCTGCTCCAAGTTCCTCGAACGCCCGCCGGAGGGACAATTAACCGAAGATGAAATCTTCACGAATGAAGATGACCTGGCCGCATTTGTAAATGGGATTTACACACTTGTTGGCGATAATGCATTCACCAGTGGCCGCCAAGTCCTGCTCAGCGAATTGCTGGGGGATCAATACCGCGGAGAAGCTTTCACCGGGGATTATGGCGAAATCTATCGCCGTGCCAACTCCATTTTTGGTGGCACGCGTGATGGCTTTTACGGGAAGGCTTATGAAATTGCCGCACGCGCCAATATTGTGCTGAACCACCTGGACCTTGCAAGCGCCCGCAGGGATGAGCTGGAAGGATCCGCAAAATTCTTCCGCGCCATTGCACATTTTGAAGTGGTACGGCTATTTGCCCAGCCCTGGGGATACACGCCCGAAAATTCCCAGCCAGGTGTTCCCCTGCGGACGGAACTCAACCCGGGTTCAATCAACCGTTCTACTGTAAAGGAAGTGTACGACCAGGTCATTGCCGACCTCAAAGCCGCAGAAACCCTTTTACCCGCTGCACCCGCAAATGGAAAGTATTACAC
>SEAD01000001.1 GCA_004173355.1 Chitinophagaceae bacterium | reverse complement strand
GATTTTAATGTATAATTGCTGATATTAAGCTGTATGCAAGTTCACGAAAATTATCCGTTAAAGTCGCTCAATACTTTTGGCCTGCCTGCGTTGGCGCGCTACTTCGCCGCGGTGCGTTCTATCGGTGAACTGCAGGAACTGCTGGCCTCGTACCGTAGCGGCCCGAAGCTGATCCTTGGAGGCGGTAGTAATGTGCTGCTCACAAAAGATGTGGACGGACTGGTGGTGAAAAATGAGATCATGGGCATCACAAAAACCGGTGAGGATGAGGATGTGGTCTACCTGCGGTCAGGTGCCGGGGAAAACTGGCATTCGCTGGTGCTTTATGCGATCAATAATGGGCTGGGAGGCATCGAAAACCTTTCACTCATCCCGGGTAATGTGGGTGCTTCACCCATGCAGAACATCGGCGCATACGGGGTAGAGATAAAGGATGTATTCCATGAGCTCACAGCCTTCCATCTCGAAGAAAAAACCAATTATACTTTCAGGGCAAAGGACTGTGCTTTCGGTTACCGCGAAAGTGTATTCAAGAACAAATACAAGGGCCAGTTCCTCATTACCGATGTGACCTTCCGGCTCGCCAAGCGACCGGTTTTCCATACTGAATACGGCGCCATCCGCCAGGAGCTCGAAAAGATGGGAGTCAGCCAGCCGGGGTTACAAACAATTTCCCAGGCGGTGATCAATATCCGCAGTTCCAAACTCCCCGATCCGAAACAGGTGGGGAATGCCGGCAGTTTTTTCAAAAACCCGTCCGTGCCGGCCGAAACATTTGAACTGCTCAAATCCTCATTCCCCGGGATTGTAGGATACACCAATGCAGACGGCAGCGTAAAACTTGCCGCGGGCTGGCTTATCGAACATAGCGGTCCCCCCGAAGGTGGCAGCTGGAAGGGTTATCGAGACGGCGACGCGGGTGTGCATGCCCAACAGGCACTGGTGCTGGTCAATTACGGAAATGCAAGCGGGGCGGCCATTTATGAGCTCAGCGGGCGGGTAATGCAATCGGTGGAAGAGAAGTTCGGGGTCAGTCTTGAGCGGGAGGTGAATATCCTGTAAATATAATTTCCCGGTTAGAGCAGCGCTTTTCCCACTTGTACTGTCAAAGCTGGCAACCATTAACCAGCCATCATGAACAAAGTCCCTTTTTTACTGGCCTGTTTCACGGCCATGAGTATCTCCGCTTCCGCCCAGGACAAAATCTACCGCCACAACGGTAAGGTTGTTCTCGCCAAAGTAATTGAAGTTGGTACTGCCGAAGTAAAGTACCGCGAGTTCGAAAATCCTGATGGACCTGTTTACATACTGGAAGCCGATCGCATCAAAAAGATCGTGTACGAAAACGGTAAGGAGGAAAAATTTGGCAAGGATGATCCCAAAGACAAGGAGCGCTACGCAAATGATCGTGCAAAAGCGATCAAGATAAATTTCTTTTCACCACTTTATGGTTATACGGAAATAGGATATGAAAAATCAGTCGGTGCCGGCCGTTCGATCGAGTTTTCAATTGGTGGGATCGGCCTCGGTAAATCATCGGTGCTTGATTTTTACAACAATGGGTTGGGTGAGGAACGGCGTTATAAACCGCGAGGGGTTTTTGTTTCCGGGGGATATAAATTCAATAAACTACCCGACTTCATCCTCTTTGGACGCACACGGATGTCGCACCTGATGCAGGGCACTTACCTGAAACCGGTGGCTTATGTCGGGCATTATTCGGAAAACTATTTGTTAAGTAAACAAAGCGGTACAACCGAAATGCACCGTCAGAAAGTAACGTTTGGTGCCATCCAGCTGGAAGTTGGCAAGCAATGGGTTTTCGGAGAAAAGGTAACGCTTGATCTATACTGGGGTCTGGGGTATGGATTTGATAACAAACACGACACCTACAAATATGAGGATGGGTACGGCTATGCCAATTTTGAAGACGCATCTGCCTGGAACTATGCCAATGCCCGCGGGGGCAGGAGTCCTGGTTTATCTGCGACCTTTGGTGTTAAACTCGGATTACTGCTGAAATAATTTCCTGCTGCCTGGAAAGGAAAAAAGCCGCAACATTATTATGTGTTGCGGCTTTTGATATTATAAGGTAATGCGATTATGATTCCTCATCGTATTCGCCTTCCTCTTCGAAGCTGCCGGCGCCAAGGTTCATCATACTGCCGATCAGGTCCTTGAATTCAATCTTGGTTTCAAAGATTTTTTTGCTGATCAGTGAGTAGGAGGAGAGGCCATGCAGCACGAATTCCATCATCAGTGCGGTCTCTTCATTATTGGCCTGCGGGAAATATTTTTTCACCAGTGAATGAAGCCCGTCTACCTGGTAAAGCAGGAGGATTTTGTCCTTGTCCGTCGTATTGAACGACACATTGAGGTGGTTACCCTGGTCGAACCAGTTGGTAATCGGTTTGTACGGGTTCTCATCCGCCCTTTCCTGCTGGGATGGTTTGCCGGTGCCTTTCCTTTTCTTTAGCGTATCAGGATTTGGGAAAAACTGGGCAAACTGTGTACGGATCGCCTTATCCACGAGGTTCATCGCCACCTGGAACGGACCTTCCTGTTCGCCTTCGTAGACCAGTTCAACCTTACCGGTGATGGATGGGATAATGCCTGCGAGATCCCCGATCCAGACCTGCGTTTGTTTTTCATTGTTGATAATAGCCCGACGTTCCGCTGCGCTGACCGCATTTTCATATGCGGAAATAGTCAGCCTGGCACTTACCCCGCTCTTTTTGTCAACGAACTCACTTGCACGTGCTTCGAAAGCCACCTGCTCGATCAGCCGGCGTACGAGGTCACTGACCTTGACGCGTTTTTTGGTTGATTCGCTGAGCCCTGCTTCCTGCTGGGTGATCTCCAATGCATGTTCAATCGATTTTGGATAGTGCGTAAGGATCTGGCTCTGGATCCGGTCTTTTAATGGTGTCACAATCGAACCACGGTTGGTATAATCTTCCGGGTTTGCCGTGAACACAAAGAGGATATCCAGTGGCAGGCGCAGTTTGAAACCGCGGATCTGCACATCACCTTCCTCGAGGATATTAAACAAAGCCACCTGGATCCTGGCCTGCAGGTCAGGCAACTCATTGATCACAAAAATACAGCGGTTGCTGCGCGGGATAATCCCGTAGTGCAGCACGCGTTCGTCTGCGAAACTGAGTTTGAGGTTGGCAGCCTTGATCGGATCGATATCCCCGATAAGGTCGGCCACGCTTACATCCGGGGTTGCCAGTTTTTCGCCATAGCGTTCACTGCGGTGCAGCCAGTGGATGGGGGTGGCATCACCTTTTTCAGCAATCAGCTCTATCGATGATTTGGTGATCGGGTTCAGCGGGTCATCGTTCACATCGCTGCCGGTGATTACCGGGATGTACTCATCGAGCAGTTGTGTCATCTGGCGTGCCATCCGGGTCTTGGCCTGGCCACGGAGACCGAGGAACAGGATATTGTGTTTGCTGAGAATCGCGCGTTCCACATCAGGAATCACCGTTTCCTCATACCCTACGATACCGGTAAATGTCGGTTCCCCATGCTGGAGTTTGGTCACCAGGTTCTGACGGATTTCTTCCCGGATGGATCTGGATTTGTAACCGGAGGCTTTAAGCTCTCCGAGCGTTTTTATATTGTTCATGTCTTTATTTAAGGGAACTGCCTCAAACCCGCAACCAGTGCGGGTCTTTGGCGATAGTTAAAATACTGTCTTACGTTTGCCGCTCTCAAAATCGCGGAAGATAAAGGCACCGAGGTTGTCGAGGCCTGCGAAGAAAGCCTTACCGTGGTTCATTTCAGTAAACTCCTGTACGAATTTCTGGAGATAGGGATCGGTGGCAATCATAAATGTGGTGATCGGGATTTTCAGTTTTTTACACTGCGCGGCAAGGTTCATACACCGGTTGACTACTTTGCGGTCGAGCCCGAAACTGTTCTTGTAATACCGCTTGCCGATTTTCAGGCAGGTCGGTTTACCATCGGTGATCATAAAAATCTGTTTGTTCGGGTTCTTACGCCGGCGCAGGATATCCATGGCCAGTTCAAGCCCCGCAACGGTATTGGTATGATAGGGCCCGACCTGGAGGTAGGGCAGGTCTTTCACTTCGATCGGCCATGCGTCATTCCCGAATACCACGATATCCAGTGTGTCTTTCGGATACCTGGTCTTGATCAGTTCGCTCAGTGCCATGGCCACTTTTTTGGCAGGGGTGATACGGTCTTCCCCGTAGAGGATCATCGAGTGTGAAATGTCGATCATCAGCACGGTGGAGGTCTGTGCCTTAAAATCCGTTTCGCGGATGCTCAGGTCATCTTCCTGCATGCGGAAGCTGTCGATCCCGTGATTGATCTGTGCGTTGCGGATGGATTCCGTAAAGTCGATCTGTTCGATCATATCACCAAACCGGTACTGTCTTGTTTCCGGATTGATTTCATCACCCTGTCCCGGTTTGAAACTCTGGTGATCGCCCTGTTTTGATTTTTTGAGTTTGCCGAAAATTTCCTCAAGACTGCTTTTGCGGATACCCTGTTCGGTTTTCGGGGTGATTTTTATTTCCCCCTTTTCGTTGTCTTCCGTGAGGTAGCCTTTCTGTTTCAGGTCATCGATAAAGTCGCCCATCCCATACTCACCATCGGTGAGCTGGTACTTTTTATCCAGTTCGTTCATCCATTGCATCGATTCACTCACATCACCGCTGGTATAGGTCAGTAACTGCATGAAAAGGTCAAGGAGCTGGTCGAACTTTGTTTTTCCGTTTTCGCTGGGGTCGAAGCGGGTAAAATGGAATCCTTGCATAATACAATTTATAACAAAAAACGAACCGGCCGGGTTCGGTGGATGGGGCCGGGGAAAAAGAAAAAGTCCCCGGGTGAGCGGGGACTTCAGTTATTTCGCGTTTTCCAGGGGTGTTACCCCCCCGAACCGGGTTGCAATTACGGTTTCGTGCCGGGTGTGTCGGTCTTCGGCATGCTGTCTTTTCCGCCCATGATGATCGGGGCTGCACCGCCTTCAATTGGTGGAGGGGTGCCTCCGGTGGCAGGATCATAGCGTTTTTCGATTGCGTCAAGCACCATCAGCATGAGTTCGTTGAGGGGAGCCTCTGTGCTGGCGAGCTGGCCGGAGTAATAATTCTCGTTATTGGCCTTCAGGTCATCGTAATAAGCCTTTTGCTGCGTCAGGTCCTTGCGGATTTCCTTCCGGAGTTTGTCGCTGATATCCTTGCGGCCTGCCTTGAATGCTGCCTCGAGGTAGATCAGTGCACCCTGGTTGTGCAGGCTGAACCGGCTAACCATGGCGTAAGGCATATTTTCGGCAAGGATTTCCTTTTCCGCCTTGTCGAGCAGTTTACCTGCTTCTTCCTTGCGGCCAAGATCAGCCATATTACCCGCAGCTTCTGCGAATGCAGAGCGGATACCGATCAGGTGGCGGCGGTTTTCCTCGTCAAAATAGGTCCCCCGTGTACCTGCACCACCGGTACGGAATTTCGTCATGATATTATTGTACATGGTATCCGTATTGTTGTCGCGCAGCTGTGTGCCACCGGCTCCGGAGTTGCGCAGGACGGTTTCCGTTTCCCAGTTGTTCTGCGGGAATTTGTTTTGTACGGGTACCAGGCGGTAAGCCAGGCCATCCTTACGGAGGTACTGCGCAAAGCCCAGTTCACCAAATGGTGAAGTGAAATAGATCGGGCGTTTCCAGTTATTGGCTGCGATGATATTGAGGATGATCATGTCGTTGCGCACGAGACCACCGTTCAGTTTGTTCTGCGGGATTTCAAACAGCATCGGGGAAACTGCAGAGTCATTGGCGTTGATCAGGCCGCTTGCGCGGGCTGCATTCACATCCACATCCACCCTGAATTTACCCACGGGGAAATTACCAGCGCCCACATCACGACCGGTTTCCGGGTCACGGGCCGGTTTACCGAGAACGTTTTTCATTACATCATATAATGAGTAGTAGTTGTTCGGGTTGGCGCGTTCGTCCTGTTTGTAACGCATGAACTCGCGGTTATGTCCCTCGATCTGTTCTTCGGTCCAGATCACATCCACGCCATCGGCCTGGTTGATCTTATAGCGCAGCTGGTTGATGTACCAGTCGATGCCCAGGAGGCTGTTGTTGATGATACGGATATCCGGGCGTACGTTTTCCACTTCCTGGGCATACCAGAGCGGGTAGGTATCGTTGTCACCAAAGGTGAAAATAATGGCGTTGGGTGCGCAGCTTTCGAGATAGTCACGCGCGAGATCCGGCGCGAGGAGTTTGCTGCTGCGGTCGTGGTCATCCCATTCCTGCTGGCCCATCAGTATGGGAACGAGCAGGCAGAGTATACCTGCGGAAAGGTTGGCCGTGCGGAAGTTGCTGCCACCGCTGCTGACAGCGCGTACCAGCATGGTGCCTCCGTATGTGACCAGTGCAAACAGGGCAGTGACTACTACACCGGTGATCAGTACCGAACCGAAGGTGCCACGGGTGGAGCTCATGAGGGTGATCAGGAAGGTCAGGCCCGAACCATAGGTCAGTACGTTCTGCAGGGTGAGTTTGTCCGCCTTTTCCATTGCCAGTCGCACAAAGGCAATCACCGACAACCCGATCCAGATCGCAAATGCGAAGAAGGATCCTACATAAGCGTAGTCACGTTCACGTGGCTGGTTACCTGGCTGGTTGAGGTAAAGTACAACTGCGATACCGGTGAAGAAGAAGAGCAGGAAGCTCACAATCCAGTCTTTCCGGTTTTTGAAATACTGGTACACGCAACCGATGATCCCGAGGATGAAGGGCAGCATGAAGAGTTTATTATTGGCCTTGTTGTGTTTGATGCTGTCGGGGATCTTCGACTGGTCGCCCAGGCGGTTGTTATCGAGGAAGGAGATCCCGCTGATCCAGTTACCGTCGCGTACCCCACCGGACGACTGCAGGTCATTCTGTTTACCTGCGAAGTTCCACATGAAGTAACGCCAGTACATCATACCCATCTGGTAGGAGAAGAACCACTCAACATTTTCCTTGAGGCCCGGTGCCCGGTAGGTACCGTCGGCTTCGCGGAGGTCCAGCCACTGCGCATAGAAAGATGCGTGGTACTGGTCGTCGCTCGAATCCCAGACCCGCGGGAAGAGCTGCATGACGCTGCTTTTGTAGTTGTATTCGCGTGCGCGGCCGGTAGCGATATAGGCCGGTGAGCCGTCTGCGTTTTTACCCTTGATGTATTTCTGTTCGCCTTCCTTGATTGGTTCGTTTTCATCGAGGTCCTTTGAAGGGTTGGCTGCGAAATGTGGTCCGTAGACCAGTGGTGCACTACCATACTGCTCACGGCTGAGGTAGTAGACGAGGTTGATCGGGTTATCGATATTGTTCATGTCGATTGCCGGGTTGGCATTCGAACGGATGAGTGCGGAGAAGTAGACGAAGTATCCCAGCATCATAAAGGCATAACACCAGAGGCTGAGTTTGAGGATGCGCAGGGCATTGGCCTTGATGAAATAACCGATGACTACGGCTACGGCGCCAACGAGCAGGAATTTAGCGAATTTGGCTCCGCCTGAACTGCCCGGTGTGATAAAGAATGGCAGCAGGGAGAGGGCCAGGAACAGTACGAAGAACAGGATGGCCTTGGTGCTGGTGAATGATTTTTCGCGCAGCGTAAGGCCCCATCCGATGACAGCGGCCAGCAGGATGAAGTAGATGGTAAAGCCTGAGAAGAAACCCATCCCGAATGAGTTCACGAAATAGATATCGAAAAGACCCGCGGCCTTCATCGAGTACTGGATGATGACAACCTGTACCAGGCCGGTGATGATACAACCGATCAGGAAAGCCCAGATAGCGCCCTTGGTAGTGGCGGCATAACGGCGGTAGTAATAGATCATTACGATTGCCGGGATGGTCAGGAGGTTGAGCAGGTGGACACCGATGGAGAGACCCATCAGGAAGAACAGCAGTACAATCCAGCGGTCGCTGCGTACGCGTGCGGCCACATCGATACCTGCCTGTTCGTCGGCATGTTCCCATTTCAGCATGACCCAGAATACGATGGCGGTGAAGAAGGAGGAGAGTGCATACACCTCACCTTCCACGGCGCTGTACCAGAATGAATCGCTGAAGGTATAGGCCAGTGCCCCGACCACGCCTGCGGCCATGGTTGCGAAGAGCTGGTTATTGTTGAGTGTTTCGCCCACGCCTACAAAGAGTTTGCGGCCGAAGTGGGTGACGCACCAGAAAAGGAAAAGGATCGTTGCGGCACTTGCGAGTGCGCTCATGAAGTTTACGGCATTGGCTGCGAGTAATGGTTTGTCGCCGAAAAGGATAATAAAGAAACGGCCAAGCAATACGAATAACGGTGCACCGGGAGGGTGGGGAAGCTGCATCTTGTCAGCGCTGGCGACAAATTCGCCGCAATCCCAGAGACTACCCCGGGCTTCGCGGGTTAACATGTACGTGGCCAGGGCTACAAGGAATACGGCCCATCCGGTGATGTTATTGACTTTTTTAAAGTTCATAAACAGGTATTTTGTCCCGCTTTTTTCGGGGTAGGCAAAAATAGGGTAATAAGGGGAGATCAGGAAGGCCAGCTGTGGGCCGGTTTCGTTAATAAAATGCTGGTTTTTATAGAGACAGGTTTCCGGTCAGTGCGGCCGGTCGGCGGTTTTTACTGGAAAAACACCTTGACGGACTGGTAGAAAAGCTGGTTTTGCATAAAACCCGGCACCTTGCTCATTTTTTCCGAGTAACCCTGCAGTCCGAAGAGACCCGCGGCATTGCCTTTATTGATGGCGATTTCGAGGTAGCCGGCGCTGTTGAACAGGGCCAGTTTCTCCCCCTCGCTCACGTCGGCGTAGGACTCGCTGATGCGTTCGATGATCTCATCGCGTTTGAACACGATCCGGAAGCTGCGGCCTTTTCGTTGCTCCTCAAACTGTTCGTGGGTGATATTCACGATCACATTTTCGAAGTTGTCGATAAAGATGATCTGTCCTTCGATCCAGTCGTTATGCAGCAGTGGGCGGAGATGGTTTTTCTCCACATAGTTTACATCCGGTTCGCCGAGACTGGCGATGGGTGCGCCTTCCACGAGCTGTTTGATGATCCGTCCCATAATGGAAACGCAATAGGTCGTGTTTTTGATAGCGTTTTTATCCAGCGGGATCCCGATCAGCATTTCCGGTTTTTCCTCGAGGATCATATTGAGCAGGCCGTTGTCGGCGCAGAGGATGTACTGGTTGCGGTGGAATGCCAGGAGCAGTTGTTCCGGTTTTTTCTCGAAGAGGTTAACCAGGATGATATGGTAACAATAATCCGGGAAGTTGCGAAAGGCGCTGCGGCAGATATAGGCTGCCTGCGGGTAGTTGAACGGGGAGATGGTATGGGTGATATCGATGAGATCAAATGCCGGGTCGGTGCGCAGGAGTTGTGCCTTGATCGCTGAGACCAGGTAATCCTGTTGGCCAATGTCGGATGTCAGCGTGATGAATGGCATTGATTGGTTAATCGTCTTTTTATAGGGTACGGGGAGTGGTTACTTCACGAGTTCGCCATTTTTGAAATAGAAGCGGTGGGTAAACCAGTCCGCCAGTTTCGGGAAGAATTTGGTGAGGAAAACGGTTTCCTTTCCCGTGAACGTGAGTACCAGAGTGCGTTTCTTTCTGACGATCGCTTTCAGGATATGACGCGAGCATTCTTCGGCTGTCATCATTTTGCCTTCATCCATATTGGTTTCGCCATGGGACTGTGCGTCTTTGTCGAGGGCGGCGCTGCGGATATTGGAGGCGGTGAAGCCGGGGCAGACCCACATCACGTGGACCTTGGAATCGATCAGTTCGGTCTTGACCGCTTCCAGCCATCCCTGCAGTGCGAATTTGCTGGCGGAGTAGGCACTGCGTCCGGGCAGGCCGCGATAGCCTGCGATGGAGGAAACACCAACGATGGTGCCTTTATTTTCGATGATGGAATCGAGAGCGTATTTGGTGCAATAGACCGCGCCGAAGAAATTGATATCCATTACGCGGCGGATGACCTCGGTGGATGCGTCTTTGAGGAGGGCACGCATGGAGATGCCCGCGTTATTGATCAGGATGTCCACTTTGCCGAAGTTTTTGATGGTGGTTTCGATGAACCGGCGGGATTCATTTTCGTTGCTTACGTCCGCCACCATGGTATGTAGGGGGAAGGAGGGGTAGGTTGCCTGGAGCCGGTAAAGTTTGTCGTGGTCCCGTCCGCAGGTAGCCACTCTGGCGCCCGCCTGGAGGAGATCATCCACCAGTGCTTTTCCGATACCATCCGTACCGCCCGTGACTACTACCACTTTATCTTTAAAAAACTCCGACATATGTATTCCCCTTTGCTGCAAACCTACTTTAAAAAGGGGCACCAAACAATTTCAGCCTGAATGGATAAGGACGCGCCCGACCCCGAAAAAAAAATGGAGAAATATCCAAGAATTTTTTGGCGCGAAACAGTCGCCGCCTTATTTTTGCACCCCGTTCAGAACAACAGTACTGAACAACAGGTTGATCTTGTAGCTCAGTTGGTAGAGCACATCACTTTTAATGATGGGGTCCTGGGTTCGAGTCCCAGCGGGATCACGGAAAAAGGGAATACTAGAAATAGTGTTCCCTTTTTTGTTTTTGCAGCACTTTGCAGCAATTACGAGTCAAATTCGATCATCAAACCCGGAGGTCTAAACGCGTACTCTCAGGACCATGCAAGATACAAGCTTTCAGGAAACGATATGAAGAGTTTGAAAGGAGCATTTCAAAGTAATGAGAATTCCCTTGGTGCGTTGGGTCGCATGCATGTCCTCATTTGTTAACGACATCACTGCAATTACCCAAGCATTTTAGCAATTGGTTACAAACGGCAGCAATAAAGAGATGATTTTTTTAATAGGATGAAAAAAGATTACGGAATAACAGTCACGGTAAAGTAATTATGAAGCCATTATATAAAGTTGTCCTTCTGAATATTGTAATCGCAATAGTCTTAATAACGGTTTATTTTATTACCGCGTTTTTGTTGGGCTATGGTGCCAATAGTAGTTACGCTGAAGCGTCGACACGGCTGTATATTGTCTTTGGCTGCGGCCACTTGCTCCTCAATATTTGGCTCTTGTACAAGTTTGGTGCATTGAATCTGATAAACGTTGGCTTTACAATCATTGAGTTGTTGTCGTTGTACGCTGCAGTTTTTTTCTATTTTAGCGGTTACCTCTAAAGTTTCGTCATCGACTGCTTTTTGTCCACCCTTGCGAATTCCTCAACTCTTCGAAAGTTCCGAAATTTCCGTCTTAGCTATGTCCGATAAAGGGTACAGGGTCATTAAGCCCTTTCGCCAAATTTCAAACGGCCGAGTTTACGGTACGCTTACACAACCACCTGTTTATTGTTATATTTAGTAACCAGATTTACCATACTTACACTTTCTAATTCATCTATTATGACGTATGCTCATTCTGTGATTTTCAGTTTGCTCCTTCTTGTTTCAGTGGCGTTCAACCGCAACGCTGTACCAATTCCAGGGGAGGGCGATGGCTTGGTTCCACGCCCGACCTACCGACATGTTGCGATTTATAACCTTCACTACCAGCGGGACAGTACAAACAGCAAATTTGAGGATGCTACTATGGCGCTGTTAGCTGGTGGTGAGTACAGCATTTTCGGAGCATTAGGAAACCTCAACGCGGATACCATTCGTCATTACCGTGCGTTGAGGAAGCAGAATAATTGGCAATTTCGATCCAAACCTGAACAAAACCATTACTTTGACTACCGAGTCGTCAAATACGCCGATGAAATTGCAACGTTTGACCGTATAGCGGTTGCGCAAAGCCCGATCTTTAAGTACAGTGAGCCGAAAACAGTATTTAAATGGTTGATTCTTAACGATACATCGACAATCGCAGGCTATAAATGCCAAAAGGCTTCCTGCCATTTCGGTAATCGAACCTGGATTTCCTGGTTCAGTACGGAAATCCCAATCAGTGACGGACCTTACAAGTTTTGTGGGCTTCCAGGCCTCATCATACAAATCAGTGACACCCAGAATTACTGGAACTTTACGCTTGTCAGTTTTGAAAACAAAGAGTACTTCTTTCCAGATACTATCATCAATGGGTTTGAAGTGGAAAACACGACCAAAAATAAGTTTATGACCCTTTTGCGCAGCAGCTACCAGAATGGGTTTGAGATGGAACAGCAATATGGGTTAGTCTTCAATAATATGATTGAAGAAACTCAGGAGCGTTATCGTGCGCGAGCTAAATCTGAAAACAACTGGCTGGAGCGATTTGTCACCGCAAAGTAGTATGAAAGCTCTAATCCATACCTTATTTACATTAACCGCTTGTCTGATCAGTTTCGGGTTGAAAGGCCAGATCGTCGTAAATGGAGTTGTTCAAGATTCACTGCAACGTCCGATAGCGGGAGTGAGCCTGACCGTTACTGGTTCTCATGTCAGCGGCCCCATCGCTGCTTTTTCGATCTCGAATGGAAAAGGTGAATACTCCTTGAAAATAAATCTTCCGGACGAGACAAAGCTGTTTATGAAAATATCCAGAATTGGGTATGCGTCCAAAACGATCGTACTTTATAATGGATCACAGGATGTTCCGATTACTTTGGTACCCAGTCCGAACGAACTTAAAGAGGTTAAGGTGCAGTCTAATGCTGCCGTGAATCAGCGTGGCGATACCCTCAGTTATAATGTGGGCAGTTTTCAGACTGAGCAGGACCGGTCAATTGGAGATGTGCTCAAAAAATTACCCGGGATCAGTGTGGCGGCCAGTGGAGAGATTCAATACCAGGGTAAACCGATCCAGCAATTGACGGTCGATGGTCTGAATCTTATGGAAGGTCAGTACGGAATATTGAGTACAAATCTTCCGGCTGATGCCGTTACTAAAATCCAGGTTGTCGAAAATGATCAACGGGTCAGGGTACTGGATAGTTTGGTTCCGTCCAATGAAACAACGATTAACCTGAAGCTGAAAAAGCTGACTGTAGCAGGGAACCTCGAAGTCGGGGCCGGACTTTCGCCAGCGCTGAGGCATGCTTCACTTACGGTGATGCTTTTTAACCAGCGCTTTCAGATGCTGCATTCCTTTTTGAGTAACAATACCGGGGAAGACGGCGCTGGATTGCTGAATGCCAAACCCCTCGGGCTTTCTTTCCGGAACAACACGGGATTCAAGCTGAACGGAATTACCTCCATAATGCAGGGCGCCTTACCCCCTTTCGAGAAAACGCGATGGCTGAGAAACAACCTGAACCAATGGAGTTCCAATCTGCTGAAAAAGCTGGAGAATGATATAGTAGTGAAAGTAAACCTGGCGGTGGTCAACGATCATCAACAGCTTGAGTCATCGACTGTAACAATTATTTCCCCGTTGACCGAGCAGCCCATAGAAATTAGGGAGTTTCAGCGGAATAGCTACAACATGCATAAAATGCTGGGCCATTTTGTAGTGGAGAAAAATGTCAAACGGATTTTCTTTCGCAATAACCTCTCGATGGCGGCCGATTTTTACAGGGATATTGGCCGAATTGGAAACTCGCGAGACCAGATTCATCAACGCGATCTCCATGAATCGCGGACGCTCGATAATCGGTTTACATTAACTACTGCCGTGGGCAAACAGCTCATTACCATCAATAGCCTGGTCAATTACCAGTTACTGCCCGAAAACCTTTCCGTAACTCCTGGGCCATTTCCCAACCTGGTTGACAGCAGTGCCGCTTACCCTGAAGGTAAACAGGTTGTAAAAACTGCTGGCTGGAATGCAGACCATTACGCAGATGCAACGAAGCGGGTAAATGGGATAGTGTTCAAACTGAGGGCTGGCATATTGATCAGCCGAAAGACCCTGGAAAGCAGCCTGCACCGGCTGAGCGGAGGGGAGACTCAACCGGCTGCTGAACTTTTCCGGAATGACCTGCACATCCGACGGACTTCGGTTTATTCTGCCCTGGATTTAAATTATGAATTCAATAGGGGATTTTTCTCGTTGTCGCTTCCGCTGCAGTCACTAAATGTCCAGCTGCTTACTGCGAATTCTGCCTCTGCGAGAACCTTGGCATTCGAACCCAACTTGTACATGGAATGGAAATTGGCAAAGAATTTTAAGACCTTGATTTCGGGTAACCGCCAGTACAATATATCCGGTGATCCAGGCTATAGTTACCCGGGCTACATCCTGAACAATTACAGGACCCTGATGCGATATCCCGGAATACTGCCAACCTCACGGGTATTGATCGCGACAGCAGGCTTTGAATACAAAATACCGCAGAAAGGGTATCTCATGAATGGGACGGTGTCGATAATGCAGAACCGGCTCAATGTACTGTACAGTACCATTTTCGAACCAGATGGAACGAGTACCATCCAGGCGGAAATCAGCCCGAATGAACAGTTGCAAAAAAAAGGGGCTCTCAGTGCCGGCCGCCTTTTTTCTGGCATTCAGACAACGATCCGATTAAACGCATCGGCTGCTGTAAATAAGTACGAACGTGTACTGAACGGTTCAAATCTGTCACTCACCAACAACGAATACACAGTGGGGTTCTTCGGTACCAACAATTCGTCCCCTTATTTCATCCCGGAGGTTTCAATGCGTATGACTTGGATTTCGGCAAAAATGGAAGACCACAGCCTGATCAACTCTTTTTTACGGCAAGAGCACCAATTCAAAGCGAGTGTATTCCCGGTTAAAAAGCATAGTCTTACCGGTGTATTTACATTGTACAAGTATGACCAGAAAGGCTTTCGAGACCAACGATTCATGGATCTGCTCTACCGGTTCACTTCGCAAAAAAAGCATAGAGTTGGTTATGAAGTCCGCTGTAATAACCTGCTGAATTCGCGAACCTTCGCTTCAGTTTATACAGATGGGTACACCACTATCCAAAACCGCTTTTCACTCCGCCCCCGCCAACTTATTTTTGTTGCCCGCATCATTTTGTAAAGGGACATCTCGTGTTAACAAAACGAGTTTTTATTAGTTCATTGCAAAGTAGATCGACAAACTGATCGACATTTATTAGTAGAGTGCTGAGTGTGAGGTAAATAATTGGGTCCCAGCGGGATCACGGAAAAGAGCCTTCAGAAATGAGGGCTATTTTTTTGCCCTTTCGGGATCAGGATGATTCCACGAAAGGCGTTTCGTAAATTTAAACTGTCAGTTCTAAGACTTCTACGTACACTATCGATAACTTGATTGCAGTTCTTCGTAAATACAAGCCTGAGCTCGAGCGCAAATGTCCGATTTCGGGGATGGCCATCTTTGGCTCATATGCGCGTGGAGAACCGAACGAAAAACCCTGACAACATTCTTTAGTATATCCCGGATTTTTTTGGTCGGGTTGATGTCTACACTTCCCGCGTTACATTCGGTGGTTCCCCAGACCCATTTCATGCTTGTTGAGACTTGCAATTCAGAATCCAGCGAATAAAGTCAGGCTATTCTCAGAAAGTTATTCAGAGGCAAACATAAAATCCGAATTTGTTGGCGATCGCGAATGGACTTATAAAGTATTTAGATAAGGTTATGAAGCTTCAAATCATCCGCTATTGTTGTGCATTTTGTTTAGTAATTATTTTGTGGAGTTGTAAGCCACATACTACGAGAAATATTTATACATCCATCAATGGGCAAATTGTTGATAGAGATACTATAACGCCTTTCAAATGCAAGTTTTTTATAGGCAACGGCGACACTATTGTTAACAATGAGTTGTTACTTGAATTATTTCCACAAGCAAAATGTGATTACGAGCTGAGAATATATCAAAACTATGAGGCGTCAGTTTCAGTATTGTCAATTTTTAAGATAAACGGGGTTTGGGATGCTTTCGCCGCCGAACTGAGAACTGAGGAGAACAAAACTCAGGATTCTATGAGGCTGGTACCCTATAATATATCAATCAAAAAGCCTGCTTCAGGATGGCAGAGTTTGTCGGAAGTCGCCCGTGAATATGGAATTGATACAATAACAAAAAAATTAGTCATTAGCAGCCATGGGGGCCCTACCGATGGAACAACTATCCAGCTCCATGTTAAAAACTATGAAAGGTCTGGCTTTTTAGATGTTTACGCTCCTGAATTCTTTAAAGGCCATCCTGAGGTTTTCGCTTTGATAAAATTTCTTCAATATCTGAACAAAAAAATAGGACTTCCAACACCTGCGTTGGAGGAATCTTAAGCTAGCTATTATTCCCCAAATCAATGAGTGTTACTCACTGGCCCTCTGCGTTTTTTCATCTTCCGGCATTTTTCCAGGACTTGATGTGTTGTCTGTCTCAAAAGACTAATCCAATCAGGAGAAAACAATCTCTTCATCCTTCAACTCGGTCCGGAAAAGCCGCAATGATGGGTAGAATGGTATTACGAGCAGGATATCAACCAGGGTAAAATAAAAAAATACCATCCGGAAGCTGACCAGCATCAGGATCGCTGATACAAATGCTGAATAGAGGTACGCAAAGTATCGCTGCTTCGAAAGTCGCTCATACCGGCGCATTTTTTCGTTAAAGTCGGTGATTTTGGCAATATCATGCGTCTTCGATTTGATTGAATTGATGTACAAAAAAGATCCGATAATGACCACATACATCGCCACCTGCGAAATTGAGTTGCTGATTATAAACGGCGGGGTAATTGGTACAATTCCCCTGATGATCAAAAAGGCACCTAGTGCCAGCACAACATTCATCACAACCGAGGATATGAATGCTGACCGGAAGGGTTTTGCATCGACTATTTTAAAATTCAGTTTATCCATAGATCATCAATATAAACATTAAACAGCCAGCGTCCAACAAGGCGAAGGTCCCTGGCACGGCATCCAGGGGATACATCGCTTCATCTACGGCAATAGAGAAGGCAGGCTGATTGGTATTGCACAAAAAAAATCTCCCGCAACCCAAAGGCTGCAGGAGAGTTTTATATTGTTCATTGTTTATTCCGGCATTACATTTCTCCCAGGATCAATATAAGGGCATA
The DNA here is from genome assembly GCA_004173355.1 of Chitinophagaceae bacterium. Lineage (GTDB taxonomy): Bacteria > Bacteroidota > Bacteroidia > Chitinophagales > Chitinophagaceae > JBEVJC01. The sequence goes on along the minus strand of SEAD01000001.1, from coordinate 112,366 downwards.
AATGATCCCTGGTAACCAGAACAGCAGGGTCAGCAGCAGGCTGATCCAGAAACGGGTGTTGATTTCACCCTCGTACAGATAAACCGCCAGTGGTGGCAGGAGGATCGCGAGGATAACCAGCAACAGGGTTGACTCGCTGGGCTCGGCGCCGGATTTTTTCGCATTTTTGAATTTCTTCAGTTCTTTTTTTACCTCTTTTACTTTCGCCTTCTTCTCTTTTTTGGAAAGCGCCATGAACTCAGCTTTGGCAGCCGCTACCAGGGCGGAGTCCGGCACTCGGGCAGAATTGGCAGGAAGAGAGTAGGAGGAAGCGGCGATCGCGGGGCTGATCACCGAAACGGACAGGATCATCAGAACAGAGGCAAATAGTAAAATTGTCTTTCTCATGCGTTTGCTTTTGGTAAATTTTATAGCAGATTCCGGAGCAAAGTTATCTTGTTCGGTGTCCCGGACCAATAAAATTAAAAGATTCCTATTCCCTCACTCAAGGAAGGATTTACTCAGGTTCTGAGATACAAACACGCCACTGCGCCCGATCCTGTATTCGCTATTTCCAGTCGCCCGTCGATTGCCGTCACCATATCCCGCACCATCAGCATCCCGAGTCCTTTTTTGTTGCCGATAACAAACCCTTCGGACTTGTCATCGTGAAGCATCGGTACTGGAAAACCCGGGCCATTGTCTTTCACGGTGAACCGTATTTCGTTGCCGGAAAATTCCGCCAAGCAGTCCACTTCACCCCAGTCTGTTGATCCCAATGCTTCTGCCGCATTCTGCAACAGGTTGTGCAGGATAGAAAATAGATAGTTGAAATCTGTCAGCACAATTGCTTCAACCTTGCTGGTGAACGTAAAGCGGATATTTTCGTAAGTGCCAAAGGAATTCCGGAGTTTATCAAAGAGCAGGCTGACATCTACTTCTGCGCGCTGCGGCCGGAACTTTTCCATCTGGCTTTTGCTCCAGCTCAGCATATTTTCCAGGTTGTCAAGAAGAGACTCGGCTCCCTCTGTTATTTTTCTGTCCTGCGTTTCCTTCAACTCGGTTGACAATAATCCGGGGTTATTTTTCTGCAGGTGAAGGTAATTGATCAGCCTCGATACAGGGCTCCGGAGGTCGTGACTCATCAGCGCAAAAAACCGCGCCTTCGCCTGGTTGGCTTCATCCAGCTCGCTGTTGAGCTTGACCAATTCAGTATTTGATTTTTTCCTTGCTTTGGCCTGCCGGTACAACAGCACCCCGATCACTGCGACCATAAATATCCCGGCTGCAAGAACCCACATCATCCTGCGCTGGTCACGCAGTGTGAGCTGGTTCAATTCCAACATGCGACGGCTTTCCGAGGACGCAATCCTGTTTTTATTTTCCTGGGAAAAAAGCGAATCCTGCGCATCCCGGTAGAACCGGTAATTGTAATAGGCATTTTTGAAATCAGCCTGCTGTTCCTGTACTTCTGCCAGCGCCCCTGTGAAAAAGGAATAGTTGTCGATGTTTCCGGTCTGACGGGATAGCTCGATGGCTGCACTGAGGTAACCAGCGGCTTTTTTGAGCAGCAGGTCCCTGTCAGCAGGAATCAGTGAATCCCGGAGTACCAGTCGCAGGCTATCCTTTGTGGCAATATCGTAATAGATGATCCCGAGATTGCCCAGGTTGGCGATAGCCTCGGGATGCAGTGGGTTGGAGTCTTCCCATAATTGTCTCGCTTTGACCCGTGCTGCCGCAACAGCCCGCAAATCCTTGCTGTAACCCAGTGAAATATTTGACCAGGCGGATGCCATACCCTGCAGGTCTCCATTACCTTCCGACACCGCCAATCCCTTCCGAAAGTTAGCCATTGCCCTGGCCGTGTCTTTCAGTAACAGGTAGGTTTTCCCGATGCCCTGGAGCGACACAGCCAGCTCCTGCATATTACCGGTTTTTTCACGCAGTACTAAAGCCCGCCTGTTGAAGTCAAGTGATTTCTGGTAATCCTGCTGCAGCAGGTAAATCGAACCCAGGTTAGTAAGGGTATTGGCCAGTTGTGTGCTGTCTTTCTCTTCCTCCCAGATCCGGAGGGCCTTGAAATAATAATCAGCCGCGGTGGTAAAATCGCTTTTGATATTTTGTGCAGCCACCCCTAGATTATTGTACGTAAGGGCAATGCTTTTGCGGTTGCCGGCTTCCTGTTGGGATTGAATTGCTGCGTTGTAATAAAATACCGCCGAATCGTAGTTGCCCGACTCACTGTAAAACCGGCCAATATTATCCTGGAAAGTCCCGATGCCTTTTAACCATTTCATGGACCGGGTATGCGCCAGGCCCATCCTCGCAGTGATCAACGCACGGTCATGATCCATGCCGAAAAGTTCGTTGAAGATCCGGTTATAAAGCCTCGCCTTTGCAGTATCGCTCTTTTCCACCACTACCAGCCGCTCCAGCGAATCCGACAGCGCCTGCCCTTTTTGCTGGGCCGGACTGATGACCGGGATGAACAGTAACAGGATAAGCAATGAACGTAACATAAATTACTTTAGTTGGCGCAGGGTGTCCCTGTAAGCCCGGCCAACAGGCAGGCTGATATTATTTACAATGACTTCCAACGATCTTGTCTTTTCAATTCGTGCGGGTTCCACTGCATAACTTTTGTGGATCCGGACAAATGTTGAAAAGCCAGGTTGTTTGATCAGCGCTCCCAGGTTGCTCAACACACAGTATTTCCTGCCCGTAGTTACTACCTGTGTAAAGTCGCCAAACGCTTCGAGGTACAGGATTTCACTCAGTGACAGTTTAACCTGCTCGACTCCTTCCTTTATAAAAATTGAACCCGGGGAAATATTGTGCCCGAAGGAATCCGCCTTTTCTTTTACTTCAAAATAGCGGGTGATGCGTTCGACCGTTTTAGTGAACCGTTCAGCCCTGATGGGTTTTACGATAAAGTCCAGTGCCTCCAGTTCAAAACTCTCTACCGCGTAATCTGAAAATGATGTAATAAAAATACAGGCAGGGATCTTATCCAGTTGCCTTCTTAATTCCAGCCCGGATATACCCGGCAAATCGATATCAAGAAATGCGACATCTGGCAGGTGATGATTGAGGTCCTGCAACGCAGATTCAGCAGAATTATATTGTCCTGTTACCCGGAACAGGGGATGTTGCTGCACAAAAGAAAGGGTGGTCAGCCGGTCGATGTCATCGTCGTCCACAATGATACAGGTGCAGGTTGCCGGCATTCTTTTGTTGATTGGGTTGTATGCCAAATATAGCCAAATTGGTCGTTTGGCGAGTAAACCGGTTGATGGGCGAGTAAACTGGTTTATGGTGGGGAACAGCCATAGGTTTGAGTTTTCAAACCATTTACCATGAAACATTATCACTCGTTTGTGTTAGCCGCTTGTTTATCAGCCGCTGTATTTTCATCCTGCAAAAAAGACCAGGGCAACGCCGGCAATCCACCGTCTGCTTCCCGGTTTATGGGCATACTTCCTGAAGGGATGCCTGCTGCAAATGGCAGTATCCCGAAGAACCGGTTTGTGTTCCTCGATATCAATCATGCGTCGAATGCAGACAAGCGTTTTCTTATTGCAGATATTGTGGAGGAGGGCGGCGAATACAGGTTCCGGCTGGCAGAAGGACCAAAACCCATCAGCGCTTTCGCCACAAACTGGCCGGCTGATGTAAGGGAGGTTGTGCATGGGAAAGGACTGAGTCATGATTTCTTTGTGAATGCTTTCCTGAAAATGCGCACCACCAGTACTTACCAGGCAAGGCCATATACCTTCCATTATGATTCGGTGCAGAAGTTCACTCCAGTCTCCAGTGTGATACTCCCGATCAACGAAATGCACAATCCCTTTTACGCAGGACCGATGGCGGGGAAAAATCCCCAGGCCTGCCTTGACCTATGGGTTCCGGGGAGGGACAGGTCTGGTACAACCCCCGTCGATGTTAACGATTCGCTGCCCGACTATTTTTTCTACGGCAACTTTCCGAGGGTGGCTACACCGGCGAGACTCTATCTCTACTTCGACGAAGGATATTTTACCAGTGTTGTAAGCCCGTTGGGCAAGGCAATTCCTTCCGACTCCCTGTTGTACCCTGGGGCATTTTCCAACAGCATGAAAGGGAAGATAGACGCCGCCCTTGTGTATGAAGGCAGTACATCTGTCATTTTCCTGTTTGATTTTGATGACTGGCAGTTTTTTACGATGGCGATGACCTGTCCTCCGGTGTATGGTCGTGCCTGCTACGGAAATATTACCACGTCGGCAGTGAAAAGTATGGACAGCTTGATGGACTGGCCGGAAGGCTGGGGGAGATAAGTTGACCAGATTTTTTTTAAACATTAAATATTACCAGATGAAATCAATTCTGTTCATTATCGGATTTTCACTAACGGCGGTTATCGCCTATGCCCAGTCCCCGGTTGGGCGATGGAAAAAAATCTCCCATGTTTCCAGTTACGAGGGGCAGACCTTCGATTCCCATGTTGCTCTGCTGAAACAGCGACCCTGTGCGGCAAAAATCGTTTGGGTGGTGAATGCTGATGGCAGTTACCGGCTGGATGCAGCGGCCAGCGGCTGTGATGAAAGTTATTCCAAGATCCAGACAAAAATGTACAGCAAAACCATGTGGAAGCTGACCGGCAACAGGATTACCATCTCCACCCAGAAGGATTTTTCCGTGGGACAAACCTACACCCTCACAGTCACGGGAAATAAGATGGTGTGGGTGGGCACTGAAGGACAAGGTACTATCACTTACCAGCGAATCTGATTACTTCCATTTAATAAAAAAACATGAAAAAAATACTGATAGCCTGCCTGTTGCTTTGTTTAGTCTACAGCGGCTTTTCACAATCACTTACAGATGGTGAATACATGGTGAAGATCGGCCAGACAGGGCAGTATATCGCCATTGCCGCCGCGGCACACGTGAATGGTGCCCGTGCTGTCCAGTGGGAAAAAGAGTACAGCAGCCATTTCCTGTTTATTATCACTCACCTTGGAAATGATGTGTACTCCATCATGGCAAAACATAGTGGCAAGTACCTGAGTACGGAGGGTGATGCGAAGGCAGGGGCAAAGCTTATCCAGTGGGACTGGCTCAACCAGGATAACCAGAAATGGTATATCCTTCCGCATCCCGGTGGGAAAGGGTTTGTGATGAATTCCTTTACCGAAAAGTTCCCGGTTGTGATCCAGTACTGGAACTCACTGGTCACGCCGCGGAAAGGTGCTTACCTGTACCTGCAGGGTGACCCTAATTTCCGTCCGATGTTACTGGATTTTAAAAAGAATGAAGTCGAATAAATTGTTGGATTCCTAAAAACACATATCATGAAAGCGTTTATTACAGGATTGATTTTGGTGCTGGCATTACAGGAAACTCATGGGCAAACTTCCATTTCGATGTTCCCGAAAGATGGGAGCTGGGTAAAAATCCACGTTGTGCAGACAGGGCAATGCCTGGCGGTGGAGAATGCAGCAAGTGACAATGGGGCAAGGATCGTGCAGGTGAATTACACCGATAAGCCAAGTCAGAAATTCCAGGTTAAAAAGAATGATGATGGTACATTTTCTTTTTTCGCCGGGCATTCGGGGAAAACGATCTGTGCAGACAAAGGTGACAACCGGGAAGGCGACCTGATCGTGCAGAATACACTCTCGGCCTATTTCGGGAAATGGTTTCTCACCAAACTGGAGAACTGTGGGCTGGGATGGAAGATTTCCTATAAAAACGGCTCAGGAAAGCCGCTGCAGGTAAGCAGTACAGCCGAAGGCGCGGATTGTCGTCTTATCGAACCCATCTACCAGGACGGACAAGTTGATTGCCCGTATAATTATGTATTTGAACCCATTGATCCACCTGCCCCGGTATTGCTAAAAGAAAAGTCGCACCTGCCTGTCAAGCCCGCAGTGATCAGGAAAAACCAGCAATAATCATTTAAACTACTTTTTATGGCGATCAATTTCATTAAAACCAGGCTTTCCATTTTAATCCTGCTGTTGCTGGTGTTTGCCAATGGATATGGACAACAGCAGTATAAAATAATCCGGGCAAAACTTCCGATGTCTGCAGATGAAGAAGACTATTACGTAAAAACGATCGGGGTTAACTATATATTGAATGGAGATATCATCGTCGGCAATGCCGGCCAGAACCTTATGATTTACCAGAGCAACCTGACTGATGGGAACTATATCTGGCCGAAAGGAGATGTACCGGTGAAAATAGACAGGAGTATAAACGACAAAAAAGGCGATTATGGATCATCCATTTACCAGAATGCCCTTGATGCCATCAGCGACCTGAATAAACTCACCAATCTCAGGATTGTGCCCTATACCAACCAGAGGGACTATATCCGCATTGTGTATAGCCAGGATACGGGCTACGGCGGATTATCACCGATTGGCCGGCGGGGTGGAGAGCAGATTATTTATATCACAAGAGAGTCCGGCAAGGGTACCATCATCCATGAACTTTTGCATTCACTGGGATTCTGGCATGAGCAAAGCCGGTATGACAGGGATAACTTTGTGGTGATTGACACAAACAATGTACTGGCCGATAGCCGGCATAATTTCCAGATGGAGCCCGGTTCAACTGCCGGCGCATACGATTACCAGTCGATCATGCACTATCCGGCCTTTGCCTTTGCAGTCGATCGCAGTAAACCCACCATCCGCTGTAAAAACGGTAACGTAGTTTCCAGTTGCGTGCCTGAGCGGCTGACTGCGCGGCTGAGCAACCTGGATATTTCGGGCATCAATGCATCGTATTGGTTCAACAGGGATGTGGCAGTGCGGGATTATTATGCAGAACTTCCCTACGATGATAACCTTCCCGTTGCCCGGAAGGTGCAACCGGCAGGTCCGGATCTCACAATGATCCAGAAGTCGCAACGGGTTGTTGACAAGCCACTCGAAGCCGGGATTTATATGATCCGGTGCGAGGGTACGGGCAAATACCTGGAGATAGCGGGAGCCAGTATCGAGAACGGGGCAGTGCTGCAGCAAAGGTTGAAATCCGGGGGGGACAACCAACGGTTTGCCGTCAGTCCGGCTGGTTCAGGCTTATTCCTGTTGAAAGCAATGCACAGTGACAAGTTCCTGAACGTGACCGGTCGTAGCCTCGCCTTCAGGGCAGGTATTTGCCAGTGGGATTATGTTGAGCAGGCCAACCTGAAGTTTTATATCACTTATCATTCTTCCGGAAAGGGTTATACCATCCGCGGGCTGGAAAGCAATATGAGCTGGGCACTACTGAGCCAGGATAATGATGCACCGGTTGTGCAGGACAACGCGATCAGCGATATTTTTATTTTTGAAAGGGTGGGAGACCTTCCGCCTGTAAGGATTTCGGACGCCAGGATAAAGATGATTAAGCGCTGAGAACAGAAGCATCACCGCTTTCTTCCAGGCAACACTGGAGGCAAGCCGGTTTTCAATTCGAATGTATCGAGGAAAGAATTCAGGCCCACCAAATGCTGGCTGACTTTTACTTTCAACCCGTCAGCCGTCCTGATCACCAGGTTACCTGAAAAGCTGTTGAATTTCCACCTGCTGACCTGCGCCCATTCCACCACTTCCTGTTTGCCGAACAGGCTCCTGACCTGGAAGCCCGTCTCATCGAAAGCCACAAAATGGTTCCGGTAAATCAGGAAACAAAACATGGCACCCCATCCAAACAGGATCAAAATGGCAAGCACCGAGATCACCAGCCCGAGATCGACGTCGGCCAGGAATGGGGGCACAACCAGGCAAACCAGCGCAATCAGTGCGGATATGACAAAGGTTACAAGGTAAACTTTGGACATCCGCAACAATGTCCGGCCACTGGCCTCAACAGCCGGCGCCTTCGACTGCTGTTTCGCGAGATAGGCATATGTAACCGAAATGGCAATCCCGATGATTGCAGACATAAATGCATGTTCCGACATAGGGCGCAATCTCGGAATCAATTCCGGGATTTTCAAATCGGGCCGGGTTTTTCCGCTGAGCGAAACCAATCGGATGCAACGATCATTATTTCTTTAAATCCTTGAGGAACTGGGTGGGGGTTTTACCAAATTCGTTTTTGAAAGCCTTAGTGAAATAAGACTGCGTCTGTACCCCTACGCTATACATTACCTCAGATAAAGGCATGTCTTCTTCGGTCATCAGTTTGGCAGCTTTTTTAAACCGTACCGTCCGGATAAATTCCCCGATGGACTGCCCGGTGATTTTTTTTATTTTCTGGTAAAGTCTAGTTTTGCTCATACCGATTCCTGAGCAGATATAGTCCACATCCATCTCCGGATTGGAAAGATGCTCCTCAATTACCGAGATCAGCCGGTCCATAAACTCCTTGTCGCGGGAACTATGCGCAAGTTCTTTGGCATCGGCGTAATGATCATTCACATACCTTGCCCTCAGTTTCGCCCGTTGGTAAATGATATTTTTTACCGTAGTCAGCAGCAGCTCCATGCTGACCGGTTTGGAAAAATAATGGTCTGCCCCGGAATGGGTTCCCCTGATCCTCGATTCGATAGCATCCCGAGCGGTGAGCATGATAAACGGGATATGGCTCAGGTCGGGATCTTCCTTCACCGCACGGCAGAAATCAATCCCATCCATGTTGGGCATCATCACATCGCTGATAATAATATCGGGAATCTCTTCGCGGGCGGTGACCAGGCCGGCTGCCCCATCAACGGCTTTTGATATAATGTATCCCGTTCCCAGGCTCTCTTCCAGAAAGGTCAGCAGTTCCTCATTATCATCCACGATCAGTATATGCGGACTCAGGTTCTCAGCGGGGGCTGCCTGCCCGCCAACTTCTGCAGTTGGATCCTGCCCGGTTTCTTTTAAGGAAATACTTTCAAGGTTTACTTCTGCTGTTTTGTTGCTGACCCATTTTTCACCGGAGGTGTAATCATCCGGGTGCACGGGAATGGCGAGTATGATCTCCGTTCCTTTGTTCCGTTCGCTGTAAACAGTAATTCCGGCTTTATGCAGTTTAGCCAGGCTCTTTACGAATGCAAGACCGATCCCCGATCCGAGATGGGTATCGGTGATTTTATAATAGCGCTCAAACAGCCGCGGAATAGACTCCTTCGAAATGCCAATCCCGTTATCGGTTACTGCTACATATACATATCGTTTTCCGGCAAATTCATTTTTGACTTGTAGTGAATTGCTGAATGGCGGGTTGTGCCTTTCCAGGCTTTCCAGCAGTGAAACGGATATTGCACCATGATTACCGGTATACTTGAATGAATTGCCGATCAGGTTGATCATGATTTTTTCCAGCACCTGCCGGTCGAACCAGGCATTCGGAATCGTACTATCGATGTTTACATTGAAACGGATATTTTTTTCCTTTGCCAGTTCACTGAATTCTGCAGCCACTTCCGTGACAAACAGGTCGAGATTGCCGGGCATTACATTCAGCTTCAGTACCCCGGTCTCTGCTTTCCGGAAATCCATCAGTTCAGTGATCAGGTTCATCAGCCGGTTTGCATTGCGCAGCATTACGCTGTAGTAATTGGAATTTGCTTTGCGGTCATCCTCGCGCTGCATTTTTTCCAGCGGACCAATTATCAGTGACAATGGAGTCCGGAATTCATGTGAAATATTGGTGAAAAACTGGAGTTGCAGCTGGTGGATCTCTTCTTTCTTTTCTTCCTTCAACACCCTGATTTCCGAGCGGCGTTTGTACTGGAAATAGGCAATCAATGCAGCAATTGACCCCGCAATCATGAGAATACGGAACCAGAGGGTGGAATAGAAGGGGGGAGTGATCTCAATGGCGAGTGACGGACCATCATCATTCCATAATCCGTCGTTATTGGATGCCCTGACCCGGAAAGTATAATGCCCCGGCGGGATATTCGTGTAGGATGCCTTACTGTTCGCCCCCGAGTATTGCCAGTCATCATCCCAGCCTTCGAGTTTGTACGCGTACTGGTTATTCTCCAGCGCCGTATAGTTAAGGGCAGCGAATTCAAAAGAGAACGTCGATTGCCGGTGATCCAGTTTCAAAGACCTGGTCAGGCTGATGTCCGCGCCGAGGGGTGAGTCTCCGCCAGGGTGGATTTCCTTGTTGAACAACAACATGGCGGTGAGGTAGACCGGTGGCTTAAAAGTATTCTGCCGGATATTCTCGGGGTAAAACGAATTAAAGCCATTGACACCCCCGAAATAAATTTCCCCGTCCCGGGTTTTCATATAGGCATTGGCTTCGAATTCCAGTCCCTGTAACCCATCAGCTGTGTTGTATTTCTTAAAAATTCCATCCGCTGGATTTAGTCTTGTGACACCGTTTGAGGTGCTGATCCAGAGGTTTCCCTGTTCATCTTCGGCCATGCCTTTTATAAATTCGGTTGGCAATCCGGCCTTGATGCCTGTTTCTTCAAAAGTATTCGTGGCGGGATTGAATTTAAACAGGCCTGCATGACCCACCCAGGTGCCTCCTTTGCTATCGGTAAACAACACACGGAGGTCGGGTGATTTTTCAGCGTTATTGAAATAGTGTACGAAGCTATTGCTGGAGGCTTTCAGGCAATTCAGACCACCATCATCAGTACCTATCCAGAGATTTCCCTGTTTGTCTTCGTTGAGTGATATAATATTATTACCTGACAGACTGGTTCTGCCAGCTGGATCGGTTGTTATCCGGGTAAACTTTCCCGTGCTTCGTTCCATTTTATTCAGTCCTCCATAGTAAGTAGCCACCCACAGCGTGCCCTTGCTGTCTTCCAGCACCTGCTGCACGTAGTTTGAACTGATGGAAGAGGGGTCCGCCGGGTTATTGGTGTAACGGGTAAAGGACTGCGTAACCGGATCAAAAAGATTCAGCCCACCGCCCCAGGTTGCCAGCCAGATTTTCTTCTGGCTGTCCTGCAGGATATCCAGCACTTCATTGGAGCCGAGGCTGCGGGGATTGAAGGGATCCGAGCGAAAACTGCGGAAGCTCCGGGTTGTACGATCAAAGAGATTGAGCCCACCGCCATCGGTCCCGATCCAGATTTTCCCATTCCCATCTTCACAGAATGCCCTTACATCATTGTAACTAAGGCTGTTTCCGGTGAGTTGCTGCTGGAAGAGCGCAAATTTTTCAGCGTTTGGTGTATACAGGTTGATACCGCCCCGGTGCGTGCCAACCCAGAGATTACCCTGCCTGTCTTCAAACAATGCTGAAACAGTGCGTTGTGAAAGGCTCGATAAGTTCTCAGGTTCATTCTGGTAATGGTAAAATCCATTGGCTTCCGGATCCAGGAGGTCCAGACCGCCGTTGACCCCACCCACCCATGTGTTCCAGTTGCGATCCACCAGCACGGCGCGAACCTGGTTGGTGGCGAGTGATGCGGCGTCTTTATCAAAATGCCGGAAGTCGCGGATACTGCTGTCAACAGGGTTGAAGAGTAATAACCCGGCCTCTTCCGTTGCGAGCAGCAGCTGGCCCGTCCTGTTTTCGCTGACCATCCGGATGTTCCTTGCAGCGGTGGATTTAGCGAAAACCGGGAGATTATTCAGTGAGCGGAACAGCGAGAGCTCCCTGTTGAACTGGTTGAGGCCATTTTTTGTAGCAACCCAGAATGTCCCCCGGGCATCTTCGAAAAGATAACTGACATAGTTGGAACTGACCGAACGGGGATTATTACTATTGTAAGTAAACCGGGTGAAACTACGCCGGTCGGCACTGACCTGGTTGAGCCCCCCTCCCCAGGTAGCTATCCAGAGTTTTTTCTGCCTGTCCTCAAAAACATGCGTGACAAAATTATGGCTGAGGCTGCCGGGTTTTGCCGAATCCTGTTTGTATCGGACGAAACTATTGGTGGTTGGGTCAAAGCGGTTCAGCCCGTTGATGGTACCTACCCAAAGGATGCCTTCCTGGTCCTGGTAAATGACCTTGATAAAGTTGTCGCTAATACTGCTGCTGTCGGCAGGGTTAAACCGGAAGACCTTCATCTGTTTTCCATCAAATCGGTTCAGGCCATCCCGCGTACCGATCCAGATAAATCCCCGTTTGTCCTGGAAAATAATTTCCACAGTACTGTTCGACAAACCCTGTTCGATCGAAATCCGTTTGAACTTGAGCTTGGGCACCGGGGGCTGGCCTGCCGCAAAAATCCCGGACAGCATCGTCATCGACAAAAAGATAATATGTAGTAAAATTCTTTTCATGATGGCGGCAATCCTGTTCCGGGCCGGAGGGTTTTGTGCTGTTCTCAATTCGTCGGATGGAGTTTGGTTGACACCGGCGTTTATGGAGCCAAGGTAGGCAAAACCGTTATTCCGGGTATTGGTTTTCAACAGTTTTGTCTGATCGGACTAAAAAAATGAACACCGGGATAAGCCGGTTGGAGGGGGTAGTGTTAGTTTTACCCACCAGCATTCCCAAGGGCTGGACAACGATTAAAAACTGCAAATATGAAAAAACGACTCCTCTGTCTTTTACTCTCGGCTTCGCTGCTTTTCCTGGCACGGGACGTTTCGGCCCAGACCGGAAATGTGACCGGCCGGGTGATCGATTCAATTGGCCAGCCACTGGCCGATGTCACCGTGAAGGTGAAATCCACTTCAACCACCACAAAGACAGATGCGACCGGAACTTACCGGATTGCTGCCTCCCAAGGCGATGTTCTCCAGTTCAGTTCTGTTGGCTATGAGCTGCTGGAACTGAGCGTGCAGGCAGGTGCCTCACCGGAGGTTCAATTGAAACAGACGATTGGCAACCTCAATGAAATAGTGGTAATCGGTTACGGTACGTCACGGAAAAAGGACCTGACAGGTGCGGTTTCGACCATTAATTCCAAAGACTTCAACCGGGGCGCCATCAGCACCCCCGAGCAGATGATCGCCGGCAAAGTGGCGGGTGTTGCCATCACTTCCAATAGTGGCCAGCCGGGTGCAGGAAGTACCATCCGCATCCGCGGAGGCTCGTCCCTGAGTGCCAGCAATGATCCGCTGATTGTGATTGACGGGGTTCCGCTCGATAACAGCAGCATCCCAGGTGCCAGCAACCAGCTGAGCCTGATCAACCCTAATGATATCGAGTCGTTCACCATCCTGAAAGATGCTTCGGCCGCCGCCATTTATGGAACACGCGCTTCGAACGGTGTTATGCTTATTACTACGAAGAAGGGTACGGCTGGGAAAGTCCGGGTCAATGCCAGCACTGTCAATTCTGTTTCGATAGTCACACGGAAGGTGGATGTGTTGTCAGCCGACCAGTTCCGTGCTATCGTGAATGCACAGGGCTCACCCGCACAGATCGCAATGCTGGGAGCGGCAAGCACCAACTGGCAGGATGAGATTTACCGGTCAGCTTTTGCCACGGATAATAACGTAAGCATCAGCGGTGGCCTGGCCAAACTGCCTTACCGTCTTTCCATCGGTTACCAGAACCAGGACGGGGTGCTCAAAACGGATAACCTGCAACGCACGTCACTGGCCCTGGTGCTTAATCCAAGTTTTTTCAATAATCACCTGAAAGTGGATGTGAACCTGAAAGGGAATATGCAGCAATCGCGCTTTGCCAACCAGACAGCCATTGGCTCAGCCATCACTTTCGATCCGACCCAGCCGGTTTTTTCAAAAGGCAACCGTTTCGGCGGCTATTATGAATGGCTGGATCCTTCCAGTGCCACGGGATTGATGGCACTTGCGGGTCGCAACCCGGTAGGACTCCTCGAGCAACGCTTCGATGAAGGCCGGCCCCGTCGTGCCATCGGGAATATCCAGCTGGATTATAAATTCCATTTCCTTCCCGAACTGCGGGCCAACCTGAATGCGGGTATGGACCTGTCAGAAGGCAAGGGTACCGTGTATGTATCAGATAGCGCCGCCATCGGGTATGTTGCCGGAGGCAATGGCGGGGAAAATAATCGTTACCGTCAGAAGAAACAGAACACACTTTTCGAGTTTTATCTCAATTACACCAAAGAGCTGAGCTCGATCCGCAGCCGGATTGATGCTACGGCAGGTTATTCCTACAATAATTACCTGAACACGGTGTACAATTTTGCCAGTTATACCGCAAGGGGTGACAAGTATCCAAATACAGACCCGGCTTTCGCCTTTGATAAACCAGAGAACACGCTGATTTCCTATTTCGGTAGGCTGAATTACAATTTTATGGACCGGTACCTGCTTACTGCCACCGTACGCCGGGACGGGTCATCCCGTTTCGCGCCAGCCAACCGCTGGGCTGTATTCCCGTCTGTTGCACTGGCCTGGAATATCAAGGAAGAATCTTTCCTCCGGAATAATAAAGCGGTGTCGAACCTCAAGTTAAGACTGGGTTACGGCGTAACCGGCCAGCAGGATGGCATTGGCAACTATGATTACCTTTCTTATTATGCGCTGAGTTCTATCACGGCGGCCTACCAGTTCGGCAATGACTATTTCCAGGGGTTCCGTCCGGGAGGTTTTTATGCCAACCGCAAATGGGAAGAGACCGCTACAACAAATCTTGCACTTGATTTTGGTTTCCTCGATGATCGCATTACAGGTAGCATCGATGTTTACTACAAAAAAACAAATGACCTGCTGAACAATATCCCCCAGCCGGCAGGAACGAATTTCGCCGCGTTTATTGTGGCTAATGTGGGTGATATGGAAAACAGGGGGGTGGAGTTTAACCTGAACACCAAACCGGTTGTGACAAAAGACCTGGAGTGGAATGCAGGCTTCAACGTAACATTCAACCGCAACAAAATTACGAACCTTACAGTGGTGCCGAAAGACCTGACCTATCCCGGTTTCCCGAGTGGTTCGATTGCCGGCGGCATCGGTGGACAGTTTGCATACATCAATGCTGTAGGTGGCAGCCGTAACGTGTTTTACCTCTACGAGCAGGTGTATGATGCCAGTGGCAAACCGGTTGAGGGTGTGTTTGTAGATCGCAATGCAGACGGAATCATCAACCAGGACGACCTCTATAAAGGTAAAAATTCCATCCCGGAAGTATTCATGGGTTTCAGCACTTCGGTGAGTTACAAAAAATGGAGTGCGTCGACTACACTGCGCGCGAGTCTCGGGAATTATGTGTACAACAACGTGTACAGCCAGACCGGCACCCGTTCGCAGATCCTGGGCAATTCGGTCCTGTACAACACCTCCATCAATTTCCTTGAAACCGGTTTTGTGGGCAACAGCCAGCAGCTGCTGAGCGATTATTATATCGAGAATGCTTCCTTCCTGCGGATGGATAACCTCAGTGTGGGTTATGAACTGCGCCAGGGCTTCAGGCATTATAATATGCGGATCAGCGCCACTGCGCAGAATTTGTTTGTGGTAACGAAATACAAGGGACTGGATCCGGAACTCGCGGGGGGTATCGATAATAATTTTTACCCGCGGCCAAAAATTTTCTCCCTCGGACTGAACGTATCACTTTAATCACCCGAAAAATTAATTATATGAAACTTCAATTGCTTTTGATGATCAGTGTTACGGGTGTATCCGCTTTGACATCCTGCACTAAGAAACTGGATCTTGTTCCTACCAATGATATCACGGCTGAAACGGTCTACAGCACGCCGCTCGGATACAAACAGGCATTGGCAAAAGTTTACAGTGCCTTTGCGCTAACGGGTAACACCGGTGGTACGGGAAGCCCGGATATACCGACGCAGATCATCTCCGATGAAGGAAACTCCGATTTCCTGCGGCTTTATTTCAACCTGCAGGAACTGACTACCGATGAGGCTGCATGGACCTGGCAGAATGATGCTGGTGTACGCGGACTGAAAGAGATGAGCTGGTCGGCTACAAACCCGATCATCAACGGGGTATATTACCGTGCATTTTTCCAGATCACACTGGCCAATGATTTTATCAAACAATCAGCTGACGATCGTGTGGCCGCAAGGGGAATAGCCGGTGCCGATGCAGACAATATCCGGAAATACAGGCTGGAAGCCCGATTCCTCCGTGCCTACCAGTACTGGGTATTAATGGACCTGTTTGGAAATCCTCCCTTTGTGACCGAAGAAAATGCCATTGGTTCAGGCATCCCGTCGCAAATTACCCGCTCCGATCTTTTCAGTTATATCGAATCGGAACTGAAGGAAATTGAGAACGATCTGGTCACCGTCAGGACAAACGAGTACGGACGCGCAGATCAGGGCGCTGCATGGGCGCTGCTTTCCCGGATCTACCTGAATGCAAAAGTCTACACCGGCACGGAACGAAACACGGATGCCATAACTTATTGCAATAAGATCATTACTGCAGGGTATACTTTACATGGGAATTACCGGGAACTGATGCTCGCCGATAACCACCTTAACACGGACGAGTTTATTTTCACCATTGCCTACGATGCATCCCATACACAGAACTGGGGTGGCACTACGTTCCTTGCACATGGGCCTGCCTCTGTACCGGGTAGTATCTCCGGTACCAGCGGTCCATGGGGCGGATTAAGGCACCCGCATACCTTTACCAACCTGTTTGCCGACAAAACCGGAGCAACCGATAAACGCGCACAGTTTTACACTACCGGGCACAGCCTCACCATGAATGACCTGTACACCGAAAAGGACGGGTATTCCTCTTCCAAATACCGTAATCTCACCCGCGGAGGTGGCGCAGCTCCAAATGCTGACCCGGCGGGCAACTGGGCAGATATCGATTTTCCGCTTTTCAGACTCGGGGAGATTTACCTCACCTATGCTGAAGCAACTTTACGTGGTGGCACCGGTGGAGATGCAGCGACGGCCCTCGGTTATATGAACCTGTTACGCACGCGGGCCTATTCGGGAACCGTCGATGGCAATATCACTGCCGGACAACTTACCCTCGACTACCTGCTGGATGAAAAGGCAAGGGAGATGTATTATGAGGCCCAGCGGCGGACCGACCTGGTACGCTACGAAAAATTTACCACGGCTTCTTACCTGTGGGCGTGGAAAGGAGGGGTGTTTGCCGGACGGCAGGTGGATGCGCGGTACAACCTGTTCCCAATTCCTTCCACCGACCTGTCGTCGAATCCTAATCTAAACCAGAACCCCGGATACTGATCACCACCCAAATTGCTTGTATGAAAAAAATAATTGTAAGTGTACTCACAGCTTTCGTGCTGTTGTTTTCATCCTGTAAAAAAGATATGGACCTCACAGTGATGCAGGAAGCGGTGCTTCCAGGTATTACCGTGTCTGCAGCCACCGTTGTGCTGAACGAAACAACTGCAGAGGATACCGTGCAGGCTATTTCCTGGACGGCGGCCGATTACGGTTTCAGTGCTGCGGTGAGTTATTCTGTCCAGCTGGCAAAAGCCGGCAGTAGTTTCGCAACTCCAAAAGAGGTGACCCTTGGCAATACCCGTGTAATCAAGTACACCGGTGCCGAACTGAACCAGATTGCCCTTTTACAGGGAATCCCCGTTGGAAGTGCCGGTCAGATTGAAGTTCGCGTGTTGTCGACGCTCAGCGATTCAATCCGCCAGTATTCATCCGTAGTCAGTTTTACCGTAACCCCTTATCTCGTAATCATCAACTATCCATCGTTGTGGGTGCCCGGGGAATACCAGGGATGGAATCCGGCAACCGCGGAGAAAATCTCTTCCAAAGCCGGGAACGGGGTGTATGAAGGGTATGTGAATTTCCCTTCGGGAGCTGTATTCAAATACACCAGCGAACCAGACTGGAACCATATTATCTACGGATGGGCATCCAGCACAGAAGCCGGCCCGGATATCAGCGGTCTGTTCAATACCACAGGTGGTAACCTGTATGTCCCCTCAACCGGATACTATTTGCTGAAAGGCAATACCAACGACAATTCCTGGAGTGGTACAAAGATCAATAGCTGGAGCATGATCGGTGACTTCAACAGCTGGGCAGGCGATGCGGCGATGACTTATGATGCATCGACCAAACAATGGACAGGCACCCTGACTGCAGCAGCAAATGGTGTATTTAAATTCAGGGCCAATAATGACTGGCCGATTAATTTCGGGGACACCGGTACGGATCTATCCCTTGAATACAATGGCGCAAATATTCCGGTTACAGCCGGTACGCATAATGTAATCCTCGATATCAGCATACCCGGTAACTATACTTATAAAATCCAGTAATTGAAATGATGATCAAGTTATTTCGCCTATCTGTGTTCTCTTCGCTGCTTGTCCTTGCCATGGCATTTTCCTGCAATAAAAAAAGCAGTTCACCTGAGCCTGAACCACCGGTTCCGGAACCACCTGCAACTTCATTTGTCAAAGGCGCGGATGTAAGCTGGATAACCGAAATGGAAGCCGCAGGCAGGAAATTTTACAACAGTAGCGGAGTCGAAACCGAACTGATGGCACTGCTGAAAGCAGGGGGCATGAATACGATCCGGCTGCGTGTATGGGTGAATCCGGCAAATGGTTACAATAACCAGGCAGATGTAGTAGCAAAAGCAGTCCGTGCAAAAGCACTCGGGCTCCGTGTGATGATCGTGTTCCATCACAGCGATACCTGGGCCGATCCCGGCAAACAGGGTAAACCTGCGGCATGGGCTTCACTGGATTTTGCAGGACTGAAATCAGCGCTGGCAAACCACACAACAGCAATGCTCACTGCGTTAAAAGATGCAGGTGTGTCGCCGGAATGGGTGTCGGTTGGAAACGAAACCAATGACGGGATGTTGTGGCCTGACGGAAAAGCCTCCACCAGCATGGCGCAGTTTGCCCAGCTGGTTAACGCGGGCTATGATGCGAGTAAAGCCGTATTTCCCGATGCAAAGGTGATCGTGCATGTGTCCAATGCATTCAACAATTCCCTGTTCAGGTGGATGTTCGACGGTCTTAAATCCAATGGCGCCAAATGGGATATAATCGGGATGTCGCTTTACCCTTCGCCGACGGACTGGTCAACGCTGGCTACACAATCCCTCGCTAATATGAATGATATGATCACCCGCTATGGAAAAGAGATCATGATCTGCGAAGTGGGTATGAGCTGGGACCAGGCTGCCGCTTCAAAGGCTTTCGTCATGGATATCATCAGCAAGGTCAAAAGCCTCCCGGGAAATAAAGGGCTGGGTGTGCTTTACTGGGAACCCCAGAGTTATGGCAACTGGCAGGGTTACACGCTTGGGGCTTTTGATAATTCCGGCAAACCAACCATTGCCCTCGATCCGTTTAAAGATTAGATTTCCCCGATTACTTACCCGATAAAACCCGGTATACAGTGAGATACATATTTTTCATTGCGTGCGTGATTATTTCCACGGATTCCATTTCCCAGAGCAACCGGCGCACGCGGACCAGCCTTGATCATAACTGGCTCTTCGCCCTCGGCCATGCGGCGAATGCGGAGAAGGATTTCAATTATTCGCTGACCAATCTTTTTTCGAAATCAGGCAATGCGAAAAATACGGCAATCGATCCATCGTTTGTGGATACCGGATGGCGTAAACTCGACCTGCCGCACGACTGGGCAGCGGAATTGCCGTTTGTGAACTCCATTAATTTTGATCATGCCTCGCATGGATATAAATCGGTGGGCGGGGCTTTCCCGGCAACCAGTATTGGCTGGTACCGAAAGAAGTTTGAAGTGAATGCCGCTGATTCAGGTCAGCGTTTCCGCGTGGTTTTTGATGGAGTTTACCGCGACGCAAAAATCTGGCTGAATGGATTTTATCTGGGTAATAATATGAGCGGGTATGTGGGAGTATCCTACGATGTAACCGACTACATCAATTTCCGGGGGCCGAATACACTGGTGGTTCGTGCCGATGCCAGCCAATACGAAGGCTGGTTTTACGAAGGAGCCGGAATCTACCGGCATACCTGGCTGGAAACGTATCCCAACCAGCATATCGCGGAAGATGGGGTCTTTGCACGGACGGTGGTGAGCGGAAAGAATGCAGTAGTAAAAGTATCAACTACAATCCAGAACAACGGGTTGCTTTTTTCAAAAGCTACTGTGAGTTTTTTGCTGACGGACCGCGACGGAAGGGTAGTGGCTAAAAGTGGTTCAAAGCAACTATCCACCCAGCCTGGGCAGTCGGTCGTTGCCGATCTCGAGGTAAATATTAAAAACTTCAGGCAATGGTCGCTCGAGGATCCATACCTGTATCGCGTGGTCACAACTGTGCAGTCTGAAAACGGAGCTGTTGACGAAGTAAAGCAACGGATCGGGATCCGGACGATTGACATCAACGAAAAAGGATTTTTCCTGAATGGTAAACATGTGAAACTGCTGGGTACGAATAACCATCAGGATCATGCGGGACTTGGTTCGGCCCTCCCGGATTATATGCATTATTACAGGATAGGGTTGTTGAAAAATATGGGTTCGAATGCTTACCGCACCAGCCATCATGCCCCGAATACTGAATTGCTGGATGCCTGCGACAGTCTCGGCATGCTGGTAATGGATGAACAGCGCCTGCTGAACAGCAGTCCGGAGTACATGGACCAGTTTACCCGTCTAATCAAACGCGACAGGAACCACCCTTCCGTATTTATGTGGTCCATTGCAAATGAGGAAGGCTGGATCCAGACCACCAGTTATGGCAAACGTATTGCCCAGACGCTGGTGGCTAAACAAAAGGAACTCGATCCGACACGGACCAGTACCTATGCCGCCGACCTGCCGAATGTTTTCAAGGGAGTGAATGAGGTAATTCCGGTCCGCGGGTTTAATTACAGGCAGTTTGCTGTTGCAGACTATCATGCTTCACATCCCACTCACCCGATCATTGGCACCGAAATGGGAAGTACGGTGACAACACGCGGGGTATATACAAAGGATAGCCTCCGCGGATACCTCCCCGACCAGGATATCACCGCACCCTGGTGGGCCAGTCGCGCGGAAGAATGGTGGAGTCTCGCTGCTGTCAATGACTACTGGGCGGGGGGCTTTATCTGGACCGGGTTCGACTATCGCGGGGAACCAACCCCATTCCAGTGGCCGAATATCAGTTCCCATTTCGGAGTGATGGACGTATGTGGTTTCCCGAAGAACATCTATTATTATTACCAGTCCTGGTGGACGGATAAGGATGTATTGCATATCAGCGCGAACTGGAACAGGGTTCAGACCTGGGGCGTTAAAAAGGATTCGGTAGATGTTTGGGTCAACAGTAATGCAGATAATGTGGAAATGTTCCTGAACGGAAAAAGTTTAGGGAAAAAGGATATGCCCCGCAATGGGCATCTCAACTGGATGGTGAATTATGAACCCGGAACGCTTGAAGCGGTTGCTTATAAAAAGGGGCGGAAACTGGTTTCGCAACTGCAGACAACCGATCCTGCCCATGAAGTGCTGATTGTGCCTTACAAGACTACTTTACTTGCCGATGGGAAAGATGTGAGCGTAATCAATGTGAAGGTGGTAGACAAACAGGGACGGGAAGTACCCGATGCCGACAACCTGATCCGGTTTAAAATTGAAGGCGATGCGAAGATCATTGGTGTAGGGAATGGGGATCCGAGTAGTCACGAGCCTGATAAATGCGCCGATGGTGTCTGGCAGCGGAGGTTATTTAATGGTAAGTGCCAGGTCATTGTACAGGCTGGAAGGAACGCGGGTATAATAAAATTTGTGGCAAGTTCTACCGGATTGCAACAGGGCGGCACCGACATCATCACAGTGTCGGACGTTAATGCAGCAACGATTACCAACAATAAGAAATTTGACCTGACAGCTGAACAGGCCCGGCCGCGCCTGGTTGATAAAATGCTGGGAGCCGATATTTCCTTCCTTCCGGAACTGGAAGCGAAAGGCATCCGTTTTTCAGATAATGGGGTAAAAAAAGATGCGATTGCGATCCTGAAGGAGCATGGCTTTAACTATATCCGCCTGCGGATTTTCAATGACCCGGCTGCGGATAGTGGTTATTCGCCCGGCAAGGGATTTTGTGATCTCGCCAACACACTCCGGATGGCGAAACGGGTGAAAGACGCGGGGCTCAAACTGTTGCTGGACTTCCATTACAGCGATACCTGGGCCGATCCCGGCAAACAGTTCAAACCGGCTATCTGGAAGGGTAGTGGTTTTGAAACACTGGAGCAACAATTGTTTGATTTTACTACCCAGGTTATGACTGCATTGAAGGCACAGGGCACGGTACCCGATATGGTGCAGGTGGGAAATGAAATTAACCACGGCATTGTATGGCCGGATGGGAACATTATGAACCCCGACCAGCTGGCCCGACTCATCAAAGCGGGTACTTCCGCAGTAAAAAGGATTTCACCCGAGGTGGTCATGATGCTGCATGTGGCACTCGGCGGGCAACATGATGAATCGGCAGGGTTTGTAGACCATATGCTTGCACGGGGTGTTCACTTTGATGTGATAGGTGAATCGTACTATCCCATGTGGCACGGTACCCCAGACGACCTGCGGGATAATCTTGCTTCCTTGTCCCGGAAATACGATAAAGATGTCATTGTGGTGGAGTACTCCCAGTTAAAAGACCTCGTCAACAGGATTGCCTTTGATGTACCAGGCGGTCGCGGGAAGGGGACCTGTATCTGGGAGCCACTCAGTACCTGGGAGTCGTTCTTCGACAAAACGGGAAAGTCGAATGAGCTGTTGCTGAAATATGATGTAATCTCGAAGCAATTTATACGGTAGTCTTATTGCATTGCCTTCCTGCCGGTAGTAACGCATACCCTTACATATAACCTGCATTGGGCCAGTTCCGCCAGTTATTGTTTGGGGGAAGCGTAGGTTTCCAGAGCGCCGGATCCCTGGCAACCAATACATCCGCGATCATATTATAGGTTTCATATTCACCGGGTGGAGTGCCCATGGCCTTATAGGTCCATGACTCGGGGTCGGTGTATTCGGGATACCTCATCCAGGAACCGGATCATTGCCTCAAACTCTATCAGGTCCGGACGATCGGAGTATCCCGTGGGGTCGATACCTTTTGCCCGGTATTCCGAAGGATCGTTCTGGATTGGGACTATCTTATCCCGTACACGGATCTCAATGGCATTTGCTGCCACCTGTTCAAAGCCATCCGGTTCGGTGATCGCCTGCAGGTCATCGTACTCAATCAATGTCACGTATTTGGAGTTGGATGTCTGCCCGTTCGGCTCGGTGGTATTCCTGAGACAGTTTCCGTAATAGGAAAGCTCAAGCATACCACACGCACTGCCCGTGCTGAACCCGGCTTTTTCAAATACAATCGCCCACCGGTCGTTGTCGGCAAATAAAGTCAGCCGCGAACCGGCGGTAAAAAAATATGGGTGCTCAAGGTCAATCAGGAAATGGTATTGTTCCTGGCCGGTGGATGACAGGTAGGAAATGATCTCTTCATGGGTAAATTTCGCAGTCATCGCCAAATCTAATAATTTCCTGCCTTCTGCAAATCCTGGTCTCAATGTCGGTTATGTTTAACGATACAACGGATTTGTTACAAGTCGCAAGGATCGGCGTCCCGGAAGCGCTCCTTTTTTTTCAGCCAAGTCAATCGGCAGACTGGCTGGTTAACCCGATGGTTTCTTCGGAATAATCTATGTAACCAGCTTTCGCGTGCATCGAATAATTAAGTTCCGCCGATTGCCCGGTAAAGATGCCCGACTGACACCAAAAATTGCTAACTTCCACACTCATACAATTTCGACTGACTGTTTGGGTGGCTCTGATTTAAATATTGACTTATTCCGAAGTATTGGTGACGGGGATGACATTGCCTTCCGGCAGGTTTTCCGTTACTACACCCCGCGTCTGTATTCCTTTACTTTACGGATCGTAAAATCGGACACAGTGGCTGAAGGCCTTGTCCAGCAGGCATTCCTCAAATTGTGGGAACAACGCGCGCAGGTGGCATTGAAAGAAAATCCCTCGTCCTGGCTTTTCACCGTTGCAGCAAACCTGTCATTTAATTACCTGAAGAAAATGTCGCACCAGCAGCGGTATATTGAGCATGTAAAGCGCCGGTTGGCAGACCCAGGTGATGTTCCGGACGCTGAGCTGATCCTGTCGCTCAAGGATAAAAAGGGCATGCTTTACCAGGCAATAGATAAAATGCCCCCACAGCGTCAATACATTTTCAAACTCAGCCGTCTCTCCGGTCTTACGCACAAGGAAATTGGTGAAAAATTGCAGATCTCCCCAATGACCGTCAAAAACCAGTTGGTGGCGGCCCTGCATTTCCTCCGCAACCAGCTTCGCAAGGATGACCTGGTAGCCCTGCTTCCCCTCGTGCTGCTCCCTTTCTGAAATCAGTAAAAAAAATTTCCCGTCCGGATAGTCCCCTGGTGGCGGATGATTGTCTGCTATATACTTCCCTGATCGGAGTACCATTCCTTATTCACCCGATTGCTTCCCCACACCATATTATATGACCAATTCTGAAAACATTGGCCCCTTGTTGCAGAAATACATCTCAGGTACCGCATCTGCGGATGAAACTGATGAGTTGTTTTTTCTTTTACGCGAGGGAAACAATGACGATATAATCGAGGAGCTGCTTGCAAAAGATGTTCCGGAGCTTGAGCCAAATGAAGCCCTTTACGACGCAGAACGCTGGGAGCCGATACTGACACGTATCCTGGCTTCCCGGAAGAAAAAACAGGAAACGCCGGTTGTTCGCATTTTCCCGTGGCGGAGGATTGCGATTGCTGCCTGCCTGTTTGTGGTGGCAGGATTTGCGTTCTATAACTGGTGGCCGGTTACAAATAAAAAAGGAACCGTTGCATCAATTGGCTCTTCTGGTATAACAAAGGACATACCACCAGGCAGGGAAGGGGCAATACTGACATTGCAGGATGGTTCACAGGTTTTGCTGGATACAGTTGCTGACGGAAGCGCGATCCTGCTCAACAATTCGACGATGACAAAAACCAATGGCATGCTGAGTTACGGGAATCGGGATGGTACGGCAAGCGGCGCGTCTGATACAGGATACAATGTGCTGACCACACCCAGGGGACGACAGTTCCGGCTGGTATTGCCGGACGGAACAATGGTTTACATGAATGCCATGAGCAGCATACGATACCCGGCGCTTTTTAAGAAAGAACAGCGGACCGTGGAGCTGACAGGTGAGGCTTATTTCGAAGTGGCAAAAGAACCATCCAGGCCGTTTCATGTAAAAATAAATCCTGGAGGAACTGATGGCGGAACCGATGTAGAAGCGATAGGGACCGGCTTTAATATAAATGCTTACAGTGACGAACCGGCCGTACTTACCACACTGGTGGAAGGGGTGGTGCGGTTGCGGACAGGAGCAGATGAAAAGATGATGCAGCCCGGCCAGCAGGCAGAAACGGGAAAGCCTGGCACAGGGATAAAAGTGAAAACAGTCGATACCGAACAGGTACTTGGCTGGAAGAACGGGTATTTTATCCTTGATGGCACCAGGATCCAGCCATTGATGCGGCAACTCACGAGATGGTATGATGTGGAAGTGGTGTATGAGGGTGTGTTCGCCGGTGATGATTTTGCAGGGGAAATTCCAAGGACTGCCACCCTTTCGAAAGCGCTGCAAATGCTGGAACTCACAGATGTGGTTCAGTTTAAAATGGACGGAACGACCGTAACGGTCAGCCCGGCCACCACACGGAAAAACTAAACTAACCGGTAATA
This sequence comes from Chitinophagaceae bacterium, assembly GCA_004173355.1. GTDB lineage: Bacteria > Bacteroidota > Bacteroidia > Chitinophagales > Chitinophagaceae > JBEVJC01. Next base: position 86,859 of record SEAD01000001.1, on the reverse strand, counting down.
CGCATATGGTATAAAAAAATCAGAATGAACTACAACCAGTAGCTGAAAAAATCCCGATACGCTGGCGGCGACCGGGATGGCATTCAGGTACTGTTATGGTAACTGCTACGACACACTTACGATTCAAGTAACCCAAACTGCTCAAAAGTATGCATTTAAATGTAACAGGCAAAGTCATGCCCCGACTTGTGCCCCTCCCGCGCCAACACAGGCGAAACCTGTCCTCATCCCTTTTCAAAAGACCGGCACAAAAAATGAAACTGCTCATCACCCTGATGGTATGTGTCATTTTATTTACAGGACTTAGTGCACATGCGGGTCATCGCCCGCAGCAGGTAACTGCTTCCTTCAAAAACGCATCGCTGGAAGAAGTGTTCCGCGAAATCAAAAAGCAGACCGGCTATTCATTTGTTTACACGAAATCAATGCTCGCCCGAGCTACCAGGGCAACCTTCACCGTCAGCAATGTCAGCATCAACACCGCACTGGATGCCTGTTTCCGCGAACAGCCTTTCGAGTACAACATCATTGAAAAAGCAATTATCATCAAGCTCAGGCGTTTGCCGGAGACACCACAGGTCAGCATCGCGACAGTAGCGCCCATACCCGTTCGTGGTACTATTACTGATGGCAAGGGGCAGGCACTCGAAGGGGTGTCTGTGCAGGTCAAAGGTGGTAAAGGGATCTCCACCGATAAGGACGGCAACTTTTTTTTGCCGGATGTTGACGGCAATGCAGTCCTGGTGATTTCCTATGTGGGTTTTAAAACGGTTGAAATCCCGGTTAACAACCGCACAACTATCAATGTGAACCTGGAAGAAACCGACCAGAAACTGGGTGAAGTGGTGGTTGTTGGTTATGGCACACAAAAGAAAAAACTGGTATCAGGCTCCATCGCTTCAATAAAAAGCTCCGCAATTGAAAACCTGCCGGTAGCAAGTCTCGACCGTGCAATGCAAGGCCAGGCGGCAGGTGTACAGGTGAATGCAAACAATGGTATCCCCGGTGGTGCTACAGAAGTACGCATCCGCGGGATTGGTTCGGTCAATGCCGGCAACCAGCCATTGTATATTATAGATGGCGTGCAGATTTCACCCGAGCCAAGGAGCCGGAACGTGGCTTCCTCCAACCCACTGAGTGGTATCAATTCCAATGATATTGAGTCGATCGATATCCTGAAGGATGCTGCTGCTGCATCGATCTACGGAGCGCAGGCAGGTAACGGGGTTATCATCATTACCACAAAAAAAGGTAAAGCCGGTAAACCACGTGTCAATTTCAACAGCTCGGTCGGATTTACCGAACTGATCAAAAAACCTGACTTGGTGGATGGCAAAACCTGGGTGGCACTCCGCCGGGAAGCAGCTGTGAATTCGGGTGACCTGACGGGTCCTTACAGCGTAGACCAGACCTACGGTGCAGCAGACACCGCAAAAAGTTACGACTGGATCGATGCGGTAACCCGCAAAGGCCTGCTGCAGAACTATGAATTATCACTGTCCGGTGGGAACGACCGCACACGGTATTTTATCGCCGGTTCGCATAGCGACCAGAAATACCATTTCATCGGGTACGATTATAAACGCAGCACGTTTCGGGTAAACCTCGAAACGAAACTCAATGATAAACTGACACTTGAAACAAAAGTAAACCTCAGTTCTGTCAAACAGAATTCATCGGACAACCCCTCCTTTGGTACCACCAACGTATTTGTGGATGCCATGGGTGTGATCCCGACGAATCCCATTTACAATGCGGATGGTACTTACAACACCAACATTTATGGTGTACTGAGTGGTTCTGTAAACCCGCCATTCTTTGTAAGCGTCAATAAAAACCAGGGTATCACCGCACAGGCGATTGGTAACCTGGCACTAACCTACAATATTACCAATGACCTGACTTTCAAATCCTCGTATTCCCTCGAATACACGACCATCAACGAGGAACTGTTCTTTGACCCGCGCACAAGGGCAGGACAGGGAACAAACGGACTGGTGCGTTTTGGCCAGTCTAAAGTCGTTAACTGGCAGACTGACCAGACCCTGAATTACAATCATACATTTGGCGAACGCCATGCAGTGACCGCACTCGTTGGTGTCAACTACCGGAACGAAACATTCACTACCACCAACACACAGGGAACCGGTGTCGCCATCCCTCAGCTCGGTGGCACGCTCTCCGGTACCACACCGAATGTGGTCGGCTCCACCTTCAGCGAATACCGGATGGCCGGCGCATTTGCACGTTTAGGGTATGTACTGGATGATAAATACATTTTCCAGGCAGTTGTCCGTCGCGATGGTTCTTCCCGCTTCGGAACCAATAACCGCTACGGGTATTTCCCATCCCTATCTGCGGCATGGCGGATCATTGATGAAAAATTCCTTGCAAATGCCAGTTTCCTTTCGGACCTCAAACTCCGTGTGAGCTATGGCGAAACCGGCAATAGCCAGTTCCTCATGACCAACACAGGCGCAGGTACCGGACCGGTTCCTGTGATCGAATCCAATTATCCCGGTCTTTCGCTTTTTGAATCCAGTGTGGCCGCTTCGTATGCCGCATCTGCAGGGATCAATTTTGCGCAGCTGGGTAACTCACAACTGGGCTGGGAGCGGAACGTCACCAAAAATATCGGGATCGATTTCGGTTTCTTCAAAAACAGGATTTCCGGTACGGTTGATTATTTCATCCGCACCACAAAGGACCTGCTGCTCAGCAAACCGGTACCTACCACCGCTGGTTTTACCAGCATCGCACAGAACATCGGTTCATTGGAAAACCGCGGTGTTGAATTCGGACTCACAACAATCAACCTGACCGGGGACTTTAAATGGACAACCAATTTCAATATCACCTTCCTCAAAAATGAAGTGCTCAGCCTGCTGGAACCCGGTGTGGATCTCCCGGCAAACAATCTCTGGATTGGCCGCCCGGTCGGTGAAGTATGGGTTGCGCATTGGGCAGGGGTGAATCCCGCCGATGGCCGTCCAATGTGGTATGATGCCAGCAATAATATTACGTACAACCCGGTACAGGCAGACCGCGCATTCCGTTCAGGAAATTCGCTGATCCCCGATTATTATGGCGGTTTCACCAATACATTCTCCTTTAAGAATTTTGAACTCTCGGCGTTTTTTCAATACCAGGTAGGTACGGTTCAGCAGAATTTCTATGACCTGTTGCTGACATCCGATTTCCGTTACGATGCCGCGCAGAGTTATACCAGTCTCGAACGATGGACCACACCCGGCCAGATGGCCGTTGTGCCGAGGCTTTATCCCGGTGCCATCCAGCCAGGCACTGCCAGTTCAGTATTAGGTGGCGGTTATGGTGGTGTGGCTTCGGACAGGTTCTATGACGACGCGTCGTATATCCGTCTCAAAACCATCAGCCTTGGTTACACCCTTCCGAAAAATATCCTCGCAAAAACGAAGTTGTCCAATGCACGTGTGTATGTGCAGGCGTACAATATCTGGACAGGCACCAACTACACCGGTCTGGATCCGGAGTATACTTCCGGTGGCTATGGCCTTGGCCTGGCTCCACAAGGGAAATCATACACTGCGGGTATTCAAGTTGGATTTTAAATTTTATCAAAAGACGATCATGAGAAAGAAATTATTTTCTATAGTCATTTCAGGATTGATGCTTGCAGGCTCGGTGTCATGCAATAAAATCCTGGAAGTAGAACCGGTAACCTCCCTTCCACCTAATGTGGCCCTGGGTACCAAACTTGGTTTGCAGGCACAGCTTAACGGGGTGTATGCCGGCCTGAAAAATGGTAACTACTACGGCCGTGATTTTGTAGCAGCCACCGAACTGATGGCTGACAACATGAAACGTGTGGATCCGGCAACACAGAGTGGTCGCGGTTCTGGCTACGATGTGAACTCGCCCAATTACCATGTCAATATCTGGGCAAACGGATTTAAAACGATCAATGATGCCAACATCGTGATCAGTTATGTGGATGGGGTGGCAGATGCAACCGAAGCCGAGAAAGCCAGCATGAAAGCCCAGGCGCTGTTCCTTCGGGCGGTGGTTTATTTCGATCTCGCCAAATCATATGGTTACAATCCCGGCCACCAGGTTGCCAACTTTGCACTGGGTGTTCCGGTTTTAACCACACCGGTGGATGATGTAACGAAAATTACCTATCCTGAACGCAATACGGTACAGGAGTGCTTCGAACAGGTAGAGCGTGACCTGCTCGAAAGTATCACCCAGTTTGGAATCACCGGCGTAAATGCTTCTGCGGGTGAACCATACAGGGGAACCAGGGGCGCTGCACAGGCACTGTTGTCCAGGCTTTACCTCTATTGGGGTTCAGCCAAACTGCCCGATGCAGTGACACAGGCAACCGCAGCGATCGCTTCAGGTATTGCCGTATTCCAGCCGACTGCCAGTTACGTCTCCATGTGGACACTCGCTGCCAAACCTGAATCGTTTTTCGAGGTACGCTTCGCCACATTTGCCGAAGCCATCAGTACACCGGATAACAATTCTATCCAGGCATGGTACCAGCAGCAGAGAACTGCCACTGGTGGGAACCTCGGTTGGGGCGATGTGGTGATTGCCGATAATTTCATGACACAGCTTGAAGCCGGTGATATCCGTGCAGGGGTGATCATTCCATACACCCGTGCCAATGGCCAGCTGGTCAACCAGACAAACAAGTTCCAGGGAACCAATGGTTCTTTCGGATGGAGTGATGTCCCGGTAATCCGCATTTCTGAAATGTACCTGAACCGTGCCGAGGCGTATGCCTACCAGGGGGCAGCATTCGAGGCTCAGGCGCAGGCGGACCTCAATATGATCCGCAACAGGGCCGGACTGCCATCGATCACTCCAACCGGCCAGGCACTGATTGATGCCATCCTCAAAGAACGGCGGATTGAACTCGCTTTTGAAGGCCAGCGCTTTTTCGACCTGACAAGGCTCGGCAAGGATATTCCGAAAGAAACAGTATCGCCTATCCTGTTCACCGACTACAGGATCCTGCCGCCATTGCCGGTTGCAGATTTACAGGTAAATAAAAATCTCATTCCCAATCCGGGATACTAATAAAAACAGTATGATGAAAGCATTCAATTCGTTATCAATAATCCTTGTCATGGCCCTATCCATCATAGGTTGCCGCAAGGAACGTGACCTGAGTTACACGGGACCAGCAGTGCTCGAATTCAGTAATCCGCTCACGGGTATCAATACCAAAACCACCGGCCAGTCAATTGGCGGGGCATCAGGGATTGGCGGGGATGAAAACATCCCCCTGCGTGGTGATGTGGACAGTGTAATCATCCAGCTCATCGGCAGGCAGGTTACTGAAGCCGTTACCGTAAATTATACGATTGCAGGTGGTACCGCTGTAGCAGGGGTGGACTACGAGATCATCGGCACAACAGGCCAGGTGGTGCTGCAGCCAAATACCAGCGCGACCTCGATCAAAGTGAGATTACTCAATACAGGTACCACGGTGAAGAGTATCAATTTTGAATTGTCCGGATCCGACAAGTCGGATATCCTGCCAAGCCAGAATCTCAAAACCTTTGTGATGAATATCTTCCCGATGAAGGCATATCTCAGTCGCACGATACCGGTGGGTGGTTTCTTTTCTTCCCGTACGGGCCTGGTGTATACCGCTGCTGAAGCGGCTGCGGATCCATCCAATGTGGATGTTGCGTTTGTAAACAATGCCGGCACGCCGCAGGTTGTGGCGCCATCCAGTGTGAATCCGCTCCTGGTGGCGAGCCGCTTTTCGGCGCGTGTGTTTACCCCGCCGGCGAACGTGATAGCCGCCGGCCTGCTCCAGTCCTATGCCAGCATCCAGCTGAATGCAGTCACTAATGCTACTGTTGCGGCTATACCTGTTACCGGTACCACTGCTACTGCAGCGGTGAATGCTACGGCAAACATTGTGGCGGATGGTATTTATGGTTTTGCAGGAGCCGGTGGTAAGAAAGGCTTTATCCGGGTCAAGTCGGTTGGAACAGGTGAACTGTCCATCGATGTGATGACGCAGCCATAAGCCAGGTCCATTTCCCTAATATTTTATCCAGGTGAATGCCGGGGGGTAACCCCTGTGCCTTCCCTGACAAATTTTCCTACAATGTATAAAACATTCTTGCTGGCATTGTTGCTGGCGGGCGGTACCGTTTCCAATGCCCAGGAACTGCCCGGGGTAAAAGGAAACTACCAGCTGGCATCACGGTATTCCACCCAGCATCTGAGCAAAATGGTATTCTCGCTGACCGTTGAGCCGCACTGGCTGAAAGCTTCGGGAAGGTTCTGGTATGAGTTTGAAACCCCACAGGGTAAAAACTGGTACATCGTTGATCCAGCCACAAAGTCGAAGCAGGCACTGCTTGATAAAATCAAACTGGCTGCAAAGATTACGCGTCTCACCGGCAGGCCCTATGATGCACAACATCTGCCAGTCGACTCTTTGCGGTTTTCTGCGGATGAAAAGACCCTGGTATTCTGTGTAAAAAACCCGCAGCCTGTCACGGGAAAGCCAGCTAAGCCGTCCTGGTTCAGCCTCGTGCTGGCAACGGGTGACCTGGGCCTGCTTGTCGATATGGCGGTACAGGCGCCACCTCTTTGGGCTTCTATTTCACCAGATGGTGAATCTGTGGCTTTCGCACGTGAACATAACCTCTATTTGATGGACCGCGCCAATTACTTAAAGGCATTGAAGAATCCGGCTGATTCATCGATCGTGGAGAAGAAATTAACGGAAAATGGAGTAGTTGATTTCAGTTATGAATCGATCAGGAGGGGCGAGACCGATGGACAACGCGAAAAGAAAAAACGCGAACGGAGGCCGGCCGGCATTTACTGGGCGCCGGATTCCCGGCATTTTTACCTGGTCAGGGCAGATGAGCGACTGATCAGTGACCTATGGGTAATCCATAGCATCACAGAAGGTCGCCCGCAACTGGAAACGTACAAATACCAGATGGCGGGGGAGAAGGAAACACCACAGAAAGAAATGGTATTGTTTGATGTAACCGCAGGAACACACAAGGTGGTAGCTACTTCCGGGTACAAAGACCAGGAACTGACTTCCTGGAGGGCTGTTTCCCCGGCATACACATCAGATGATCCGGTCAGACCGGTCATCTGGCTGGGAACAAACAATAAATTTTATTTTACCCGCACAAGCCGCGACCTGAAAAATATTGATCTCTGCTCAGTGGATGTCCAGTCGGGTACCGTAACGCCGGTCATAAGGGAACATTCCAGTGTCTATATCGATACTGCTTCCACTGCGCTGGTCAATGGCGGGGAAGAATTGATTTACCGTTCAGAGGAAGATGGCTGGAGTCATTTTTACCTGTATGATGGAAAAGGAAAATTGAAAAACCAGATCACATCCGGGGAGTACCATTGTGCCGATGTGGTCAGGGTGGATGAAAAAAACCGCTGGCTTTATTTCCTCGCAAATGGCCGGGAAGTGGGCGAGGATCCTTACTACCTCCATTTGTACAAGGTGAAATTTGATGGCAGCGGATTGACACTGCTCAACAAAGGGGACTTTGACCATGCCGTGAGCATGAATGACAACCAGAGTTATTTCGTGGATAATTTTTCACGGGTAAATACAGTGCCCGAATCGGTTTTGTATGACAACAACGGGAAAAAGGTAATGGATCTTGAAAAGGCTGACCTGTCGGCGCTTTTCGCGGCAGGATATCGGTTCCCTACACCCTACAAGGTAAAAGCCGATGATGGCATCACGGATCTTTTCGGGGTGATGTACACGCCATTCGACCTGGATTCCACAAAGAGTTACCCCATTATCGAATTTGTATACCCCGGTCCGCAGACCGAGTATGTCAACAAATCATGGACCAGCGATACGCGTTACCCTGCCGGGGTATTCACCATGGACCGTACAGCGCGGCTGGCGCAGCTGGGTTTTGTGGTAGTCACGATTGGTAATCGCGGTGGCCATCCTTCCCGTTCCAAATGGTACCATACCTTTGGTTATGGTAACCTCCGGGACTATGGACTCGCTGATAAAAAAGCGGCGGTTGAACAACTGGCGGATCGTTACCGGTTCATCGACATAAAACGGGTTGGTATCACCGGACGTTCGGGTGGGGGATTTATGTCCACCGCAGCAATGCTGGTGTACCCCGATTTCTTCAAAGTGGCAGTAGCCGAGGTCGGCAATCACGAGAACAATATCTATAACCGCTGGTGGAGTGAAAAGCACCATGGTGTGCAGGAAACTATTTCATCCAAAGGGGACACCACCTATCAGTACAATGTCGATAAAAACCCGGCGCTGGCAGCCAACCTGAAAGGGCGTCTGCTGCTCGCTATCGGTGACATCGATAACAATGTACATCCTGCCGGTACGATCCGTATGGCCAATAGCCTGATCAAGGCTGGTAAACGGTTTGATTTTGTGATGATGCCCAATGAACGGCATATCTACTCCATGTCGGGGACAGAGTATTTCTTTTACATGATGGGAGACTATTTTGTAAAACACCTGCTTGGTGATTTTTCGCAGCCCGTTGATATGTTGGAGTTGCAGCGTGAGTGGCCGTTGACCGGACGACCGGATTCGCAGTGATCGTTTGTAAAGAAGCTGATGCTTCTATAAGAATAAAGCTATCCGGTGAATCGGCGAACGGTCACCGGGTAGCTTTTTTACATTGCGGGCTTCAGGAAGCGGAAATGACGGGACCGATTACAGAAACGCAGGATCATTAGAAAAGAGGCAAAGAGTAAAAACTGTTTTCTCGTGGGCGTTTTTTTTGAAGATTTATAGCAGATTTGGCAGCGTAGTTACCGTGTTCAGGGTATAAATCTTGAAGCGGTCTTTACATTCCTGCCAGGCTGCCGGTCCTTTGCTTAAGCTCGTCCAGGGTCCTGATTTCTTTCCGGATAATTCTTGCCAACAAGAATATAAAACCAGCAAGGAACAAGCCGCCACTGATAACAATATACAGGAAAAAGCCATGACTGGTATTTCCCTTCAATCCCGGCAACAGCATTACAAACCCCGCCATATAACCAAGGTAAACAAGTGGTGTATGGAGCAAGAGAATCCTTCGCCGGAACGTATAATACCGCCCTAATTCAGCTGCAAATCCTGCAACGTCCGCTGCTGGTTTAATGCGACTGGACCTTCGGATGGAAATTAATTCAAGAAACACCCGCCACGATAGTAAGGCAATCATCAGTGCTAACCCGCCGCTGAAAAGGTTCCAGCCATAAACCCCGACCCAAATAGAGTAAACCGCCAGCACCAAAACAGTTACCAAAAGAATAACGGCTGTGGAAATATACCTGCGCTTCAGCTGTTTCAGGTTACTGTTGGTTTTCCTGATAAGCTCCTCCGCGTTACCTGTGCCTGCTGTCAGCGGCTGTTTATTCCACAGCTGTTGCAGTTCATTGAATTCATTCATAGCTGTACACATTGGGTTAAACTTTTCTTTATCCGGTGAATCCTCACCCGGATGTTTTCTTCGCTCATGCCCATTACCCCCGCAATCTCCGGATAATCGATTCCTTCGAGAACCATCAATATAACCAGGCGGTTTATTTCATCCAGTTTCCGGATACAGGAATACATCTTCTGCAGCTTCTCATCCTCTTCTCCGGGTCTTATGGCATCTGCAATCAACTCGTGATTGCCGGTAACTGTTTCCTTCCTGTTTTTTTGTTTACGGATGAACATAAGACAGGTATTGACTGAAATCCGGTAGATCCAGGTGCTTAGCTGTGCCTCGCCCCTGAAGGAGTCGAGGTGCTGCCATACCCTCATAAAAATTTCCTGCGCGGCATCATTTGCAAAGTCCGCATCACCGTTAAAATAGCCAGTGCAAAGCCGTACTACTTTCGGATAGTGCAATGCGAAAATCTGTTTGAACTGGAGTTCTTTTTCCACCTTATTTAATACTTTCCGATAAATTTTTCAGGAACCATTCCGGTTGGTCGTACATAATAAAATGCGCCGACTGCGGGGCGAACCTGATTTTGATGCCCTTCAGGTTCTCGAACTGGCTTTTATAGGTCTTCTCTGCTGTTTGCTGGTCAGGCATGGTGGCTGCCAGTATAACTACCGGTGCCTTGATTTTTGAAATTTCCTTTCTCAGGTCCAGGTTCAGCATTTCTATATAACCATAAACATAAGTTTTCCTGTCCGATTCTTTCATCATCGAAGCGATGATTTTCTGGCCATCCGGATTTTTACACATAAACTTTACCTGCTGTGCAATCATCCCCTCAAAGGCTGTGGCATCCATTGCCAGCATGCTCCGGCTCTGGGGATTGTCAAAGGGAAGGGGTTCACCCCTGTAGCCCGGGATCATTAATGCAGCCGTTGCCGGAAGCCCATCTATCACAATAATCTGTTTAAACTTCCCGGTATCTGATGCAGCCAGCCACAAGGCAAGCGTGCCACCCAGGCTATGCCCGGCCAGTGTTGGTTTTATCAATTTTTTTTCTTTGATGTACTGTATAACCTGGTCTTTCACAGTTGCCAGCCAGGGTAGTGCCACAGGAGGGACATTTCCGAAGCCTGCGAAAGTAAACAGGTGCAACTCGTGGGTCTTCGATAATTCTTCCGTCACGTTATCAAATACCGCGGACGTACAGCCAAAGCCAGGAAAGAGGAATACAGGGTCTCCCTTTCCTTTAACTACTACCTCAAAGGCAGGCTGGGTGCGGCCGGTTATGGAAAAGAGGACGGACAGGAGGAGGATAACAGGGAATCTGGTGTTCATGACAGTTAAATTTCCCTTTGGATTCAATTATGGCTTAATTGTTACAGTTTTTGAAAAAAATATGTTGGAACTCCATCCACAAAATCTTTACAAATTTTTTGTAAGGATTTTGCTTTTACCACGACCAATGGTTAGAAACCAGTAAAACCCGAAGACAGGAAGAGCCTTTTCGCCAGATTTTAGCCGTATGCCCGGGCCCAGGCTCCGATGTCTCCGCACAGACTGGACAGCAATACCAACCCCAATAAAATTTGAGTATGAACTATGGTATCCCCCTCGCCCTGTTGATCATGGCTTTAGCCGGATGTAAAAAAGAAAGCACCCCTGCCACTCCGCTGAATGAACAGCCTGACTCCACCATGGTGGTTATCTTGAAGAACGGAAATTTTATTAACGGGCCATACGGCTCAGTTGCAGGCGAAGCAAAAATTCACCGCACGGGAACCAAATTCCAACTGGCGCTGGTGAATTTTGCCAGCAGCAATGGTCCTGATCTGAAGGTTTACCTGAGCAAAGAGGTACAACCTGTCAATTTTGTTAACCTGGGTTCCTTACGGGCTATAAATGGTAACCAGTTATACGATATACCTGACGGCGCAAACTATTCATCGTATAAATATGCACTGATCCATTGCCAGCAATACAATCATCTTTTCGGGTCAGCTGAGTTAAAAGATTAAAAGCAAGATATGAAACGCGCAATTTTAGTAAGCATACTGACTATCACGGGTAAACTCTGTTTTGGCCAGGGCTGCAGTGACGCGGGATTCTGTAGCCTGGGTGCCCTGAAGGAGGTAAACCAGGATTCAACTTCAAAGCATATACTGGACATCGGATCGAACATCGGGTTTGGCGAGCAGAACACTTTTACGTTTAATCCTTATTTACAATATAATTACGAAGCAGGCAATCATTTTTCATTCCAGGCCAAAGTAACCGCCACCTTTGCCGATGGATTTTTAGGGCGGATTTTTGAAGTGGGGGATATCTACGGACTGGCTACATATGCCGTTAATAAACACTCACTGAATAGTTTTCGGGTTCTTGCTGGTGTGAAAATCCCTCTCACCTCAGCCAATTCCAAGAATGCCGAGGGCAAGCCGTTGCCATTGGATTATCAATCAAGCATTGGCACCTATGATATTATCACCGGGGTTAATTATATCGTCCGTCAAAAACTGGAACTTGCAGCCGGACTCCAGCTGCCGGTAGTGCAAATCAATAAGAACAGTTTTTTCCCTGAAGAGTACGGAGATCCGCGTGCAAAAGAATTTCCACCAACTAACAATTTCAGAAGAAAGCCGGATTTACTGTTACGTGCCGGATATTATGTGAAATTGTCTCCGTCTGTTAATATCAAACCCAATCTCCTGGCTATTTATCACACCGGTGACGATACATATCAGAATCGCTTTGGCAACAGAACGTCGATAGATGGCTCAGCCGGACTGACGGTAAACGCCGGGATTATTGCAACTAAACGATTCAATACAGGAAATCGTCTTGAGTTTTTAGCTGCTGCCACTTTTATAGCCAGGGAGGTTCGTGCTGACGGACTAACGCGGACTGCAGCCTTTACCCTTCAATACTCCATCCCGTTGTAGCTAATGGCCGGTCCAGGGAAATCGCATGCTGGTAAAGCCTTACAATGCCACAACCCAACGCCCGTCTATTTAAAACGTCGTTCATCTATTCCCCATTTGCATATGCTGACAGGGCGGTTACTTTAGTGTTTCAAAAAAGATAACTACCATGAAAACATTTCTCCGGATCTCCACACTGGCACTCGCAGCCACGGTAATATTCTCTTCCTGCAAAAAAGAGGATTCCGACAGGTCATTTAGTTCCGCCAATCCCCAGGGGTATGTCATTTCAGGAACCTTCAGGCATGAATTCATTTACAAAGGAATGGACCAGCCGATTGTCATCAAATTCCTCGGAGATAACAAAGTTGAATGGCATACTGTCAAAAATACCTGGACCCGTGAATACAGGATGATCAACGATACCTTTTATTTTGACAGGAATGACCTGGAATCATTTGCGATAAAAGACGGTAAAGTCACCTGGTTTGTCAATGCCACAGATATCAGGGGCTGGGACCTGTCACTCCAGAAAGAACCTGGTAAAAATGAACTGGAAGGGAAAACTTTTACCGGCGTTTACTACAAGCCTAACGGTACCGTACTGCATGCCAGTTTCTTTTACAATTTTATAGCAGGTAATAAATCAGAAGCCGGATATACCGAAGGGACCGTGGTGCGGACCGATGCCTATACCAGTATCGCCAATCTTGCTTCACGGAGTAACCCGGCTGCGGGACAGACGGAATTCACCATGCTGTTCAATTCCAAATTATATGCATACTACGAAACCAGTAATACACTGCAATACGCTAAATTGGAACCGAAATAAAGATTCCGGGTTTGCAGAAAAAAACACTGAACAACGATAGCCTCCCGACAAAACCACATTACCCGATACTTGACGGACTACGGGGAGTAGCCGCAATTATTGTCGTCACCTTTCACCTCACTGAACCGTTGGGGACCGGGCACCTGGATATCCTGGTAAATCACGGATACCTGGCAGTCGATTTTTTCTTCCTGATCTCGGGTTTTGTTATCGGTTATGCATACGATGACCGCTGGCAAAAAATGACAGTGGGAAGTTTCCTGAAAAGGCGGATCGAACGCCTGCATCCGATGCTGGTACTTGGGATGGTACTCGGTGCGATCGGCTTTTATTTCACCGACTCAACCATCTGGCCGCTCATCCATACCGTGCCGCCCTGGAAAATGCTGCTGGTATTGATTATCGGCCTGACAGTACTCCCCGTACCACTTTCCATGGATATCCGTGGCTGGCAGGAAATGCATCCACTCAACAGCGTTGGCTGGTCGCTTTTGTTCGAATACATTGCAAATATCCTCTACGCCATCGGTATCCGCCGCTTTTCGAATAAACTGCTGGGGGTTTTCGTGGTGCTCGCAGCCATTGCCCTGGCGCACCTGGCTATCACCAGTCCCAACGGTGACCTGAGCGGTGGATGGACCCTTAACGGGGAACACCTGCGCATCGGTCTGACCCGCACCATCTTTCCCTTTTTCGCCGGACTCCTGCTGTCACGCGTCGCCAGGCCCACACGCATCCGTTTTGCATTCCTGTGGTGCAGCCTGCTGGTCGCAGTGGTATTGTATATGCCACGTATCGGCGGGGCAGGCAACCTGTGGATGAACGGGATCTATGAATCGGTCTGTGTGATCGTGGTATTTCCGCTCATTGTTTACATGGGTGCAAGCGGCGTGCTCAACGGGCGGGCCGAACAAAAGACCTGCAGGTTCCTCGGGGAGATCTCCTATCCATTGTACCTTGTCCATTACCCGCTTGTGTATTTTTACGTGGCATGGATCAGTCATAACAAAGGGATTGGAATCTCCGAAGCCTTGCCATATGCCCTGCTGATCCTTTTCGGTAGTATTTTACTGGCTTACGCCGCCCTGAAGTGGTATGATGAACCGGTCAGGAAATGGCTGAGGCGGAAACTGGGATAAAATATGTCGCTGTTCCTGCTTTTGATTCCGGCGCCGGGGGGTTACCTTTCGGCCTGACCGGTATCAATCAGTAACCATCAGACCACCCGTATGAAAAAAATACTCCGGATTCTGCTCCGCACTATCCTCGCAATTCTTGGATTCCTCCTGCTTTATGGACTTTGTGCCTTTGTATTTTCCTGGATCACCGTAAAAGCGGAACCCGGCCAGGCACCGGATGTGACAGTATACCTGAAAACAAACGGTGTGCATGCTGATATCGTGGTGCCGGTGAAAAACGGGATCAAGGACTGGACCCCGGATGTGCCGTACGCAGACACCCGCGCGGGCGACAGCTCACTTGGCTACCTTGCTTTCGGATGGGGCGACAGGGCCTTCTACCTCGATACACCCACCTGGGCTGATCTTAAATTCAGCACGGCTTTCAAAGCCGCATTCGCCCTGAGCAAAACGGCGATGCATACCACCTACTACGATACATTGACAGAAGACAAAACCTGCATCCGTTTCACGATGGGAGCAGCCCAGTACAAACGCCTGGTCAGTTACTTTGAAAAAGGATTCAAAAGGGATAGCCTGGGCCGCACCATCGTCATCCCGACCGAAGCGCGGTACGGCAATCACGATGCATTCTATGAAGGGGTGGGGACCTATAGTCTCTTCCGCACCTGCAATACCTGGGCAAACAAGGCACTGAAGGAATCCGGCCAGAAGGCCTGTCTCTGGACGCCCGCGGACAAAGGGATTTTTTACCAGTATCGCAACGATTAACATCGGTTGTCCATTGATGATTAAACCTGGTTCCCGGTAAACTCATCAGGGATTTTGTAACCGGATCCTGCGGGAAGTCTGATTTTCGATAGCTTAGCAAAATATCAGCTCCAAATTCCTGCACATGGCTAAAAATACCAGGCGCTTTTTCCGCGTCGTTCCTATTGCACTTGTCCTGCTCTGCTGTTCCCTGAACGCCACCACCCAGTTGCGGACGGCCTCCGCCGCGACGCCTTTACCGCAACTCCAGCAACAATTCGTTGACCTGCGTTTCGGGATGTTTATCCATTTTAATATTCCCACATTCATGGATCATGACTGGGCGGACCCGCAGGCCAGGCCGGCAATTTTTAATCCCACCAAACTCGATTGCAACCAGTGGGCGCGGGCGGCAAAGTCGGCTAACATGAGCTACGGCTGCCTCACTACCAAACACCATAGTGGGTTTGCCATCTGGGACACAAAGACCACGGATTACAACGTAATGAACAGTCCGCTCAAACGGGACGTGGTGAGGGAATACGTGGATGCATTCCGAGCCAGCGGTCTCAAGGTGATGTTGTATTACTCCATCCTCGACACCCACCACGACTTGCGTAAAGGACATATCACGCCGGATCATATCAAAATGGTGAAAGCCCAGCTGACTGAACTGCTGACAAACTACGGGGATATAACCGCATTGATCATAGATGGCTGGGATGCGCCATGGTCAAGGATTTCATATGATGACGTACCGTTCCAGGAAATTTATAAACTGGTGAAATCGCTGCAGCCCAACTGCCTGCTGATGGATCTCAACTCTGCCAAATACCCGCCGGAAGGTTTATTCTACACCGATATCAAATCCTATGAACAGGGTGCCGGGCAACATATTTCAAAGGAGTCAAACCGGCTGCCGGCACTTTCCTGCCTGCCGCTCAACAAGAACTGGTTCTGGAAACCTAGTTTCCCGACGCAGCCGGTTAAAGACCCGGGCAAACTGGTAAACGATAATATCCGGCCGATGAACGAGGTGTTCTGCAATTTCATCCTGAATGTGGCGCCGAACAGGGAAGGACTGATTGATCCCAATGCCCTTGATGCACTGGCGGCTATTGGTAAGGAATGGAAAAATGCCGGACCGGTTGCCAAACTTCCTGCGGGGGATGCCCCGGTTATTTCCTCCAATATTGCAAAGGACCGTCCGGCTGCTTCGAGCTGGAGTGACGATATGTGGATCTCGGATTTTGGCAATGATGATGATTTTGAAACGGCGTGGACATCCAATCCTACAGTAACAAAACCCTGGCTTGAAATTGATCTGGGAAAATCACAGGAGTTCAACATGATTTCGATCTACCAGGCAAAAGCCTCCATCACCAAATACGCACTGGAGTATGCAGACAACGGGAAATGGAAGCCGCTAGTGACGGTGGACACACCCGGGAAATTCGAGGTGTCCCGGTTCAATACTGTAAAAGGGGCGAAGGTGCGGATCCTGGTGGATAGTTTTACTGAACCACCTTCCATCGCTGAATTTGCCGTATACAAAGAGCCGCGGTGAGATCTTCCATCTATGATTTATTTGTTTAATAGCTGAAACATGAAACCGATCTTCCTTGCCTGTTTCCTGGTTTGTATGAGTGCAGCTGCAATGGCACAGGCGCCCGACTTTCGCAGGCTCGACCGTTTTATCAGCGCGCTGGACAAGCGCGGATTGATCAACGGGAGTCTGGTTATTTCACAGGGTGAAAAACTGCTCTATAACCGCAGTGCCGGTTTTTCAGTAAGGGACAGCAATGGCATTCATAAGCCGGATGCCGGCACTGTATATCGCGTAGGGTCCGTGACCAAGATGTTTACCGCGGTGATGGTCTTCCAGCTGGTGGAAGAAAACGCACTCCGCCTGGAGGATACGCTTTCTGCATTTTTCCCAAAGCTGCCCAATGCGGCTAAAATAACGATCGCACAATTGCTGCAGCACAGCAGTGGTTTGCCCGACTATACCGCTGACCCGCATTTCCAGGAATGGATGGACCGGCCACAGACACATGCACAGATGCTGGAAAGGATTGAAGGGATGGCCCCGCTCTATGCACCGGGTGGAAAGCCGGAGTATTGCAATACGAACTACCTGCTGCTGGGCTATATCGTGGAGCGGGTCGGTGAACTCGACTACTCGGCTGCATTGAAGCAACGCATCACAGACAGACTGGGTCTGCAACATACTTACTTCGGACATCCCATCGACGTTGCTAGAAATGAAGCAAGGTCATACAAATACAATTCAGGTAAATGGGTCCGGCAGAAGGAAACAGACATGGGAATCCATGAGGGGGCCGGTTCGGTCATGTCCACGCCCGGTGATCTCGTGTTATTCATGGAGGGCCTTTACACGGGAAAGCTTTTACGCGTGCAGGCGGTGAATGAAATGATGGGTATGAAGGATGGGTATGGCAAAGGCCTGTTCCCCTACGACTACGGTTTTATCAAAGGTTTCGGCCACAACGGCCGCATCGAGGAGTTTTATTCTGCGGTCCGGTATTTCCCGGAAAAAAAACTGGCAATAGCCTATGTCACGAACGGGATTTTGTACCCGCGGAATGATATCATCGACGTCGCGCTGAAAGCCTGTTTTAACGACTCCTTTGACATTCCTTTTGAGGGATTTAAGAAGCCGGGTAAGGACAGTCTGCTACCATATGCCGGTGTGTATATTTCCCCGGACCTGCCTTTCAAGGTCAATTGCCAGGTTAAAGATGGTCGGCTGTTAATTGAAGCAGCAGGCAAGTCGATGAAGGCAGAACCCGTATCCAGGAATTATTTTATGGACCTGGTCTCGGGGAGTTTTTTTGTTTTTGACCCGGGTAGCGGGTCGCTCCAGGTAAAGGAGACAGATAATGTATACAATTTTCGAAAAGAGTAATGCCATAAAGTGATCGCATGAAAAGCCTGACTATCTGCCTCATTATTATAACCTGCCTGTTTGCATTTACACCCCGCAAGCGCACCTGGACGGCATTGGGTGATTCGATCACCTATCTCAATGACCATCCGGATGAAACCGGCGATCGCATCAGTAAGGGATACCTGACGCTGCTGAAGGAAAAAGACCCCGGGCTGGAAATCATCAACCAGGGGCATAATGGATGGTCAGCAGTCGGCATCGCCAAGGAGATCGACAAACTGGGCCTGGTGAAATCGGATCTTTACTCCGTTTTCCTCGGGACCAATGACTGGTGGCAGGGCCAGCCACTCGGCAGCATTGATGATTACAAAAACAATACTGGCGCGGGCACAAGCATGGGAGCGTTCCGTATAATCATCAGCAAGTTCACGTCACTCAACCCCGCAGCCAGTATCATTCTCATCACACCCATGCAACGCGGCGATTTCGTTTATATCAACGATCTGAACAACAACGCATATGGGTCTTACAAACCAAAGAACGGACAGCAGCTGTCGGAATTTGCTCATGCAATAAAACAAATCGGTGAACTGGAACACCTGGAGGTCGTTGACCTTTTCAATGAAAGTGGTATGACCATCCGGAATGCTGTGAAATTCAAATGGCTGAAAGATCCGGCAACCGGCCGGTACAGGAAATACAATTATCCTGAATACATCGGGGTGCCCTTTGATCCGGCCAGAGATGAATATCCATATCCGCTCGACGCGATTGACTATACCTATGATGGCCTGCACCCATCCGACAAGGGATATCTCCGGATCACTGAAATGCTAAGCCCGTTTATCATTTCCCGGTGATCAGCAGATATTTCCCAGCATCAGGTCGATCTTGTAAAACAGCTCGCCTACACCGAGCGTAACCCAGATGATAAACAATGCCAGCAGGAACATGATGGGGGAGGGTACACGGATGCCAAGATATTTATGCACCAGATGGATCACCGGCGGAAAAAAACTGATGGATAACAGCACGATGAAGATGCCGAAGTAAGAGTCATTCCCGTAAAAACAATTGATGAGTCCGGCTGAAAGGGCTGCCAGGCCAAAGATCCAGCTGATCACTGATAAGATGCCGGATGATGCCGGTTCGGCAGGGGTTGGTACCAGGCCGGTGGTGCGCGTGTTTGACATTTTCGTAGAGTTTATAGGTTTAAAAGTACTTTGTATTTCAAAGTTAAATCCAATTTCCCATTCTGCAAAGCCCGGGAAGGATTTTTTCACCGAAAAAAAATAAACACGGGAGTGGCTGGAAAAGGAAAACCCCGCGGATTTAAAACCGCAGGGTTGTTCCCACATTAACGCTGAAACTTGCTTCCTTAATAAAATAACAGGGGGATCTTTTCCGGTACGCTGTTCGTTTTCACTGATCCTCCTGTGGTTCGTCGCTTTCGCAACGGTTATACATTCCCGTAAGAATTCGATTGGCCGCCATCAATCGCGATAACCTGTCCGCTCACATAACTGCAATCCTCACTCAGGAGGAAACAAACCAGTTTTCCTACTTCTTCGGGTTTGCCCAGGCGTTTGGTCGGGTTTGCCTGCGCATATTCATCTTCTGCTTTCTTAGGGTCTGCCGGATTTACCTGTTTGAATGCTTCCGCCACCATTGGCGTGAGGATAGCACCCGGCGCTATCGCGTTTGTCTGGATCCCATAACGGCCATATTCAAGTGCCGCATTTTTGGTCATCCCTGATACCGCGTGTTTGCTGGCTACATACGGGGTCTGGTTCATCACAGCCCTGATACCGCCGACAGAAGCCACGTTGACAATCCTCCCGTACTGTTGCTGCTGCATTACGGGAATGATATATTTCATCCCGAAGTACACACCCAGCAGGTTGATGTCGATCACTTTTTTAAACACCTCAAGGTCATATTCGGTCATGGGTGCCTGCCGTCCTTCGATGCCGGCATTGTTGTAAAAACCATCGATCCTTCCATAGGCTTTGACTGTCTGGTCTACATAGGCCTTCACAGCAGCTTCATCCGATACATCGGCTATGATGTCGAGGATTTCGGTAGCAGGATATTCCCTGAGGATCGATTTCTTTGCCTTCGCAAGCGTTTCGCCATTGTAATCCACGAGGCTTAGTTTTGCTCCTTCTTTTGCTGCTACCAGTGCTGTTGCATAGCCAAGTCCAAGAGCTGCACCTGTAATCACTATCACTTTATCTTCCAGTCTTTTCATATATCCAATTTTAACGACCGTCTGGTTCATCTGCAAATTTCCACCCTGCGTCACCGGGCAATGCGCACAATCCGGCTGATATCCGGTACAATTTGAACCTCCTCAGGATTCGCGTTGGCGCTGGCGGATGGCTGCTTTTTCCCTGAATTTTTCGGGGGAGATGCGGGTGTGTTTCTTGAAAAAACGGGCGAAGTAAGACTGGTCGGAGAAACCAAGGTTGTAGGCAATTTCCTTGATGGATAAGACCCCATGGAACAGCTCGCGTTTGCTTTCCAGCAGCAGCAACTGGTACAGCAACTGGCTCATAGTGATACCGGCAGTTTTGCGGAGAATTTCGTTGATCCGTTTGGGTGTGAGCCCGATCTGCGTGGCATAAAAAGCGGTGCTTCGATTCTCCTTGTAATTTTCGCCGATGAGCTGGAAGAGTTTTACCATGCGTGAATCTTCACCCGCGACGGCCGGTAGGCGGTCTTTCCCAAAGCGGAAAAGGTGACGCAGCAGGAGCGTGGTGTACTGCAGCAACATCTGGCTTTCTGCCTTTCCCCTGTACTCGAGGAGAAGGAGTTTGAAGAGTTGCTCCATTGGCAGCACCATCTCAGGTGGCACCTGGAAACCGCCTTCCTCAAAGGGCAGGAACAGCTGGCGGAGCTGCAGGTCCTCAATCTGGTGGAAAAAATCAGCAGGGAACACAATCACTCTTGCACAGGGGAGCACGGGTGCGGGGATCGAGTGCACCTGGTTTTCCGCAAGGAGGTAGATACAGTTCTTCCGGACGGGGTACGACTTAAAATCGATAAAGTGTTGGCCCTTGTCTTCGAGAAACCAGATGATCGCATAAAAGTTGATCCGATGGTTTTCTGCAGGATCACCAAACACGAAGGGTTTGTCCGATGCCATAAACGGCAGGTCGGGCAATTCGTGAAGGGGTATGCTGTCGTTTTTTTTCATCGGGAGACAAGCTTGGCCGCGTAAAAGTAGCCTATCTGCCCAGATTTTAAAAGTCCCGGACTGCCTTCTGGTAAGATTCTTCCAGCTGGTTTACCGCTACTTTTATAGTGGAACCGAGTTTTGTATTTTCTGATTTCACCGGCAGGTTCCCGATCGAAACGAGTGCACCCCGGTACCAGTCGTGCCAGGCCTTCAGTATTTCAAGTTCGCCCGCTGCCGGTTTGCCGGCGCCAATTTCTTTTTTACTCAATACCAGCTCTGCCTGCAGACGCCTGTCGGCAGCATCCTTGACCAGCCTGACCAGTTCGCCGGCAGCCTGGTCATCGGCCGTGGTGAGGAATAGTCCGGTCGCGAGCGCCGACACACCCACGTTTTTCATCGTAACCGCAGACACTTTATCCAGCCGGTCATTATCTGTATGGTAAAAAACGTCGGTGAAATGCCAGAGCAGCAAACCGGGTATATGGTTCTGCAAAAACGGGGTATGATCGCTGCCGCCTTCAAACGGGTTCGTGTTCACTACCCAGCCATCCTGCCTGCCCTGGCTCCGGCACACGGCGAGGATCAGGTCGTTGTAGTAATGCGGGAAGAGGTCGGATTTTTTCACCTGCCCCGCACCCCATTCACTGTGTTTATCCTCCCCGCGGGTCCAGATGGCCGATGGGTCGGGCATCTTTTCAATCAGGAATGTGCCGCCCGTTTTTTTTGTATCCTCGCCCACCATATCCAGGCTCATGCCCCAGATGATACCTTTCGCCCGGATACTGTCTTCCTTTATATATCTCGCGGTGGCACTGATCTCAGTGCCCCATAGAAAACTGAGTGTACGTTGTGGCCGGATCTTTCCTGACTTAACCAATGATGCCGTAAGCCGCGCCATCTCTGCAAGCGTACCCACACCCGTCGCATTATCATTTGCACCGGGCTCCTGCACATGCGCACTGTATACCAGGCGCTGTGCCGGTGTCACCGTACCGCGTACACTGGCCACCAGTGTCAGTTCCTCTGCTGCATAGGAACGGGTGCTGATTTTTACCGTCAGCATGGTGCGGCCACGGAGACAGGCTGCTTTCAGTTTCTCCTTCGCCGCCCAGGAGAGAAACAGCACCCATTCCTTACTGCCGCTGCGGATACTGCCGAACTGTATTGAGCTGGTATGGATCTCTGGTTTCGTATAGGCCGGCATGGAATAACTGAATACGCCGATTGCTCCAGACTTGACCGCTGCTGCCATAAACGAACCATAATGCCGGTCGGAGAAAACAATTTTTCCTTTCAGGTCCATACTTCCAATCTGATTCAGCGAATCCCCCGGGACATAAATCACCTCCGCCGTGATCCCTTCTGCTGGTGTCGATGGGCAATTGATGGGGATCATATTCCTGTTGCTGCTGAATTGCAGGAGGGGAGCGGATTCGCCATTGATCTGCACCGATGCATTAACCGGTTCCCATGTCCCGTTCCGGAGCGGACGGTGTTCGAGCCGGTAACTGAGCGGCGCTTTTTCAAGACTGTCTTTTTCTTCCACAAACCCGGCCTGCCGCAGGATATTTTCCACGTAACGGATGCTTTCATCAAAACCTTTATTCCCCGGCACGCGCCAGCGTTGCTCAACGTAAGCAGTAGTGGCAAGTGCATTTTTTTCGCTGAAGCCTGGTCGCAGGATTTCAAGATACCGGTCCGCGGGAGACTGCGTTTTACCTGTAATAACAATAAGCAGCAAGGCAGTGAGCGATAAGATCCGATGGCGCATATTCCGAACGTTGTTTAATTACCCTGATCCCGGGCCGGGACAGCTTGTGCAATTTAACGGATTTGAACGGGGTGGTCCTACCGCTCAACACAGTGCCTGGCCGATTCCCTCCGGGCACTGGGAAAAATGCCGGATTTTTTCGATCTTGGCGGCGATGAAAAAGAAACTGTCCATCCTCGTGCTCTTCCACCTGGTCTTTACATTTATCCAGGTCAGCCTGATCTCAAAAATTTCTTTCATTGGAAAAGTTGGCATCGCCATGATGTACAAGGAGTACAAATTCCTGCGTTCTTTTCCCAAAACATATGCTTACCTGATCCTGACCCAATTGCTCGTGATCGGTGTACTGACCTATACCCACCAGCGCTTATCCCGCCGCCGCCACTACATGACCTGTGGTGTGGTATTCCTGCTGGCGTTAGTGGGACTCTGGTACACCTACAATGATTTTGTCCATAACTATTCCCACCGCCTCCTGAAAGAACGATTCCATCTCGGGTTCTATCTTTTCTGGATCGGCATGATGATCAGCGCAGTGTTTTTTGCATTGTTGCCCGCAACAAAACCAAAACAGTTGCCGGTTACTGACCTCATCCCTCCGCCCGCGGACCAGGCCGTATCCTGAGAACACTCACCAGGTTTTTGTCCGCTCATATAAAAACAGTTTTTCAATTGACGGGAACTTATCCAGATTTTAGAAAAATACTGGTTTCCCGCATATGAAATAAGGGTTTGTGGCGTTCACTGTCGTACCATTGTGCTACGACCAGAATCGAATTCAATATCCAAAAACTGTTCATGAGATTTATCCTCATAGCTATACTCGTCTTCGGAGTATACTCAGCCGCCCGGTCACAGGTTGTGACCCCATTTTCGATCCGTCACCAGACGACCCAGAAAGGGGGAATCCGGTATGTTTCCAATTCTGCGTTGACCTGTGCTGCCAGCGGAGCTTGTGTCACGGCCCAGTCGCAGACTGCCCCTTCGGGAAATGCGCAGAACAATGACTACAACTCAGCTTTTATTGATATGGATGGCGACGCCGCCACATTTATGTCGTCCTCAGACAGCCTTGCCTTACCCGGCTGTACGGAGATCACCTGGGCGGGTCTCTACTGGGGTGGTGACCTGGCTTCAACCAATGCAAGATGGGCGACAAAAAACCAGGTGCGACTGAAAGTCAATGCCGGTACGTATGTAAATCTTACCGCAGACCAGCTGTCCACCAACACCGTCGGATATGCAACGTATCACTGTTTTAAAGATGTGACCAGCATCGCAAAAGCAGCAGGCGCCAATGCCCGGTATACATTGGCAAATGTGACGGCCACCACCGGCGCCACGAATAAATTCGGGGGATGGACAATTGTGATCGTATATAAAAATGACCTGCAGCCGATGCGCAGGCTGACGGTATTCAACGGTCTCACCGTTGTTTCCAATGGTAATAATACCACGGTGCCGATCTCTGGTTTCCTTACACCATTATCGGGTCCGGTGACGTTCGAATTAGGTGCAGTCAGTTATGACGGGGACCGTGGACAGACCGGGGATAACCTTGTATTCAATGGTGCAGGCACCAATGTGAATGTGACGGATGCCATGAACCCGGTCAGTGATGTATTCAACAGCACCCTTTCCTATAATGGGGTAAACAAAACTTCCCCGTTCCTCATCCCTGCCTACTCCAATACCCTGGGTTATGATGCAGATATTTTCCTGCCCAACAACTCCGCAAAAAATTATATCGGCAACAGCACCACCAGCGCGAATATCCTGCTGACCACCGGCGGGGAAACCTACCTGACACAGGTAGTGACCCTTGCCATTGATGTATACGAACCCGACCTCCGGTCGTCGGTGCGTGTGCTTGATCTCAACGGGGGACAGGTGGAACCGGGTGATGTGCTGGAGTATACCGTCACAGGGAAAAATATCGGCTCCGATCCGGCAGTCAATACATTTATCGTGGACACGCTCGAGGGCAATGCAGTGTATGTACCCAATTCCATTACCATCACCCGTGGTCCCAACCTGGGTGCCAAAACAGATGCATCGGGTGATGACCAGGCCGAGTATATCGCAGCTTCACGGACTATACGGGTCCGGTCAGGAACGGGGGCCAATGGCGTAGCAGGCGGACAGATGCAGAACTCCCCGCAGGGAGTCGACAGCACCGTCTTTACATTCCGCGTCACCGCGAGTTCGGATTGCGTGGTGCTGGCCTGTGATAATATTATCGACAACAGTTCCTATATCTATGGTACGGGCAATGTGTCCGGTAACGTATTCAGTAATGCGAGTAACCCCGATATTTTTGATGGCAATGGCTGCCCCATACCGGGTTCAACCCCTACCGCCATCAATTCGGTGACCTGCCCTCCGCCGGTGGCGGGCAACAGCGGTCCGATCTGCGCGGGTTACCAGCTTGACCTTACTGCATCCGCATCTTCTGTGGTTGGCTACTCATGGACCGGGCCGAACGGATTTGTGTCAGGTATCAGCAATCCATCCATAACACCGGCAACCACAGCAGCATCGGGTGTGTATACCGTTAGCATCACTGTGCCAAGAAGCAGTTGCCTGCTGTCCATCACCACCACCGCAACCGTCACCGGTCCGTCTAACAGCAATGGGCTGGCAGGTGTGGCAGGATCCGGTGCAAGCCAGCAGGTTAAACCCGTGAGCAGCCAGGGCGGACTGTACCTTGATGCAGGTTGCAACCCGATCAGCCGGACTGTTGGCAGCGGTGCCGCGCCGGTAACGGGTTCCGTTGATTCAAGGGTTTGGGTGGAAACAGCGGTGCCCAGCTTCGCAGGCCAGCCATTTGTCTCCCGCCATTATGATATTACGCCTGCGGCAAATGCGGGTACGGCTACAGGAACAGTCACACTGTTTTTCCTGCAAAGCGAATTCAACGCATTCAATGCCGCAACCGGCAGTACCCTCAAAATGCCAACCGGTCCTTCAGATGCGGCAGGCATCGCCAATATCCGCGTGGGACAATACCGCGGCACATCCACCGGAAATACGGGCCTGCCCGGTTCCTACACCGGTGGGTCATCTTCCGTGATCGATCCGCCCGATGCCAATATTGTGTGGAACGCATCCGCTTCGCGCTGGGAGATCACGTTCCCTGCTGTTGGCTTCGGGGGCTTCATCCTGCAGACCAGTCCGTTTGTACTTCCGGTCACACTGGTGTCGTTTAACGGTGAAAAAATGGCGACCGATATATTATTGAAATGGCAGACCTCATCGGAAGGGAATTCAGCCCGTTTTGAAATACAATACAGCACCAATGCAGTAACATTCAGTACACTCGGACAACAGCAGGCAGCGGGTAACAGCAATAGTATCATCAATTACTCCTGGCGTCACCAGTCGCCGGCACCGGGTGTGTATTACTACCGGCTCAAACTGGTGGATATCGATGGTAAATTTATTTACAGCAACCTGGTAGCAGTGGCAGTTGGTGATCCGGCGTCCTTCAGGGTGCTGGTCAATCCCGTAAAGGGAGGGAGCCTGCAGGTATCATTTGCAAGGGCAGGTACGGCGTATATCACGAACCTTTCCGGACAGGTACTGAAACAGGAAAAAGTTAGTACCGGTAACCGGCAGATCGATGTGAGCCAGCTCCGGCGAGGGGTGTACCTGTTGAAGGCAGGTTCTTCAACACAGAAATTTATTGTGGAATAACAACTTCTTTCTTTTAACAATGATGGCTGCCCGTACGAGGCAGCCATCATTGTTATACTAATCCACTTTTTTCATTTCTTTCCATTCCTGGTCCTGGAATACAGAAGAGGGATCAAATGTTGAGTTGTTGGTCAGGATAAAACTTCCACCATCCCCACGGCTCCAGGCATGGTTGTAACCACCACTGAGCTCTACTTTTCCTGAAGCATCCTGGTAGTTCTCCACCCCGCGGATGGTCTTGATAAATTCGGTATGGATCCTGTCCTGCGATTGCTGCCGTTCTTCCCAGTTGCGCATCTGCACATCCATCTGCGCCAGCCGTTCATTGCCCTGGCGGATGGCTGCGTCACCGATCGCGCGGGTCTGGGCATCCATCATCCGGATCCTCCCGATATGCGCCACCTGTTTTTTCTCGCGCACATCTTTCCAGAAACCATTCACCGCATCCCGCCAGGATGGATTGGTGCGGAACCCTGACAGGATTACACTCAGCATTTTGTCCGCCTGTTCCTGTTGCCCCTTCGGGAAACGGAACACGATTCGTTGCTGGGCCTGGCTGGTGTACGACTGGTCGTAACTCCCGGTATACATATTGGGAATAGTCGTTTCAACATTGTTCATCCCGCAGAGCACGATGCCTTCGCTGCCATCGGGGAAACTCACGGAGGCACGGATAGCAGTGGCGCGGAACTGCACATCACTGGCGCCATACGACATCAGTTCGCGGCGGGCTTTGTCGTTGGACTGCGACATCTCCGTGATCACTCCATCGTTGCTGCTCACAGCCATGATGCTGGCACCACGCAGATCGTTTTGCAGGAAATCACCCCGGAGGTATTGCTCGGCAGTGAGGGGTTCGGCATAACTGCAATACCTGGATGGCACCGCCGTCTGCTGCTGCATCTGGCGAAGTTCGGCATTGCTGCTCCAGCCCCAGAGCAGCATGGGCAGGAACTCGATACTGTATTTCCCGTCAGGGGAGCTGGCTTTGATCCACTGGTTAGTGCCATCACAACCGCTGCCCGGACCATTCCAGATAATTTCCCCTTCCTGTTTCCAACCCTTTGGCAGCAGAAGGCTGTATGCCTCCGCTGGTTCGGCAAACCCTTTCCTGTCGAGGATCCGCGCCCGTTCGAACAGCTGGTAATCCACGCCCTCGCGGAAATTACCGCTGCCGGGTTCGCTGCCTGTCACCGCAGGAATGCCGCTGGTGTGTGGCTGTTGAGCTGCGTTGTTGCAGGAAAGAAGACTGGCCATACTGATTGATAGTAAAAATGAATGGATTGGTTTCATAACAGCTGATTGTACCGGTTAATCGGGAAACCCCGGTTTTGTCATCAACGGGCGCGGGATAATCACCGGACACCCTATGTTTTATGATAAATAAATATTATTTTAACGCTGCCCGCGTCTGGCGCGGTCCATTACCTTACCAATCCAATGTTCAACCTCAACCGGATAACCAGGAACCTGCTGCTCCTGTTGCTTTTCCTGCAACCGGCACTGACCCTTCATTCCCAGCAAAAGGTCAGAAACGGACTGCCACCGGGCAGTGACAAAACCACCGGTAACGGATGCAGCAATGATATCCTGCTCGATGCCCGTCGCCGGGATCCCGTTTACGTACAGCGTGAAGAAGCCATGAATGCTGCCATCCGCTCGGCCACGGGTAAGTCGGCCAACACCCCGGTTGTGCTTCCCGTTGTGGTGCATATCGTCAACAACAATCCCCTCAGCATTACCGATGCACAGGTGATCGCAGGAATCAGCGACCTGAACGATGCCTTCAGCAAATCCGGCATTTATTCTGCCAGCGCGGGTGCAGATACAAAAATCAGTTTCTGTCTCGCCCAGCGTGACCCGGAGGGAGGCAACACAACTGGTATCACGCGTACCACTTCCTTCTACGGGAACAATCTCAACATGGACAATGAAGATGCCCGGCTCAAAAACCTCATACAATGGGATCCGGCACACTATATTAATATCTGGTTTATCACTAGCATCAATGCGGAAGCATATGCCAACTTCAGTTGCGGTACCTGGTACCGGCTGGGGGTAGGAGGTTATGCTACCCTGCCACCTAATGGTGGTCCGCTGGATGGTATCGTGGCTACGGCCTGGGGTACACTGATGGCGCATGAGATGGGACATTACCTTGGACTCTACCACACATTCGAAGGTGGCTGCAGTAACTTCGACTGCACAACCAACGGCGACCGCGTTTGTGATACCCCTCCCGATTTCAGCGTAAAACCATCCCCATCCTGTGCATCGCCGGAAAATTCCTGTGATACGGATACGCTGTCAGCATTCTCCAATGGTTTCTTTACATCGGATGTGCCCGACCAGATTTCCAATTTCATGGACTATGGAAACAATGCCTGTGGTAACGAATTTACCCAGGGACAGGCAGACCGGATGCATGCCGCCGTACTGACGCAGCGACCGGGACTGCTGGTCAGCCAGTGTACCAAACCCTGCACCGAACCCATCACTGCCGCATTCACGCGTAGTGATCCATACCCGCTGCCCGGCACCGTGATCAATTTTGTGAACACCAGCACCGGCGCGGCCAATATCGAATGGTTTATCGATGGGGTGTCGCATGGTAATCTCAGCACGATCGGATCCGCATTCACCCTGCCCGGGAAATACAAGGTCACACTGAAGGCGTGGAATGCTGATCCCACCTGCTTTTCGAGCTACACTGACTATGTAATTGTCAACTGCGGCGTAACCGCCCGTTTTTATACCAATAAAAAAGCAATCGCATCTAAACTGGGTGTGTATACCGACAGCATCCTCTTTACCAATACTTCGGTAAATGCCGTTTCATACCAGTGGCTGGTTAGTAATAATGTGGGAATGACCGAAACAGTTGTGGCTACCTCGCCCAACCTGAATTATGTTTTCCCGACACCCGGCAACTACCAGGTCCGGCTGGTCAGTACCAACGGAAGCTGTTCGGACACCACGTCCTTTTACACCGTGCCGGTTGCGGATCCTACCGCAGATGCCGGCATCTTCGACGTGGCCATCCGCTGCTCATCGGGCAATCAGGTAAAAGTTGATTTCTGTGTTGCCGACTATGGATATGCGTCGCTCCCGAAAAATACCCCGGTGAGTTTTTACAATAACGACCCGCGGCTGCCAGGCGCTACTCTACTGAGCACTTACCTGCTGCCTTCGGCTGTGCCGGGTGGCAACTGCTACATGTGTTTTTCATATACGGTAAATGTGAGTTACTATGGACTGCCGAAGCTTTTTGTTGTATTCAATGATGCAGGTACGCCGATGCCAATTTTGCTTCCGAATACTCCATTGTTGGAAACTAATTACCATAATAATTTTGCGTCCTTCGCCCCGCCCCGGACTACCGTGTCTGCGAAAATCTGCCAGGGTCTCAACTATTCGGGCCATACCACCACCGGTGTGTATGTCGACACTTTTGCGAGCTTTTTCAATGGATGCGATAGTATACGGACACTCAATCTCACGGTAACACCGACATACAATATCAGTATGGGTATGGCGATTTGTGACGGACAGACCTATGCCGGCCATACCAGTACAGGGATCTATGTGGATCATTATATCTCATCACTGGGGTGCGACAGCACAGTAACCCTTGACCTGCTGGTGAAACCACGGTCTTTTACCAGCATCGCCGTCACACTCTGCGAAGGGGAGGTATATGGCGGGCATGCTACCAGCGGTACGTATGTGGATGTGTTCCCCGCCGCGAACGGGTGCGACAGTACCCGCACACTGATGCTCACCGTGAACCCCGTGAAGTACACCAATTTTTATCCCGAGATCTGTGAGGGCCAGTCCTATTTCGCGGCGGGTGCCAACCGGACCAGTTCGGGCATATATCGTGATACGCTGGCAACCTGGCTGGGATGTGATTCCATCCTGGTATATAACCTGACCGTGCATCCATTGCCGAAACCGGATCTCGGTCCCGACCGCGGTGTATGTATCGGAAGTGCGCTGCTTCTGAACCCGGGAAGTTTTACCGGGTATACCTGGTTCAATGCAGCCACCACTCCGACATATGCCACCGGAAGTCTCGGCACCTATTGGGTGGAAGTGATGGACAACAATGGTTGCCGCAATTCGGATACGATGCGGCTTACAAAAATATTCGGCCTGCCAAAAAATTTCCTGCCTCCGATGGATAGTATGTGTAAAGGCAATATCATCCAGCTTGGTGTGAAAGGATTTAACTCCTACAACTGGAGTACGGGAGCAACTACTGAATCTATCAACGTCACGGAGACCGGCACCTATTTCCTGACGGTGATTGACCGCAATGGCTGTACCGGCAAGGATTCCAGTGAGGCGTATTTTTTTACCAACTGCCTGGAGATCCAGGTGCCGGATGCATTCAGTCCCAACAGTGATGGCATGAACGAGATCTTCACCCCGATGGTACCCGCACCGTTGAAGGATTACCAGCTGCAGGTGTTCAACCGCTGGGGACAGAAACTTTTTGATACCCGTGACCGGCACAGGGGCTGGGATGGAAGGGTGGCCTCCGTGCCACAGGCAGCCGGAGTGTATGTATACCTGATCACCTATAAGGATGTGACGGGAAAACCGCTGAAGAAATCCGGAACGATCCTGCTCGTCAGGTAATGGTTACACTCCGAATTGCGTGAGATGGTGTTCGAGGTGTTTATAAAACATAGTATTCCACTGGTTGGCGGTCAGTACCCCGAAACTTTTGTTTTTCTTTCCTTCAAACCACGCTTCGCCTTTTGCTGCGGTCGACCGGATATAAGCCAGGAGTTTCTTTTTCTCCGCTTCAAAATCACGGTCGCCGGTAATTTTAAACCACGGTGCCGTAGGGCCATTCTTCGGATAGGGCTTGTTGCCGACAACCATTGAGGCGGCAAAGGCTTTTATAAATAATCGCTGGATAAAGTTCGGGGTGGGATGTATATCGGTAAATGTGGAGTCGTATGCTACGTTCAGGTGGGCCAGTACCTGGGAGGCATTCATCTTTCCCCACAATGGTTTTGTATCCGGGTTGATTTTGTCAATCCGGCTGATGATGGTTTCTGCAACCTCGGCAGTGAAGATATCAGGTAAATTCATTTTTGCATGAATATATGGACTGCAAATCAATTTTCGTCAATCCTCGGAGGCAAACTTCCAGCTATCCTTCTCGAGGTGTGCTGCAAGTATCAGATAAACCTGTTCTCTTTCGCAGTCTTCAGCAGTGCCTGTGTGGTGCTGGCATTCAGTTTCTGCATCAGGTTCTTCCTGTGTGTCTCCACGGTATAATGACTGATAAACAATTTTGCCGCAATCTGCGGGCCATTCAGTCCCTCATGCAGCAACTGCAGTATTTCCTTTTCCCGGCGGGTGAGCACGGGCGAGCTGGTCATGGCTTCGGAGGCAGACCGGTATTGTTCCAGCAATTTCTCATTGGCGGCTCGGCTCAGGAATATTTTATCATCCATCACCGTATCGATTGCCTGCAGCAGTTCCTCCCGCTCCATATTCTTGAGCAGGTACCCATTCCCACCGCGGGTAAGCAATTGGGAAATGATGCCGGCTTCATTGGTGGAAGTCAGGCCAACGATCCGGCTTTCCTTGTTTGTTTTCCGGATCCGGCTGCAAAGCTCGAGTCCATCAATATCCGGCAGGCTGATATCCAGCAGGATCACCGAGGGTGTCTGGGTGGCAAGAAGCTCAAGTGCCGCGGCGGCCGTCTTGCAGCTGCCGATTACCTGCAGGTGATCCACATCGCGGATCATGGTGGCTATGCCGTTGGCCACAAGTGGATGGTCATCTATAATTAAAACCGTTATCATCTGGATAAAATGAAAATACGAATGTTATTGGTCATTTACGAGGAAAAGCATCATCACGGTGGTGCCGACCTCTTTTTCCGAATCAATCGAAAGCGTACCGTTGAGATAATTCACGCGGCTTTTGACGGAGTCGAGACCCGCCTGTTTCTGCGTGCCGGTATCGAGTGTGTCAAACCCGCGGCCATTGTCCTCCACCGTCAGGTTGAGCTGGTTCCCTTCGCGGTTGAACTGGATCAGCGCTTCCGTGGCATGGGCATGTTTGATAATATTATTCAGCAGCTCCTGGATGATGCGGTACAGCATGATCTCCGTACCGGAGCCCATGCGATTGTCCATCCCATATGATTGCATTGTCACCGTAAGCAGTTTGCCTGCGCTGATACTGTTGCACAGCTCCTGTACTGCCGGCACCAGCCCGATCCGGATCAATACCTCGGGCATCATATTGTGCGCGATCCGGCGTACCTCCTCGGCTGCAGTATTGACCATGGAATAACTGCTGTTGAACAGGGGATATGTTTTCAGGTCAGGATGTTCGTGCTGCAGTGTACTGAAATGCATGCGGATGGTGGAGAACAAACCTCCAAGGCCATCATGCAGGTCGCGCGCCATCCTTGTCCGTTCCGTCTCCTGCCCGTTGATCATTGATTGCAGCGATACCACCTGCTGCTGGCGTTCGAGGAAACGGATCTGTTCGGCCTGCACCTGTTGTTCCTTTTCGGCGATGGCACTTTTCTGGCGGCTGTTGCGGTACAGCAGCAGCAATAACAGCACGATGGCCAGGGCAACGGCCCCACCCGTTATAAGCATCCGGTTTCGTTTTACAATCGATAATTCTTTTTCCGCACCGGAAAGTTTCAGTGCGGTGATTTCCTTTTCCCTTTTTTCACCCTGGTAAATGGCCTCCAGGAAATTGAGTTCCTTCGTTTTTTCATCGTCATAAATTGTTGACTGCAGACGGATGGCTTCGGATAAAAACCGGTTGGCCTCCCCCTCATTACCAGTTGCCCGGTAAGCTTCACCCAGCCCGGTTGCAGTTTTCAGTTGCAGGTTGAGCTGTTTGCCCGCCAGGCTTGAATCGTAGGCCTGGCGCAGGATGGGGATCGCTTTTGCCGGGTTGCCATTGCTGATCCATGCGGCGCCGAGCTGCTGCAATGCCGAACTGATCTCGGCGCGGTCTTCCAGCGCGCGGGCAAGCCCCAGCGCTTTTTCATACAGGGTTATCCCGCTGGTATAATCTTTTCCGTGACTGATGGCAAAATTGCCTCTGAGTCGGGTGATCATGAGTGCGTAGTCTTTTTGCTGGAAGGGGCTCAGGCTGTATTCGGCAAGACCCTTTTCCAGTTTGCCCAGCACCAGTTCCGCATCAGCGGTACTGTCGGCGGCGAGATAATTTTCGTAGTACTCATAATAGTACTCCATCTTCAGCCGGTCAGACAGTTTATCAAAGAAACCCGTCGTTTTCCCCAGGTATTCCAATGCCTTTATTGGGATCTTCAGTTGCCTGTAATCGCTGGCAATGTTGAGGTAAATGACACCAAGGTTCTGGTAGTTGTCCGGAGTGTACCGTTCGGCAATTTCCAGTGATTTCATGCGGTTGGCCAGCGAGTTGTTGTAATCGCCGTTGAAATTATAGATGCCTCCTAGATTATTATAAGCCATCATGATCGCGCGGTAACGCAGGCTGTCCCATTTTACCGTAGCTGCCGCGCGGACCATTTCCTGGTAGGATTCCAGCGCAGGTGTCCATTGGTTTTTCTCCCGATGGTAATTGCCCATGGTCAGTAGTGCCTGTACCTGTCCTGCGGGATAACCGGCCCTGACTGACCGGTCCCTTGCATCACGCAGCAGGCGCAACCCGCCGGAGTCATCGCGTTCATGTTTGACCTGGTAAGCGGCAAGGGAGAGCATGGCATCGATGCGCTGGGTGTCGGGCAGCTGGCTGCTGATGATGCGGCGCAGGCTGTCGGTATTGACTTTCTGCGCGGGCAGCAGGCTGCTGCAGCAGGTTATAATGGCAAGTAAGATAACCCTGATGGGAACGGGCTTGGGGTGGAACATCCGTAAAATTTTAACAGGTAAATCTAACCGGCTTTCCCGGACCGGCAACTGCCTGCATTCCGGTATTTTCAATGGAAGGTTTGTGCGAGGCAGGTCAACTGTGGCTGCCGATGGTTTCCACCGGCCCGATGCGTTTGTTTTTCAGTTTTTTTACCAGCCAGGGCAGGGTCAGTCCCTGTCCGAGCAAGGTAAACAATACCACCGCCACTGAAATAAAGATAATATCATTCCGCATAGGGAATTCAAGTCCATTATCCAGCGTAGCAGGCAAACCGATCGCGATGGCCAGTGATACAATACCCCGCATCCCCGACCAGCTGATGATGATGCTGGTTTCAAGATCCAGTAATTCTTCCTCGGTGATCCGCATCCGTCGTTTACCTTTTCCCCGGCCGGTGGCAGCGGAATTACTGAGACGGGCGAATCCTTTCTGCAGGTTGGTCCGTTGTCCGAATACCCGGAACATCCTGACAAGTAGTGCCACTACAGTGATGAGCAAGGCATAACCAAGATAGGGCAGCACCTGGTCCCGGCCGATATGCGCGAGTACATAGGGAAACTGTAATCCGATCAGGATAAAAATAAGTCCGTTGAGCAGGAAGATGATGATATCCCAGATCGACCTTGACTGGCGTTTGAGTTCCTCCGGGAACACGCGTGTACTGAATTGCGAAATCACCAGCCCCAGCATCACCACGGCTATCACTCCGGATAAATGCAATTCCTCTGCAAGCCGGTAGGTCACGAATGGCATAAGCAGCATAAAGCTGATGGTTACCATCGCATCCTTTTTAACACGCTGCAGGATGAAGGCAAGCAATTTTCCCATCACAAAACCGACCAGCACGCCACCCGCCATCAATCCGAGGAATTGGAGGGAAGCCTTGAAAAAAGCAAAGCTCACGCCCGTGACCGCCGCCACGGCAAAACGGTAGGCAACCAGTGCCGATGCATCATTGATCAGGCTTTCCCCTTCAAGGATCGTAGTGGTTTTGTGGGAGAGTCCAAGGCCCTTGGTAATGCCGATTGCCGCCACCGCATCCGTTGCTGATAAAATTGCCCCCAATACGAATGCAAGCGGCCAGTCCATCCCGGGGATACAATAATGCGCAACCGCAGCAATGGCAACGGTGGTCAGGAATACCAGCCCGATGGCCAGGCCACTGATTGTGTTGATCTGTGTCCGGAAAGTTTTATAGTCAATATTGAATGCCGCATCATATAGCAAGGGGGGAAGGAAGATAAGGAACACCACTTCCGAATTGATTTCAAACTGCGGCATCTCGGGGATGAACCCCACAGCAATTCCGGCAGTGATCAGCAGGATCGGATAGGGGACCCGGATCTTCCCGGCCATCGCCGAAAGCCCGATCATAAGCGCAAGGATGAAAATGACGATACTATAGTTTTCCATTGCCTTTGTTTATCCCGATGGCTTTCCAGCGGTTCCTTTGATCAGTGTTATTTTTTTGCGCGGATCGTTTCGATGATGATGTCAACCAAACCATCCTTGTAAAGATCATTGCTCAGTTCCCAGAACATAATCCCGCCAAGGCCCTTGCTGATCACGTAGTTTGTCTTTTCCCGGATCGAACGTTTATCGTCATAGGTTGCAAAAAGTTTTTTCTTTTTGTTATACGACCAGGGTGCTTTGGCTGTATCATCCCAATAGGTTTCGAAACCGGCTGCGGCGTTGAGTTTTTGGGGGAAGCTGGAAAAGCTGAACCCTTCCTTGAATTTTCCTTTCTGGTAAAGTCCGTTGTCTTTCCCCGGCACATTCTCCCATACCCGGGCATAGAACGCAGCACCGATGATGATCTTTTTCGGATCAACCCCGATTTTCAGCAGGTAGCTGACGGCGTTATCTGTCGATTCCTTCTGTTTGGGTGTTGAATATAATGCCGTATGGTGGCCTGTTTCAGTGGAATAGCCATTGATGATATCATAACTCATCAGGTTCACGTAATTAATTTCCGGCATCACTGCTGCCCAGTCAACCGAGCCTGTCAGATAGGTATCAAAACCGCCTGCGGCGAAACTGAGTTCGTGTACTGGTCCGAGCTCCCGACGGATCCGTCGCGCGAGATCGGTAAAGTTGTCGCGGTCCGCCGGTCCGGCCTGGTGCACCGGGTTTTTATCGATGTCATTATCGAGGCGGATCGTAGGGTATTCCCAGTCGAGGTCCAGTCCGTCGGTCCCGAAATAATCATTCAGTTTTTTGAATTCCGATGCAAATTCCTGGCGCCCTTCGGGTGTGGAGAAAGCAAAGGAGCAGGTTTCACATCCACCCCAGCCACCCAGTGACAGGATGACTTTTAATGCAGGATTGATTTTTTTTAAGGTCACCATTTTGCGGATGATGGCCGTATCCTTCGCATTGTCGACCCGGTACTGGTTGCCATTCAGATGCCCGAAACAGAAAATAATATGTGTCAGTTTAGTTACATCAAAACTGTCCAGCTGGCTGATATTACCCGCGAAGTAAGCGATCACGCGCGGGTCTTTCGGCTGCTGTGCCTGTGCCACCGTTATACTGAATGCGAGCAGGCAGGAGAGGAGGAATACTTTCATACCCGGAAGTTTGATTTGCCCCTAAGTTAAGACTGCGGGACGGCAGCTTTCAAATCTATTTCAGCTATTCCGGCGGGAAGTTGTAATTTTTACGAGGCCATTTCACCATGCAACGGGTTATCCTCCCATACTGCTTACTTCTCTGTACCCTGCTGGGACAGGCACAGTCTGTTCCTGCCCAGCAGGGCAGCCGCCGTGCAGATTCGTTACGGGTGGAGCAACTGCTCGACGAAGCCGATGACGAATTCCTGCTCGGTTCACTCGACGTTACATTGAGGCTGTGTAAAGAGGCGCTGGCACTGGGTTCCAGCCGGCACCTTCCCCGGGCAATTGCGCTGGCGAAATTCAAGATTGCGGCAGTGTATATAAAACAGGACCGGTCGGACAGTTTGATGCCCTTAATCGAGCAGGGCCTCGTTACAGCCAGGCAGCTGAAAGACTCCTTCCTGCTGGCGCTGGGTTATTACCAGAAGGGGCAGGTGCTGATGTACGATAGCCAGCTAGACCAGGCAGAGAAGTATTACCACGATGCGCTGGATTTCAATTTTGATAAAATTTCTTCGGGCCACAAGGGACAGGTCTATAATGACCTCGGCTACCTGTACGGGCAAAGGGGCGATCTGAAGGGGCAGGCAGACTGGTTCCTGCGTTCCCTCCGTGTGCATGAACAACTGGGCGACCGGCAGGGTGCGGCCACAGTAATGGGTAATCTCGGCACCGTGTATTATAATATGGGCAACCGTGCAGAAGCGATCCGGTACACAAGGATGGCGATTGAATTGAAAGAAGATGGGGGCAATCCCGATGCGCTGGCCAATTCCTATGGCAACCTTGCCACCCTTTTTGCGGCGGTAAATCTCGATTCAGCTCTCTGGTACCAGCAGAAAGCAACCACGGCGGCGGAGAAGAACCGGCTCCCTTCAATGCTGGCGCAGTCCTTTACCAACATGTCGCTGTTTTATGATATGAAGGCAGGTAAGGGCAACCGGGACGCCAACAAGCGGCTGGCACTCGAAAGTATACTCAGGGCAATTGGTATCTGCCGCGAGATGAAAGATGAGCGCGCACTAGCCATCAAGACCCGCTGGGCGGCGCAGATGCATGCCGACCTGGGTGACAGTGCCGCCATGGAAGCGGGTTTCAGGGAGGCAACGGAAATCGCCGAACGCCTTACCGACAAATTAGTATTACGGGATATCCATGGCGCAAAAGCCACAGCGTATACCCGTCGGAAAGATTACGAAAAAGCGCTCGCCAGCCTGAAAAACTTTTACAGCTACAGAGACAGTGTGATCAGTGAAAATACAGCTACCGATATCGCTGAGCTGCAGACAAAATATGAAACAGAGAAAAAGGATAACGAAATTCTCCGGCTGGAAACCGCGCAGCGGCTAAGGCAGCTCACACTGGAAAAGCAAGGGGCGGAACTGGCAGGTAACAAGCTCGAGGCGGCAAAAAAAGAATCCGAGATCAGGCTTTTATCCAAGCAACAGGAGTTACGCGATATCCGGATCCGGCAACAGGAGGAGCAGCTCGATAAACAACTCCTGCTGGCAAGGAACAACCAGCAGGCGCTGCAACTGGCCGAGCAGGAAAAGAAAATCAGTGCTGTCAGGCTGGGAGTACAGCGCACACAACGCAACCTGATCCTGGGGGGCATTGCCTTCCTGCTGGTTGTGGCGGGCTTCCTGTTCAACCGCTACCAGCTGCGCAAAAAACTACAACAACAACAGGTCCTGTTATCTGTCCGGAACAATATTGCCAAAGACCTGCATGATGAAATAGGATCCACACTCACGAGCATACGCATCCTTTCACAGGTATCGTTCAACAACCTCGGGAAAGACCAGCAGAAATCTTCCCTGCTGCTGCGGCAGATTACCGAACAGTCGGAACAGATGCAGCAGGGCATGAGTGATATTGTATGGGCCATTGCACCACAAAACGACCGGCTGGAAAATATGCTGGTGCGAATGCGGGAGTTTGTCCGGGATACACTCGAGCCAAAAAATATCCTCACCCGTTTTGAAGTGGAGGAACTGGTGTTGCGTGGCAGTATCGGGATGGAGCAGCGGCGCGATTTTTACCTCGTGTTCAAGGAAGCGGTCAACAATATCAGCAAGTATGCAGGCGCCACGGATGTGTTGTTGTTTCTTGGCCTGGAGCGGGGCCGTGTCCGTCTCCGCATTACCGACAATGGCCAGGGATTTGATCCGGAACAGTCAAGGTCGTCGAGGGGTTTGAAGAATATGGCATCCCGCGCCGCCGCGATGAACGGACAGCTCAGCATCCTGTCGGCACCCGGAAAAGGCACCGAGATCACACTCGATTTTCCTGCCACATGATCATGTAGTCCGGACGGGTATTTATCCACTTATATTACGGTATGTCCATAAAAATCCTTTTATACGACGATAATGAAGCCTTGCGAAACAGCATGACCCTGCTGATCGAAGAGGAGCCAGGGTTTGAGTTGATGGCGGCAATGCCCAATGCCGACACGGTCGAAGCTGACCTCGCAACCTTTCGGCCGGAAGTGGTGCTGATGGACATCGATATGCCCGGGGTGCATGGAGTGGAGGCCGTGAAAAGGATCAGGCTCCGTAATGGTTCGCTGCCGGTGATCATGCTCACTGTTTTCGACGACAATGAAAATATTTTCAACGCCATCTGTGCCGGCGCTTCCGGATACATTCTCAAACGATACGCCGCGCAGGAAGTGGTGTCGGCCATCCGCGATGTATTGTCCGGGGGTGCACCCATGACCGGGTCGGTGGCAAGGAAAGTGCTCGGTATGGTACCCGTGGCCAAATCAACCGGGCAGGAGAAGCTGGATCTTTCTGTCAAAGAAACCGCGATCCTGCAGCACCTCGTAAACGGGTACAGTTACAAAATGATCGCCACGCAGGAAAAAATCAGTATTGATACGGTCCGTTTCCATATTAAAAAAATCTATGACAAGCTGCACGTACATTCCGCCACGGAAGCAGTGTCCAGGGCGATACGCGACCGGTTGGTCTGAGCCCGCTACATGATCATGTAGTTTCCCCTGTTGATCCATACGTTAGTTTCATTCCATCAAAATCAAGCGTATGAAACTTTCAACTCCTTTCCTTTTACTGATTGCGTTTTTATCCTGCAACAATGATGTGGCGAAACCGGATGCTGCATTTCCGGATGTAAGCCAGGCCGGCAAGGCAAAGACCGCAAAAGCTTCCGCTACCGGTGATTGCGGTTCCACCCTCATTTTTAAAAAAGGCGCAAAGTTTACCAACAAGGCAGTAGACGCCAACGGCAAACTCATCGTCAGCACTGAATCGGAAGTGATCAGGGTATCGGATGCAGGTGGCGGGAAACAGTCGGAGATCGCCATGACATCCACATTCGGGGATGGCCGCGAGCCGACAGCCGGAACAGGCAGGTATGCTTGTGATGGAACCAACCTGCTGATCGACCTTTCTTCATTTGTGACCACTTCCGAAAATACAAAGATCAGCTCCGCCGGTTTCAGTTTCTCCTCGAAGCTTGAAGTGGGACAATCACTGCCCGATGCCAACTATACGGTCAGCATGAACTATGGCGGAAAAGAGATGCAGATCGCAACCAGGATCCATGAACGTAAAGTGGAAGCAAAGGAAAAGCTGACCACGGCCGCCGGCAGTTTTGATTGCTACCGCATCGTGCCCACCATCGAAACCAGCAGCAGCATGGCTGGCCTGACACCGGAAGTAAAGGAAGAGCTGGAGAAAGCAAAAAAAAGAATGGGCAAAAATACAATGACCGTCTGGTATGCACCCTCACTCACGATCCTCGCAATGGAATTGTTCATCAGCGGAAAGGTGGCCATGCGCAACGAGATTACCAGTATTTCAAAATAATCAAACCTTGAAGCCTGTAAAATTATTACTGCTGTCACTGCTGCTCTTAACAGTGGTGGTAACCGGAGCACAGCCATTCTCGCTGGACGAGCGGGTAGTACCGGTTGAACTCAAAATGGAAGAGTACACGGTTCCCGGAAAAGACAAGCCAGATGGGCGCCTCGCGAAGTTTGTCACCACCCAGGAAACCGATACGGCCTACTATTATGTCAAGGGATTGAGTATGTATTCACCCACCTATTTCAGCATCAACGGGATCGATGACGATGTATCACTTCATGTCAATCTCTGCCAGGAAAACTGGCGGCAGTCGCTCCGGTCCGGGGATGTGTCGGGTACAAAAATCTGGAACAGCAAATTTAAAACGGAGGATGGTTTCGGGATCATGGTGGTCGCGAAAAACAAACCGGCCAGGTATGTATTGCTCACCTGGACGGGCAAGGAACTGGATGTGCCGATGCCATCCGTATTCCGGCAGGCGGGTGAATCCGGTAGCGCCGACGGGCTCGCCGCATGGAGTAAGGCCAACCTGCTTACTGTCGGGATCATCGTACTCGCCCTTGCCGTAATCATCTTTCTTGTCATCAGACTCAACAAAAAGAAAAAATCATGAAAAAGTATTTATTCGTAATCCTGTTGGTGCTGCCATTGCTGGTGGTTCGCTCGCAGGAGGATGGCTCGTTGCGCGGCATGGGCAATGAGCGCAGGGGAAATGAACAGGCGGCAATCACCGACGCGCTGGGGACGCTCAACTCGGTGATAACCGGGATCAGGAATGGCGATAATGATATCACTACCATGGACGATTTTAATCCCAATGCCTGCAAACCTGATTTCGGTTCCGATGCTTCGGCCATGATGCCTTCCACCTGCGGTGAGAACCCTGGTTGTGCAGAATGTTACCGCTCGGCAGTCAGCGAGTTAAATTTTATCCGCCGCCAGCTTGGGCGCCTGGGCTGCATTTTCCGGAATACTATCGAGTTCAACAATGCCGCGATCTCTTTCGGGGACAATGCCAGCGGCATCCACGCAGTGACCGGTCTGGCCTGGCAGGCAGCCCGGGCGGAAATCATGACCGGACTGGAAAGTTTCAAAAAAACCTACGACCGGAAATATGTCGATATGATGGGCTCGCTTAAAAAAGCACTGGAGTCTGTCAGCAAATGTGAGGACAAGTTCGGCACGCCTGACTGGTATCAGCGTTTCGGGTTTATGTATTTCGAATTCATGAAAGAAAAATACAAACGGAGTGAGTAAGGTAAAAACTATAACAATGAAAAAGACTATTATATCCCTGGCAGGTTGCCTGTTATTTGTCAACTTGTTTTCCCAGAAGCCAACGGTCAGTTTATCGGCCCCGGAGGCAAATGGAAACAGGATCGCTGAAGTCAGCGGCGTACAGGCGGCGAGACTTTGCCCTTCGCAAAAATCAAAGGGTGACCTTGAATTCAATCCGGCACGTTCGAAGGTCTCTGCCGCGCTGAAGCTGAGCTGGAACCGGAATGCGGTGCTGCTGACAATGAATGTGCGCGAAAAGGAGCAGACCGATGATCTGTCCGAGACAAAAGGAGTGAGCCTGGATGTTGTGTATAAGGCACCAGATGGTTTCGTGATCAGTGGTATTGGTGAAAATGACGAGGCAAAATTTGAGTTTGCCGGCAACAGGACACTGACGCAGTTTCGCCCGGGACAACTCCGCTCGTTGCTTGGACTGGGTCCCAACGATCCGATGGTTGATCTCGACAACGGGTTGGTGGCCGGATGGGAAATTACGCAGCCAACCGTGAAGGGAAAAGGAAGTACCTGTGCAAGCCATACACAGGTGGCGGCGAGCCTGAGACCTTTCAAAGTGTACCTGAAAAAACAAGCAGCTGCATTGCCGGCACAGGCATCCACGAAAGAAATCACAATCACGCCGGACGCTGTTAGCGAGTGGCTTTGTCCGTCTGCTGTGGTCCGCGGCGATCGTGAATTCGACGGCCATGGGCCCCGGATAAAATGTGAGGTGGGTATTTATGTCACAAAGGATGGCAGCAGCCTGATGGCAAACATCAGCCTCTCGGCCGTGGAAACCGTGCAGGACTGGAGTACCACAGAAGGACGGTGGACGAAAACAATTTATGAGGCACCCTACGGAATGAAAATCCTTGGCATTCTTTCCGATACCCGGTCACGGACTTCATTTATCAGTCCGCCTGGTGGCATCCAGTTCATTGTACCCGGTACGGATGTGGCGCAGGCCCTCTATACTTTCCTGGATAATACCGATGTAAAATCAGCTGTGCTCAACGCCTATGGATTCGGACCGGAGGAGAAGTCATTACTCTCGCGTCTCGTCAAAGGGACTATTGACCATGGCAATACCGTGGTGCAGGTGCCATCTACCGAAGGCACGCTGGTAAAGTTTTTCCATATCGTAGGCGATACCGGCGGGCCGGATATCAGTACCGATGACAACTGTAACGATGACACGCGTATAACAAAAATTGAATTTTTCCCCGT
Source organism: Chitinophagaceae bacterium (assembly GCA_004173355.1). Lineage (GTDB taxonomy): Bacteria > Bacteroidota > Bacteroidia > Chitinophagales > Chitinophagaceae > JBEVJC01. The sequence goes on along the minus strand of SEAD01000001.1, from coordinate 43,408 downwards.
GAAACTAAAGGTAACCAGTACAAAGTAAGCCGCGGGATTGTTGTAGATTTAACCATGTCACAACAATTTATCCGCCTGCCAGGGCTACTGATGATCGTTGCTATTGTTGCGTTACCAATCGCTGCCTCGTCGCAGACGACCAAACCCGCTGTTCCCCCCGGAAAAGCCGCTGCACCTGTGGCAGGAATTTTCCCGGAGGGGACAGTCGTTTATAATAATGTCCCTTACCATGATGATACCCTGCAGAAACACCAGCTGGACCTGTACCTGCCCGCCGGCAGGAAGGGGAATGTACCGGTGATAGTCTGGATCCATGGCGGTGCCTGGCGATCAAATGACAAGTATGCGGACATGGGTTATATGAAGCAAACAATCCGGGAGATCCTTGCCAGTGGCTATGCCATCGCCAGCGTTGATTACCTGTTCAGCACAAGTGCTGTGTTCCCCGCACAATTGTATGACTGCTTAAATGCCGTCAGTTTCCTGTATATCAGTTCGGCAAAATACGGACTTGATAAAAACAGGATCGGGTTGATGGGATTTTCTGCCGGCGGACACCTGGCTTCGCTGCTTGGACTGCAATCGAATAATATGGAAAAGAAACCGCCGTATAGGATCCGGGCGGTGGTGGATTTTTACGGGCCTTCCGACTTTATTGCGATCTCATCGTCTGCGGATACGGCAGCCAACAACGATCGGAGTGCCGTCGCCGTGCTGCTGGGGGCAAAACCCAACGACCGGCCTGATCTTGCGCGGGCAGCCAGTCCGGTCGCTTATGTGGATGAACATGATCCGCCCTTCCTGATCATCCACGGGGAGAAAGATGATATGGTGCCGGTGACACAGTCAGTACTGCTGGCCTCCTGGTTAAGACTGAAAGGGGTGCAGCAGGAACTTGTGGTCGTACCCGGTGCACCCCATTATGGTGAAATGTTTGACGCACCTGCGGTGCGACAGAAAGTGATAGCGTTTATAAAGAAAAATATCTGATTTATCAGATCATCGATCCCCATTCTGATACCAGCATTAGGTCCGGCCCGCAGAGCAGCGCTGCAATGAGCATCCTGATTTTATTAGGGAGGTAGCCAAAATATTTTTTGAAGGCAAGGGAGAAATGGGAGGCATGTTTGTACCCGATACTCTTTGCCACTTCCGAGATCTTGCGATTGCTTTCGCCCAGCATCTGCCGCGCCTTTTCCATCCGCTCTTTATGGAGATAGCCATATACGGTTGTTCCAAACACTTCCTTGAATTGTTTCTTCAGGTAACAATCATTGGTCCCCACCTTTTTTGCCAGTTCAATGATGGACACATGGCTGGCCAGGTCGCCGGTAATAAGTGCCTTTACCTCATACATCCTTTTTACTTCCTCACTCTCACCCGGCGCCAGTGGTTCGGGTTCCATCTCCGATTGCTCCAGCTGCAACATCAGCAGTTCAGTCACCTTCGCCCGCACAAACAGCGATTTGTAGTATCCGGTCCGTGCTGAATGCAGGATATCCATGAGGATTGACTGCAACGAGGGCCGGACCGGCATGTTGAACTCGGCAAGTGAACCCGCCCGGTTCTGCTCAACCATCCTCCGGAAAACACGGAAGAGGGGATGTTCATCAGGGATCATTGAACTGAACCGTTCAATGCTGAAATTGATCACAAACGATTCCGCGTTTTCGTCCGCTGCAGCATCAATAAAAAATGTACCGTCGGGGATGTACAGAAGATTATGCTGGCGATGGTCAAACCGGGCAAACTGTTCACCCGACCCTGCATCTGTATAGCGTGACTTGTTGCGGATGGAATACACCAGGCTGATGTACGGTTCAGGATTACTGATCCGGAAACGTTTTGTCTCGCGTGTGTTTCGTTTGTAATAAGCGAAATGCATTCCAGGCATCAGTGTTTCACTGATGCTCAACCCCATGCTGGCAGGGTCAAAAGCAAATAGCCCATCTACTGAATTATCCGGCAGTTCAGCCGAAAGATCCGGATAGAGGATGTTGAATTCGGTCTGCGTGGTGTCTGCCTGTGATTCGTAACTGGTTTGCATCCGGTCGTTTTTGGTGATTGTTTGGTGTCGCTCGCGTAATGTATCGGAATGTACTTGCGAAAGCGTTTTATTATTTGGAAAAATCTTTTTCGAAATGCGTAAAATCTTTGCTGGTAGCGGGTTTCAGGGCAAACGTTCTCCGTGGGACGTGTTTGTTTTTCCATTAACAGATAAAACATGCACGGAATTTTGCACCGCGAAAATCTCCGATTCACCCAAAAATAACCAAAACGAATTATGGTAAAAAAAGTTCAACTGCTGGTACTTGTATTCCTGCTCGGTGTAATGGTATCGTCAGCCCAGCAACGCGCCATCAAAGGGAAAGTGACCGATGCCGGATCCGGCAAACCCCTTGCTGGTGCTACAATTGCGGTCAAAGGAAAATCGCAGGCCGTTACAACAAATGTAAACGGTGACTTCGAAATTAACGTGAATGCCAGTGAATTCTTAGAAGTTTCTAATGTTGGCTACAGGGGCGACCTGGTTGCCGTTGGCAAGTCGTCCACGCTGTTTGATATCCAGCTGGTAGCCGATGTTACCGATCTCTCCGAAATAGTGGTAACGGGTGCACTCGGTGTAAAACGTGCTGCACGCGAGATTGGTGCAAGTGCACAACTGGTCGACAACCGTAACCTTAACCAGGGTAAAACGGTCAACCCGATTTTCGGGCTTTCCTCAAAAGTATCCGGACTGCGGATCAATATGTACGACAGCAAGGTAGACCCGCAGGTCAACATTACCCTGCGAGGCAGCCGTTCATTGAGTCGCACCGCCGGTATCGATGGCCGTAATCCGAATGCTCCGATCTACGTGGTGGATGGTGTGCCTGTACCGGATATCGCACGGCTCAATCCGAATGATATCGAATCCATCACCGTCCTGAAGGGTGCCAACGCAGCTGCACTCTACGGTTCGGAAGGCGTGAATGGTGCCTTGATGATCAGTACCAAATCAGGGAAGAAGGGAAAGGGTGTGGTTACATTCGGACACACAACCACTTTCTCCAATGTGTTCCTGCTTCCACCGGCACAGACAAAATACGGACAGGGAAACAATGGTGTATACGATGCTGTGCAATACGAGTCCTGGGGGCCGGAGTTTGATGGCAGCACGCGCGACTTCGGATTGCCATTGCCCGATGGTACACAACCAACAGTGCTGTATGCAGTACCGTCAAAAGATAATCGGCTGGATCTGTTCAACACGGGCCTGACCATACAGAATGATCTTTCTTTTTCCGGTGGTGATGACCGCAGCACCTATTTCATGTCGGTGCAGCATGTGGACATCAGGGGGATTATCCCGGATGATGTAAACAAACGCACCAACCTGCGCTTCAACGGATCGAGGAAATTCGGGAAACTGAATGCATCCTACAATGTGAACTACAGTATTAATGATAAGAACACCACGCCCGACGGACCATGGATCGGTGCCTATCGTTATCCTGCCAACTTCAACTTTGATATGGTGAAGGATTGGGAAAATACCCTGTCGCCCGGTAATCCGCTGAACTATTTCACCAGCCAGGGATCATGGCTGCGTAATCCTTATTTCCTGATTGATAATATCCGGGATGAAAGCAAACAGCAGACGCTGAACGGGAAAATTGAACTCGATTACAGTTTCGCCCCCTGGTTCAAGGCACTGTACCGTGCGGGTATGTATTCACTCACGGATGAATCACGCAGCAGCACCCGCAAGTTTGAGGCGCCGGGTACCAGGAACACGGTGGGTAGTGTGAGCGATGGTTCCAATGCGTATCGCCGGTTCAACAGCGACCTGATCCTGAATTTTGAAAAACAGTTTGATAAAATCAGCACTCGGTTGCTTGTTGGCCAGAACGTACGTACAGACTACCGCAAGACCAGCAGCATCGGTGCAGCCAACCTCCTCTACCAGGACCTGCTCAACCCCGGCAGCCGCCAGGGCGAACTCAACGGATCGGTTGCCATTACCGAACAACGCTCTTCGGCTGTGTACGGTGAGTTTGTGGCAGGCTATGATAATTTTTTATTCCTGACCCTGACCGGCCGGAATGACTGGACATCCGTACTGAGCCAGGAGAACCGTTCTTATTTTTATCCGGGAGTCAGTGTGTCATTCGTTGCTTCCGATGCCATTACTTCACTGAAAGACAGCCGCAGGATCTCTTACCTGAAATGGTTCGGGTCCTGGAATAAAACGGGTAACGTAACCCTCGCACCTTACCAGCTGCAGAATGCTTATACGCAGTCACTCGGCTTTCCATTTGGCAACCTGGTGGGCTTCCTGCCCGGTCTGGTTAACCCCAACCCCAATATTGAACCGGAGTTCGTGACCTCCGTCGAGACCGGTTTCCAGCTGGGTCTGTTTAATAACCGGTTGAATATCGAGGGTACCTATGTGTATTCTGATTCAAAGGGCCAGATCTTCAATGCAACCGCCTCCGCTGCCACAGGGTACAACTCTGCACGGGTAAATGCCGGCCGCCTGACCAACAGCATCATCGAGGCTGGTATCAACGGGGATCTCATCCGCACAAGAGATATCCGCTGGAATCTTGGATTCAATTTCACCTACATCGACAACCAGGTGAAAGAACTATATGGTGGTCTTGATAATATCAACAATTTCCGCCAGTCCTATGCCGTGATTGGCCAGCAGTTCCCGACGCTGCTCGTGAGTGATTATAAACGCGACCCGAACGGGAATGTGGTGGTGGATGCCAGTACCGGTGATCCGGTTGTTGCCACGGAAAACACTACCCTTGGCTCACTGGTGCCGCCCTACCAGATGGGCATCAATACCCAGTTCAGTTTCAAAGGCCTGACCGTTGGTGCACAGTTTGACTGGCGCATGGGTGGTTGGTTGTACTCGGAAATCGTACCGGCCATGTATGCCGCCGGTACTGATCCACGTACCGCCGCCTTCGACCGCCAGCCATTTGTATGGCCCGGTTCGGTGATTGAAACAGGCCCCGGGCAATACCAGGCGAATACGATGCTGACATCATCCGGTGGCCGCGCGTTCTGGAGCCGCCAGGGTGAAGTACAGATCAATACGGCTGCGCCATCGGATTTCCTGAAACTGCGTGAACTGAATATCAGCTATGCATTGCCGCAATCCATACTCGGGGGACAGCGGATCGTGCGGGATCTCAGTATAGGACTTGTAGGGACCAACCTGTTTATCATCCGCCACAAGGATAATAAATACGGCGATCCGGAATACCTCTACAACAACACGGATGGTTATCTCAGCTTCCGGCAAGTACCACCTTACCGCAGTTTTGGCTTTAATCTCACCGCCAGCTTCTAACCCTTAAACTTTACAATGATGAAAAGAATACTTTTTTCCGCTATTATATCCATGTTGCTGATCAGCTGCAACAAATTCCTTGATGTAAATGAAAACCCGAATGCACCCACATCGGAAACACTACCGTTGCGCGCGAAGCTTCCTGCCGTGCTGGTCAGCACGGTGAACCAGGAACAGGGGCAGCTGAACCAGATCGGGTCGCTCTGGGGAGGTTATTGGGGCACCACCAACGAGGGTATCAGTATGTTCGTCGACCTGAAAACCTTCAACGGTCCTGCGATCCGCCACCAGCGCGATGGCATTCCGGTCTGGGAAAATGGTTTCAATACATTGCTTTACTACCAGCTCATGAAAGAAGAAGCGGAGTCGGAGGGTGCTTTGTTTTATGCCGGTATCGCGAAGATCATGCAGGGCTGGCATTTCTTCCGTCTCGTGGATATTTACAACAATGTACCTTTTGATGATGCATTGCGCGGCACACAATTCCCGACGCCACGTTATGAAGAGGGTAGGGTAGTGTACCAGAAAGCCATGGACCTTGTTACTGCCGGGATCAGTGATATCAAAAACAGTACACCGGGTACGGAGCCGACAACTGACGATATATTGTTTGCCGGTAACCGCAATGCCTGGTACCGGTTTGCGAATACGGTCAAACTCCGCGCGCTGATCCGCCAGAGTGAAGTAGCTGACCAGTCGTATGTGAATGCCGAGATCGCTAAGATCCAGGCCGAAGGCACAGGGTTTATCGGTGCCGGCCAGACTGCACAGGTGCAGCCTGGCTACCTGAATACATCGGGTAAACTCAATCCGTTCTGGGAGTCGTATTACCGCAATGTGCAGGGTGTGGTGACGGGTAATTACCAGGACATCCGGCCTACCTCATTTATTATTGACCAGTATAAGCTGCTCGCCGATCCGCGGATCGACCGGATGTACGTATCCGTGGCCGGTGATTACCGGGGTGTGTTGTTTGGGAATCCAGATGTGGCACCGGAATATTCACGCGTGAACACTTCTGCATTCAAAGGGCCGTCGGAAAACGGGGGACAGGCTGCAGGGATTTTCAAATCGGCTACGCAGGCATCCATATTGCTCTCGTCATTCGAGAGCCTGTTTCTACAGGCGGAAGCGACTGAACGCGGATGGATCAGCGGTAACGCAAAAGCGCTGTTTGAATCAGGTATCGAGGAATCATTCAGTTATCTCGGTGTACCAGGCGGATCGGCAACCTATGCCGCACAGCCATTGGTCAGCCTGGACAATGCTGCGGACCCGATCACCAGGATCATCGAACAGAAATGGCTTGCATTAAACAGTATCTCGGGGATCGAAGCATGGAATGATTTCCGTCGCCTTGGTGTACCGGCGATACCCAATTCACTCGAGGCACCAACTGCTGCATCAAGACCCTTACGGTTTATGTATCCCGAAACAGAACGCATGACCAATAATGAAAACGCTTCTTTGCAGGGAAGTGATGATGTTATTTCAGCGAAGGTCTGGTGGGACCTGTAAGGAAGAAATCTCACCATATAAAATGCCGTCCCATGGTAGTGGGACGGCATTTTAATTTCTGAGAGGCTACAATCACTCCGGCTTTAATCCCCTGGACGGCTGGATGCGGAGACTTCGAAATGGTTTCTCATACTAAACCAGAAACCTTAACCACAAACTGTACGTGACATGAGAAAACCCGGTCTGTCACCGGGACATATCAAAGATAGAAAAATTGGGTTAACTACCAAATTATTATAGCTGTAACTATAAGTACATTACAGTCGAATTATAAATCTTGCAAGGAATATTGGCAAGTTTTGCAGTATGTCTATCCATATCGGCAATTTGATACATGAAATCATAAAAAAACGCGGAATAAAAGCATTAGCTGTAGCCGGGGCGATAAACGTCAGTGAGTCCAGTGTATACAAAATTTATCATCGCGAGACGATTGACATAGACAAACTCATCCGATTTTCCCAGTTCCTCGATGTAAACCTTTTTCTCCCGTACTTTGAGCAGGAGCCGCTGAAGTCCATGTTCCATGAGCAGGTGGAGTCGCTGGATACGGAGGTGAAACGGCTGCAATCAGTGATAAGCCAGAAGGAGCAGCGGATAACTGAACTGGAAAAGCTGAATCATTCCAATGAAAAAATGATCGGACTGCTGGAAGAGTTGCAGGGTAAATACTCCCGGTCAGAGGCGCCTGGAACAAAAAAGAAAAAATGATCACCGTCACCAATCATATTCCCGATAAATCACTGGTTGGATTTGTCAGCCTTGTATCGGTGTACAATGTGACAGGTGGTGCAGGTACATCCGTACTGCCCTGCTTCCCCGACGGTTTCCCTGGCGTGATCTACCAGGATGCCGGTAGCAGGATGACGCTGGGGGAGGGTGGTAAAAAGCTGTCAAAATTATTTGTGTACGGGCAGACGGTCGAGCCACTCGAACTGGTAGTGACTGGTGAGTGCCGGCTGATCATCTTCCAGTTATATCCCGAGATTCCCAATTACCTGTTTGATATAAATGCGCGAGCACTCAATAATGACTGTGCCGACCTGACCGGCGATCCGGATGTATGCAACACGGGTCTGCTGGCGAGGCTTGAAGGGGTGCCGGAAGATGGGCAACTTCGTTTGATGTCGCGGTATATCCGCCAGGCGATGCGTCGTTCAACCCGGAAGGAATCGAGCCGCATCGGACTTGCGGTACGCTCGATCATCGATGAAAAGGGATTGATTTCGATCAGCCGTCTCCGGGAAAATCTTTTCATGAGTGAACGCAGCTTCGAGCGTAAGTTTATGCAGGAAATCGGGATCAGTCCAAAGCTGTTTGCAAGGATCATCCAGTTCCGTTTTTCTATGCAGCAGATAACGCTCGATGCGGGACGCCAGCTGACGGATGTGGGGTATGAAAACGGTTTCGCGGACCAGTCCCATTTTATCCGCTCATTCAAACAATTCAGCGGAAAAACACCGCGTGTGTTCCGACGCTCTGCCCGGACATGCCTGAACCAATTCTGACGGTTTTCTCCAATTCCATCTTTTTCCTGAGGGGTAGTTTGCATCATTATTTAATCAAAATAAGAAATGATGGGCAACAGGATTTTAGTAACCGGTGCCACGGGTAAAACCGGAAGCCGCGTGACAGCGCGCTTGCAGGAAAAAGGGATTGAAGTAAAAATCGGTTCGAGGAAAGCAGTACCTTCTTTCGACTGGAATGATCCTTCCGGCTGGAAAGCAGTACTGGCGCGAGTTTCAAAAGTCTATATTGCCTACCAGCCCGATCTTGCTGTGCCGGGTGCGGTGGATACAATGCGCGGATTTATCAATGAGGCAAAAAAATCGGGCGTGGCGCAGCTGGTATTACTCTCCGGGCGTGGGGAAAAAGAAGCACAGGAAGCGGAGGAACTGGTAATGCAATCGGGTCTGGCTTTCACCATTGTGCGTGCTGCCTGGTTTTTCCAGAATTTCAGTGAATCATTTTTCCTGGACAATGTATTGGCCGGTGAAGCAGCCTTACCGCTCGGTGATGTGAAGGAGCCGTTTGTGGATGCGGACGATATTGCCGATGTGGTGGTGGCTGCGTTGACAGACGATCGACACCATGGCAAAGTTTATGAGCTCAGTGGCCCGGACCTGCTGAGTTTCCCCGAGGCATTCGAAATCATTGCGCATGCAAGTGGCCGCAGGATCCAATACCTCCGGATCAGTAACGGGGAATACAATGCTGCGATGGCACAGATGCAGGTGCCGGCAGATTACCAATGGCTGGTGAACTACCTGTTTACCGAGGTACTGGATGGCCGGAATGAGTCACTTACGGATGGTGTGCAGCAGGCTCTGGGAAGGAAACCAAAAAGTTTCAAAGAATGGGCAGGGGTAACAGCAGCGACAGGAATCTGGGCCGCTGTTGCGGGCGGAGAGCAACAATGACCAGGGATTGCGTCAGGCAATAAAAAAACCGGGGCAATTGATTACCCCGGTTTAAAAATCATTTCACCAGTATCACGGTGTTTGGACCGATGCCCGGTGCCACCGGGAAGGAAAATTTCTTTTTCCCGTTTTTATCGAAGCAGAAGACTTCTCCGGAACCCATGAAGTTTTTGGCGTCTGTCACATATACATCGTTATTCTGTGGATCGACGGTGATTCCATAGGCCTGGGTGATTGCGGTGCCGTCCGTTACAAAATTCGGGGAGGTGGCTGCAAAATCGGTGGTGTTCAGTGTCCGTACGAATTGCGAACCCAGGTATCCGCCGGTGGTGTAGAGCAGGCCGTCATGGAAGGCCATCTTAGCTACTGCAGTATCTGCCACTTTGGTAATGGTGTTGTTTGCGGTATTAATCTTTGTGAGTTTCGGACCGATATCCCAGTAGTTACCGGTACTGGCAACATAGATGCTGCCGTTATTGTCGGCGACAATGTAGTTGGGATTCACTCCGACCACGATTTTTGAAGTCTCGGACATGGAGATCAGGTCAACCACCGAAACGGTGCTGTCCATCACTGCCTGCAGTCCACCTGAATTAGCTACATATAATTTATCACCCACAACCGCCATCTGTTCGGGGTTTGCGCCCACTGTGATGAACTTGCTGATGGTCAGGCTGACCGTATCGATCACTGCCACCGTGCCATCCCAGGAAGATACCAGTACTTTTCCCTTGTACGGCACTACGTATCGTGGCTCCAGTTTGTCACCTCCGGGTGTCTCAAAAGGAATGTTCTGGATAAGCTTTGCGGTTTTTGCATCAGCTACAGTCAGGGAGCTGCCGACATTTACAACTATATACATTTTACTACCGTAAATGATCATGTCATTTCCCAAAGATTCAAGGGAGCTGTTATTGGCATTTTCGTAGAAATCAGTCGAGGCGGTATTGGTGACCGGATTATAAAAGGTAAGGGTAGTGGCCGCTTGTCCGAAAGGACCTTCACTGAGCGTAAACACACCGGTAGTGACTTTTGGATTTTCACCGGGTTCATTGTCGTCTTTGGAACAGGAGCTGATTACCATCGTTGTGATCAGGGAGAGAAAAAGAATCTGCGCAGTCTTCATGTTGTTTTTATTGATTGGAAAATGTAATACTGATTCTGTAAGCGCGGCCGGGCATCGGATATGCACGGACCACCTCATAACGCTGGTCACCGATGTTATTCAGCTCCCCGCGTATTAAAGCCCGGGCCTTTTTTATAAGGAAAAACCTGCTGATGAAAAGGTCCTGTGTTCCCCAGCCGCGGAGTTGGGTAAACGCACTGTTATCACCGAGGCCATACCGGTTGCCGCTGAACAGCGCGCTGATGCCGGTATTCCATTGTTTCCAGGCAATGGAAAAGATTCCCGAACCGGAATGGTCAGGGGTATACGGAATCCGGTCCCTGTAATTACCGGCTGCTTTATCCGTGATATTTTTTGCCTGCTGCCAGGTGTATGCCACGCGGGCAAACCAGTTTATCGTTTGGCTGAACCGGCCTTCCAGTTCACCCGTCAGGTCGATCCCTTTGATGTCCACCTTGCCGAGGTTGAGCATGGTCCACACGAAGAGGTTTTGCGCGGGTACAGCTACAATTTTGTCATCGATCCGGTTAAGGTAGGCATCCGCACTCAGTCGGATCGAACGGATGTTATGGTCATAAGACCTGTTGAACGCAAATCCTGCGTTATACTGACGGGCCTGTTCAGGCCGGAGGTTGCTGTTGCCCACCAGTATATAATACAGGTCATTGAAACCTGGCATACGGAATACTTCCTTGTAGAATGCACGGATTAAAAACGGGCTGTTGATGCCGGGCCGGTAGGAGGCCGACAATGTCGGTGTTAGTTTGTTACGATCCCTGGAAACAATGCCTGTCCTGGTCCTGTCAGTGATGGTAGTCAGCAGCAGGGATCCGTCGATCTGCCATCGCTTTTTTGCATAGGAGCCGGCAAAATTATTCCATAAGGATGTTCTGGTAGGGTACGCAAAGTTGCTGGTGTTTGCGTTCAGGTCGGTGATGGCAATATCAGATGCATAAGACAACCGCACATTACGGATGATTTTACTGATTGCTGCAGATAAATAGTATTCCGACTGACGGTACCGGTTATCAAGTCCGCCGGCATTGTTCTGGAAAAGGGGATCGGTGTAACGGGTATAATTTTGACTGGCTTTACCGGATAGGAGTAAGGAATATCCGTTTGTATAGTTTTTCAGGTAACGTGCCTGGACAAACTGGTCGCTGTTGAAGAGTCGTTGTTTTGACTGCTCATTTCCCAGAGTGAGCCCCGCCGGGAGTCCGCGATCGGAGAGGTAGTTGAAAACTTTGACCTGTAAGGTGGAGCTGTCTTTAAACAACTTCAGGATGCTGGCTTCGGATTGCCAGGAGTCGAGGTCGGTATTGATCCGTTTTGATTTCCGTGTCAATACACCATTATCAATGTTAACAGGATACCGGCCATCCGAACGGGTCAGCTCTGTGTTTACCTGCAGGTGAAGGTTATTGCCGATCCGCAATGTAGTGCCTGCAAATGGCTGCCAGAATCCAAAAGATCCCTGTCTCAATCCGGCAAACCATTCATGGTTGACCGGCGGGGTAAATGTTTTGGTAGTCATCGATAACACTGCTGCTGAAGCAAAACTCCTTGCTGGTGCAGGCTGGAGCTGTGTATTGGCCTGGAAGATGTCCAGCGACCGGAGGAACCCCGTTGAAAAACGGCCGAGGTCAGTCTGGCCGGTTTGTACATCACTCACCGGTATGCCGTCATAAAGCAGCCCGGTATGTGTGGCGCCAAGGCTGCGCACCGATATCGTTTTCAATCCACCCGCACCACCGTAATCCCTTACAAGTACACCGGAAAAATATTTTGCTGCATCACCTGCCGATGTGGCATTGAGCTGGTTGAGTGTGCGCCGGTCAAGTGTCTGTGAAGGGATACTTCCTGTGAAACTGTTCCTTTTGCCTGCACCGGAGACCTGCACAGGATCAAGTATGGCAGTGCTATCCCTTTCCTGCGCGGGGCAGGAAACAGCTATGGCCATAAACAGGCAGAGACAGGTATGGTATACTCGGTTATACGTCATGTTTTCGACAGCTTTTTTCCACGAAAGCCGGTGAAATATGATGTCAGTGGCAGGTCTTCTGGCTCAGGACCGGTTTCATGCCTTCCCGTCCGTGGACAGTGGCGCTGGAGATAAAACCGTTTCACTCACGTGAAATCCTTTACAGCTGCGGGACAGCTCCGGGTTTAAACCGGATTCCCTTTTAATCCTGCGCTGAAAAACAGGCAGGAACCGCTAACGGCGGCAAATGTAATGAATTCGGGTTTCGGTTAGGGAAGAAATTATTTTGCAATACCAGATTATATTCTACATTTGTAGAGCAAAAGACACAATTGTAGAATATGGAGCTTTCAAAGTCGGAAGAACAACTGATGGAATTTATCTGGAGGCAGGAGGGGATTTTCCTGAAAGACCTGCTCAATGAATTGCCTGAACCCAAACCCGCATCCACCACGGTGGCCACACTGCTCAAACGAATGCAGGATAAAGGGTTCGTGACCTACGAGACCTTTGGCAATTCGCGGAAGTATTTCGCGGCAGTGCAGAAGGATCATTACTTCTCAAAGCAGGTGAATGGAATCATCCGCGACTACTTCGATAATTCTGCATTACAGTTTGCCTCGTTTTTTACAAACAGCACAAATCTCACTGCAAAAGAACTCGAGTCGTTAAAAGACCTGATCGATAAGCAGATAAAAAAGAAAAAGAAATAGGTGACCGGCTGACAAAGTATTCATCTGAATTTTTCCAACATGTTGCACCTGATACTGGGTTATATCATTTGTATGGGCTTTATGCTCGGTGTGTACTACCTGCTGCTGGAGCGGCTGGCCTGGTTCCGCTTCAACAGGTTCTATCTTATTCTTTGCCTGTTGTTGCCCATGGTGTTACCGCTGGTCAGGACCAGCTCCGGTTTGCCGATACGTCCTGTGCCAACGCAAATCCTGGATCCGGACAAATTAAAAATCATAAAAGCCACGCAACCCGTACCGTTTGAAGAAAGCGTGGCGATTGCCACACACCCAACAGCAGACGCTTCATCACCAATCAGTTTACCTGTAATCATTGCATGCATTTGGGTCTTCCTTTTGATTCGATTTGTATACAACCTGCTGCAGTTATTGAAAAAAGGGAAAGGGCTGCATTTAAAGGGTCAGCATGTACGGGTTTGTCCGGTACCTGGCATACCACACCCATTTACTTTCTGGCGTACGATTTATGTAAACCAGCAGGAATGGGAACGGGGACAACTCGACCCTGCGGTCCTGACACATGAGTGCGTCCACGCCCGCGAACTGCATAGCGCAGATGTACTGGCGACTGAATTCCTGCGTTTGTTTTTCTTTTTCAATCCTTTCCTGCCTTTTCTTCGCCGGGCGATTAACCAGAACCATGAATACCTTGCGGATGCGGCTGTAGCAGCTGTATCAGACCCCGTGGCTTACCAGTACCTGCTTATCGGTTCGGGTAAGGGCAAGGACTTTCAGTTTGCAAGCCACTTAAATTATTCATCCATAAAAAAACGAATAATCATGATTAACAAAAAGACTACCGTAGCCATGCGGGTCATGGCGGCAATCACCGGCGTTCTTGTTATCACGGCTTCAGCGATCCTGTTCACCGCGCGGGCTGCCGGTCCAACGCCCAGGGACCTTACCAATTTTCAACCGGGGCGGTTGACAGACACGATACCCGGTGAAACCCGCAACCTGCAGATCCCGGGTGGTCAGGGTATATCTGAAGAAGAAGAAAATGAATACCGCGGGCTTCTTGAACAAATGCTGATCCCGGGAAAGGAAAGTGAAAAAAAAGCGTATAAGCGTTACAATAGTAATGTACTCACCAAAGGGCAAAACAAACGTATGGGTGATCTGTACCTGCGGATGACCCCTGATCAGCGGATTCCCCATGATGTTGTTATCCGCAAACGACGTCCTGCAACTCCAGGGAAAGTGCCGACAGAAGCTGAATTTGAGTCGTATAAAAATGCTGCAGTCTACCGTGTACAGATCAACGGAAAGCGCGTGAGTAATTCTGACCTGTCCGCTTACCGGAACAGTGACTTTGCACTTGCTTCGGTGGAGAAATTAGTCACGCCGGCAGGGCGGCCAGTCGCTTATACGCATGGACTGCAGTTGCTGACTCCGGAATACTATCGTAAATACACCGAGGCTGTCAATAACAGGCCGGAATACGATTTGTTTTTTCCGCATTTTCCCGAACCCAAAAAAAAGAAGTAAAACTGTTCCGGTCAGTGTACGGCTGGTTCTTTCCCGGTAATTACTTATCCCGACGCAGATAATGCTGGAGTTCAACGAGCATATTTTCAAACTGCACTTTATGCCCATGCTCTGTTTCGCAATTCAGGTAAGGAATACCTTTTTCACCACAGTACACACTCAGTGAACCGTCCTGGGTAAGGCGGCCGGAAGACTGCAGCACGATGTTAAACCGTGAACGGAAATGGTCAAACAAGCCGCGCTCAGTAGTGAGCATAAAATCATCGGGGTCGGCTTTTTTCACCACACTTACATCTGCCGCATCAGCAGCTTCCTCGCCTTCACCCATGTAAGTTTTCACGGACAGGCTCCCGTTGCGGTTGTTGTGAAGCGCCACCAGCATGGTTGGGGAAGAAGGCAGCATCTCCAGGAATGCCCGTGCGAAATCTTCGATTGCTGCAATGGACTTGTTGCTGATCCGTTTGTGCCGGACCAGGCTATGGGTGATGCCTTCCCGGGAAAACATCCGGTTCGGGTCAAATTCATATTCCGCGCTGTCGAGCGTAAACCGGATATTCCGCTCACCGTTGTTGTGGATCTTCAGCAGCAACCCTCCATTGGTCCGCAGTATGGGCAGGGCTGCATCAAGGGCGGTGGTTTCATCGTCATGGAGATGCACATACACCGGCCCCTTGCCCGCACCATAGCTGGTAAGGCTCACTGAAATACTATCCTCACCAAGAATGAACCATTTGACTTTTGTACCCGGACGGGGTGACTGGCCACAGCCAGCAAGGGGAACCAGCAACAACAGGACGAGATACCGGAGGAGCATTTTCAAATTTACGTGGCAGGACCGGATATTACTGGTCAAAATCATTTGCCCATCCGCTGGTCTTCAGCCGCCCGGCTTTTTCGATCACTTCCTTGTTCATGGTATGTTTGTACTGGGCGAGTGCCTCCGCAACGGTTTTATCAGCAGTGCCTACGATCTGTGCAGCAAGTATACCTGCATTCTTTGCGGCATTGAGTGCCACAGTGGCAACGGGTACCCCGTTTGGCATCTGGAGGATTGACAATACCGAATCCCATCCGTCGATCGAGTTGGAGGATTTAACGGGTACTCCTATCACCGGCAAGATAGTCAGTGAGGCTACCATACCCGGTAAATGGGCTGCGCCACCTGCACCGGCAATGATCACTTTCAGCCCGCGGTCAGCGGCTTTCTGTGCATATTCAACCATCCGCAGGGGAGTGCGGTGTGCTGACACAACGGTCAGTTCAAAATGGATCCCGAATTCTTTGAGGATGTCTGCGGCGGCCTGCATTACGCTGAGGTCGCTGTCGCTTCCCATGATAATTCCAACTACTGGTTTCATGTATCTGAAGGCTTTTGAAAATGGAAATTCAGTGCAGCCACGAAGTTGCAGTATTTATGCCAGACTCCCGAACGGTTTATTTCACCATATCGCCCTTCAGACGGATGAGTTCGGTCTCGGCAAGTTTGGTGGAATAACGGGCGGCAATGAGTCGGTTGTTGGCATCTTCCAGACTGGACTGGGCCTCGCGCAACTGCACCAGTGTGGCGGCGCCGAGTTTGTAGACCTGGAATACAATGTCCACGTTTTCCCTAGCCAGTTTGATGTTCTCTTCTTCCAGTGCCAATGCCTGTTTCTGCTGTTCATAACTGGTGTAGGCATTGAGTACGGAAAGGTTAACCAGCGTACGCTGGTTGTCCAGCACCAGTTGCTGGTAGCGGATATCCAGTTCGCCCTGGCGGATCAGCCTTCGCACGGTGAATTGGTTAAAGATCGGGATGGTGGCAGACAGGCCATAATTGAACCCCCGGTTGGAGTTGAATATCGGCTGGTTGATATTTACCGCCACACTGTTGTCATTCTGGGTAAAATTATAAGCTGAGTTGAAACGCACCACCGGCCATCGGTCCGCTTTACGTTCTTTCAAAGTCAGTCGCGCTATGTCAACATTCTTCTGTGCGATCAGCAGGGTAGGGTTACTGTCCGCAATGCCTTCGGAAATATCCGCGAGCGCGATACCCTGGTTAAGGGGGATCGAGTCCGCGACTTCAAACCTGCTCCTGGCGGGCAGGTTCATCACCTGGTTGAGTTGGTCCTTCAGCTGTTCGATCAACGCCAGCTGCTGCAGCCGCAACGACTTCTGCGCATTCAAATCCACCTTGCTCTGCAGCAGGTCGGGTTTGGCTCCGGTACCGATATCAAGTTTGTATTGCGCCAGCCGCACGCGCTCTTCATTCAGCACTATCTGTTCGTCTACTGCCCGCAGCTGTTGTTTTTGCCTGACCACATCGTAATAAGTAGTAATCACATCGGCAACGGTATTGATTACCTGGTTCTTCACGGTAAGTGAACCAAGGGTTAAAAACTCCTCTGCCTTTTTGCGTGTGGCAAACATGCGTAATCCGTCAAACAGCGTCCATTGCAGGTTTGCCGAGTAGTTGAGGTTGTGGGTCCGTACCGCATCCCGGTTGACAAGACTATCACCACCACCCACGCGTTTTACAAAACGCAGGCGCTGGTTATTCCGGTTCCAGATATCATTTGCTTCGCCATTGATCGTTGGCAGGAAAGCTGCATTGCGGTACAGGTAATCGATTGCGGCCACCATCGAATCATTTTTCGAAAGCGCGATATCGTAGTTGGTCCGCAATGCAGTGGCAATCGCTTCTTCGACCGTCAGCATCCGCGTGTCCTGTGCAACTGCAACGGTGCTGACTATTATACTGCTGACCAGTATCAGGGCAAACCTTTTCATTATTTATCGTTGACTGGTTTTGTATCGGGTTCATCCATGTGGGCCTGCTGCTCGAGCGCCTTCAGTTCGGCCTCACCATAATCATCGGCTTTTTCCGGGAAGAGCTCGTCCATTTTATTCACTTTCTTTTTGCCGGACATATAGGAATACATCGCGGGTAAAACAAAAAGTGTAAGCAACAGGGAGAACATAATCCCGCCGACAATCACCACACCCAGCGGAATCCGGCTGGTGGCGGCCGCGCCAAGTGAAAGTGCGAGAGGCAATGCGCCAAGCGCCATGGCGAGACTGGTCATCAGGATCGGGCGTAGTCGCTGGGTCGCTGAATAGATCGCGGCTTCATTTTTTTCCATACCCAGTTTACGGTTCTGGTTGGCAAACTCCACGATCAGGATCCCGTTTTTGGTCACCAGCCCGATCAGCATAATCATACCGATCTGCGAAAAGATATTCAGTGTATGCCCAAAGAGCCAGAGTGTAAGCACCGCACCGGCAATAGCCAGCGGCACGGTGATCATGATGATCAGCGGATCGATAAAGCTTTCAAACTGGGCAGCCAGGATCAGGAAGATCAGCCCGAGTGCGAGCAGGAAAGCAAAACTGGTATTGCTGCTGCTTTCCTGGAAATCACGGGATGAACCAGACAGCGCAGTGGAGAATGTCTCGTCCATCAGTTTGGCCGAGATCCGGTTCATTTCCTCAATGCCATCACCTACGGTTTTCCCGGGTTTAAGCCCTGCGCTGATCGTTGCCGATTTATACCGGTTGAAGTGATAGATAGTGGGAGGGGTATTGGATTCCTCGGCCAGTACCAGGTTGTCGAGGCTGATCATTTCATCCCGGTTGTTGCGGACAAACAGGGTCTTCAGGTCATTCGGGTCATCGCGGTCACTGCGTGCCACCTGTCCCATTACCTGGTATTGTTTGCCATCCTTGGTGAAATATCCAAGACGGCGGTTGCTGTAGGCCAGCTGCAGCGTTTCGGAAATCGCACTCACACTGACACCGAGTTCACTTGCCTTCAGCCGGTCGATCACGATCCGCAGTTCGGGTTTATTAAACTTCAGGTCCACATCCACCTGCTGGAGTACATCACTTTTATTGGCTTCATCGAGGAATGGCTGGATGACAGCGGTCAGTTTTTCGAAGTTATTATTCTGGATCACAAACTGGATAGGCTGTCCGCCGCGGCGGTTTACCTGGATGGTCTGTTCCTGGATGGCAAAGGCGCGACCGGCATTATACTTCCCGAGGTTGCGGTTCACCATGTTCACAATTTCTTCCTGCGAGCGTTGGCGTTCGTTTGGCTCGTTCAGGGTAACCCGCACTGTGCCATTGTTGACGTTACCGCCACTGAAACCAGGGGAAGTAATCGACAGCACAATCTGTTTTTCCGGCACGGAATCCACCATGAAAGTGGTCAGGTCATCCACATACTCGTCCATGGCATCAAATGAGGTCCCTTCAGGAGCTGAAAGCTGGAGCCTGAACTGGCTGCGGTCTTCCATGGGTGCCAGTTCGGATTGAAGTCCGCCTCCGATAAAATATATCAGGATCCCGCAGGCACCGATCACAACAAATGAAATCCAGCGGACTTTCATAAATGCTGTCAGGGCGCGCTGGTAACCATTTTCCATACCTCGGAAAAATGGTTCGGTTTTGCGGTAGAACCATCCGTGTTTATGAACACCTTTTTTGGTAAGCAAAACGTTAAGCACCGGGGTGAGGGTCAGTGAAACGAAGGCGCTGATCAGTACAGCACCGGCAACCACCATCCCGAATTCACGGAACAGGCTACCCACGAAACCCTGCAGGAAGATGATCGGCAGGAATACCACCGCAAGGGTGATGGAGGTCGCGATCACCGCAAAGTAAATTTCTTTGGATCCATGAAGTGCCGCGGAGTATTTATCCATACCGCGTTCCATCTTCTTGTAAATGTTTTCCGTCACCACAATACCATCATCCACCACAAGACCAGTTGCAAGTACGATAGCGAGTAACGAAAGTACGTTGATGGTAAAACCCATTACGTACATGATAAAGAAAGCACCGATCAGTGACACGGGAATATCGATCAGTGGCCGCACAGCAATCAGCCAGTCGCGGAAAAAGAGGTAAATGATAATTACAACAAGGATAAACGAAATGATCAGCGTCTCCTCAACTTCGGAAATCGACTTCTTGATGAACCTCGTCTGGTCAAGTGCGATATTGATTTTGATATCATCGGGAACGTCTTTTTTGATCTGGTCGAGACGTTTGTAAAATTCATCCGAGATAGATACGTAATTGGATCCGGGTTGCGGTACCAGCGCCAGTGCGATCATCGGGATTCCGCTTTCGCGAAGTGCGGTTTCTTCATTCTCCGGTCCAAGTACCGCTTCACCAATGTCCCTGATCTTTACATCTGCACCGTTTACATTTTTGATAATTACATTTTCAAATTCGTCTTCGGTATTCAGCCGGCCGAATGTACGGACTGTAAGTTCCGTTGCATTGCCTGTAATTTTACCGGAAGGGAGTTCCACGTTTTCGCGGGTCAGGGCCGCCGCCACATCACCTGCGGTGAGACTAAAACTGATGAGTTTCGCCGGATCAATCCAGATCCGCATGGCATACCGTTTTTCGCCCCAGATCTGGATGCCACTGACACCGGGTATGGTCTGGAGTTTTTCCACCAGCACGTTGTTGGCATATTCCGTAATCTCGAGTGGATTGCGCGTGCTGCTCTGCACAGTCATGCTCAGGATCGCATCCGAGCTGGCGTCTGCTTTTGACACCACGGGTGGTGCTTCGAGGTCCGGGGGCAATGAACGCTGTGCCTGCGATACCTTGTCGCGCACATCGTTGGCCGCAGCCTCGAGATCGATACCCAGGTCAAACTCCACATTGATATTACTGGTTCCATTACTGGAAGAAGATGTCATGTTTTTGATACCTGCCACACCGTTGATCGACTTCTCCAGCGGTTCGGTGATCTGGGTCTCGATGATATCTGCATTTGCACCGGCATACGAGGTACGTACACTGATATTGGGCGGGTCAATCGCGGGGTAATCGCGGATCCCGAGAAACTTGAATCCGATGATCCCGAAAACAACGATGATGATATTCATCACGATCGCCAGGATTGGTCTCCTTAAACTTAACTCGGAAATGTTCATACGCTGGATTTATGGCGTCGCATTAAGATTATTTTTTTCCGGTGCTGTCGGTGTTGACCACCTTGTTCAGCTGGATTTTTGAATCGGGCCGGACGCTCAGCAGGCCGGTGGTCACGATGGTATCTCCGGCCTTGAGCCCTTCAATCACCTGCACGCGGGCAGAGTCACGGGAACTGGTCGTTACATCCACAAATTTTGCGATACCTGACTTGTACAATACTATTTTTTTACCCCTTGCCTGTGGCACGATGGCCTGCGTAGGGATCAGGATAGCATTGGGATCAGGATCAAAGCTCAGCCGCACTTTGGCAAATGTGCCGGGTACCAGGCGTTCGTCGCTGTCCTGGATCAGGCTGCGCACCATCAGGCTCCTCGTTGCTTCTGTGACAGAAGACTCAGTGGCACTGATTTTTGCGGTATAAAGTTTATCCGACCCTTCATAAGAGAAGTGTACAACCTTGCCGTTCTTCATCTGCGCGGAATATTTTTCAGGTACGGTGAAATCGAGTTTCAGCTGTCCCACCTGGTTGATCACGGCAATGATGGTACTGGGGGTTACATATGCACCTGGGCTGATATTTTTTAAACCCAGTTTACCGCTGAACGGGGCGCGGATCTCCGTCCGTACTATACCCGTGCGTACGATCTCCATATCGGCTTTGATCGTATTTACATTGAGAAGGCTTGCATCATAATCCGCCTTGCTGATCCCTTCAATTTTCAGCAGCTGGGCCGAGCGGCCTTCGTTGGTCTGTGCAATCTTGAGCTGTACCTCCAGTTTTTTAAGCTGTGCCTGGAGGTCCGCGTCATAGAGTTTGGCCAGCAGTGTTCCCTTTGCCACGGTGCGGCCTTCGGCCACATTGAGGTAGGTCAGCCTGCCTGATATCTCGGGGTTGATCACGGTCGTTTCATTGGCAATGACCGAGCCGGGCACTTCTATATTTTCGGCAAATGCCTGGGTGGTGACAAGGAAACCGTCTACTTTGACCGCGGCGGCAGCTGCTTTCGGGGCAGGGGCGGCCGCATTTTTGTCTTTTTTGTCGCCACAGGCGGTTAAGGTGGTAAGGGTCAGGAGAATGGCAAGTGAACCGGTGGAAGCTACTGTTTTCACAATTGTTTATTTAATCGGAAGTGGATTGGACGCTTAACAGGGACTTAATCTTGTTGGCCTGGTGGATCAATTCCTGTTTTTCTTTACTTAAGACGGTCACATGACCCATTTTACGACCAGGCTTGGTGGCTTTTTTCCCATACAGGTGTACAAAGGCGTTGTCGATGCCCAGTACTTCTTCCAGACCCTCGTACTTTACTTTGCCGCTGTAACCTTCAGCACCGATCACGTTTACCATAACCGATGGGAGGATCGCGTCCGTGTTGCCCAGGGGGAAACCAAGGATGATCCGCCATAACATGTCAAACTGTGAACTGAAATGGGCTTCGATGGTATGATGCCCGCTGTTATGCACACGCGGTGCGGTTTCATTGACCAGCACGGCTCCGGAGCGGTCTACAAAAAGTTCAATGGCAAAAATCCCCGGGGATTTAAAATTCTTTACAACCTGTACCGCGATGGCCTCTACTTTCCAGAGTGTTTTCTCATTGATGGTTGCGGGGCATAACTGGAAATCAAGCAGGTTCAGGGAATGGTCAAACAACATTTCCACAGGAGGATAGAGGGCAATCTCTCCCGTGCTGCTGACGGCCACCATCTGGGCAATCTCCTTATCGATGTCCACCATTTTTTCGAGGACTGATGGCGCATCAAACCCCTTGGTGATATCCTCGGGTTTGCGCAGCACCTGTACTCCCTTGCCATCATACCCGCCTTCACCGATCTTGTGCACGGCAGGAAGGAAATCCGACTGCTGCTGTAATGCAGCCAGGTTGTCGGTTACAATGTACGCCGGACTCGGGATCGAGTTGTCGGCATAATATTTTTTCTGGAGGATTTTGTTGCGGATAGTCTTTAGCACCGATGGTTTCGGGAACACTTTTACGCCTTCCGATTCCAGTTTTTCCAGCGCTTCGGTATTTACATTTTCGATCTCGATCGTGATGGCATCGAGGCCTTTCCCGAATTGATAGACCGCATCAAAACTGCGGATATCACCTTTGGTGAAATGGTCACACAGATGGGCCGAGGGGCATTCCGCATCGTTTTCAAGCACAAATGTTTCGACGGGGTAATTGGCCGCAGCCTGGAGCAGCATCCGTCCGAGTTGCCCGCCCCCAAGAATCCCAACTTTTTGCATGTGGCAAATATAATCATCGGCAGTCATGTCCGCGATAATCAGTGGGCCATATCGTCTTCATCGGGACCGTCCAGGAGGTTCAGGTCAATGGATTCCATACCTGCAATTCCTTCAATCGAGCCACGGACATGGGCCGCGTTCAACAATACTTTATCGAGTTGTTTTTCCCTTGATTTCCACATTTTTTCCATCGCATCGCGTTCCTTCTGGATGGAAATCCGCATGCCCATGAATCCCTCGCGGATGGCGTTCCATTGTTCGGCAAATTCGCCACTCGTGAGGTAATTATAGAGCAGCTGCATTTTGTCGCCGCTGTTGACCTGGTTGCGGAGCGCTCCTGACACTTTGATAATTCCATCGCGGAGCATATGTGCCACGGCCTTGAGTTCGGCAAAACTGCAGATCCACACGCCATCCTTTTCGCCAAAGCGCTCCATACCGCGGGGCATGGTCTTGGTCACGATGATGGCTACATCCGCGCCGAGGCTCCGCATATCGGACTTGAGTTTCTCGATCCAGTCGCCCCCGAAATTTTCGGTCCGTTTGCTTTCGTAAATGATCTTGCCGCATTCCTGCCCGGATTTGTTGCGGACGGTCTGGATACAGTCGGCCCCGCGCACGCCTTTACCCACTTCGCCGATCAGGTCAAAAGGGAAGGCTGACCGCAACATTTCCTCGAGTGCAATTTCCTGGACTTCCCCCTGCAACTGCATCGATCCCTGTTCTGCCTTGCGCCGCATTTCCTCGGCCAGCTTTTTCTGGTCATCGAGTTGTTTTTCCAGCTCGCGCATCCGGAGCTGGTATTCGCCCTCGCGGGCGGCTGATTTCTGCTCTTCCAGCTTGCGGAGGTCTTCGGATAATTTCTCGCGTTCCGACTGCAGTTTCTGCTGGATCGTGATTTCCAATTCAGCCTCTTTATTCTTCAATTCGCCCTCTTTTCGCAGGAATTCGAGCTCTTTTTGCCTCGAAAGCTTCAGTTTTTCCTCATTTTCCCGATTATTCTCCTGAAGCGTTTTGACCTGTACTTCGTAGTCGGCGGTAATCGACCGGCGCAGGTTGGCTTCCAGTTGCTGTTGCAGCCGGCCTTTTTCAGCCTGTAGCTGTACCTGGTGTTCCTGGTCTTTTTTCTGGAGTTCCTGCTGGAATTCAGCGGTTTTCTGTTTCTGCCATTCGGCAGCTTTCGATCGCAGCTCGCGCTGCACCTCTTCCCGGATCACATCGTTGGGTTCAAATTCATGGCCACAGTTCGGACATTTTATATCGGCAGGCATGGACGGTTTTTTTGCAAAGTTAGGAAGTTGGGGGCGAGGTGGGAAAATGACCTGCCAAACGTCCTGTCAAACGTCGAACAGACCCCGCCGGTGGACCTTCTACGTATCGTAGATTGTTATAATACCTCGTAAATCTACGATTAGGGGAAAGTTTTGTGTAAACCATTAAGAAATAGCAATTATTGTTTTTAACATTACCTGAAGTTCCAAGAATCCTAAAGAAAATACCATGCAACCTTTCCTGACTGCAAGATCATTGCCGTTGCGCGTTTGGCTAGTACTCGCGTTAATCGCATTCAACTCATTCCGGGTGAACTCCACGCCGGCATCCATCACCACACAGCCATCCAGTTCTGCGATCTGCCCGTTTGGTGATGCCACTTTCTCTATCGTAGCCAGCGATGCAGTTACCTACCAGTGGTCGGTCAACAAGGGCGCCGGTTTTGAAGACCTGGCTGATGGAGATGAATATTCGGGTGTCAACGATGCCAGTCTTATCATCTCGATGGCCCCGGAAACATTCAACGGATATATCTACCGGTGTACCGTAGAAGGTTCGAGTGGACCTGCGGTCATTTCATCTTCAGTGACCCTTTCGGTTGCAGCAGTCAGTTTTAACCCAACCATCACCAACCTTACCTGCAACGGTGCAAACAATGGCAGTATCTCCCTCAACCCGACAGGCGGTACCGGTACGTATACTTTCTACTGGACCGGTTCCGGTGATGGCGTCAGTTCACAAACCGATCTTGGAGCCGGTTTTTATGAAGTGTTTGTCATGGATGCAAACAGTTGCGGTGGTTCGGAAACTTTTGAAGTCACTGAACCAGCCGGTCTCAGTGCTGTCAAAACCAGCACAAACGTTTCCTGCTTTGGTGCCAGCGATGGCACCGCTTCCGTTGCACCCACGGGTGGCACGGCCCCTTACAGTTACAACTGGTATCCCGGGGGACAGACCACGGCCACTGCGGCCGGACTGGCACCGGGCTCCTACACCTGTTCAATATATGATGCTAACCTCTGCGGGATCTCGCGGAGTGTTGTCATTACAGGACCTCCCCAGATTGTCGCGACTTCCTCACAGGTAAATATCACCTGTGCCGGCGGGGCAACCGGATCAGCCACCGTAGCGGCCTCCGGCGGTGTGGGCACACTGACCTACAGCTGGGCACCAACTGGTGGTACGGCTGCTACTGCAACCGGACTCATTGCCGGCACCTATACCTGCACCATCACGGATGCAACCAGCTGTTCGGTTACCCGCAGTTTCACCATCACCGAAGGTGCTGCCATGACAGTGGGAATAAGCCAGGTAAATGTGGCCTGTTTTGGCAACGCAACCGGTGAAGCAACCCTCACCCCAACCGGCGGGGTAGCCCCTTATACTTACAGCTGGTCAACCGGTGCAAACACTGCACATGTGACCGATCTTGCTGCGGGTACTTATACCTATACAATCACAGGGGCAAACAGCTGTACAACTTCAGGATCGGTGACTATCACCGAAGCACCTGCAAGGGTTATCAGCAAATCGGGCACCAATGTTTCCTGCTTCGGCGCGAATGATGGTACAGCATCGGTAGTGGTAACCGGTGGTACTGCACCTTATTTTTATAACTGGGTACCGGTGGGACAAACAACGGCAACAGCCACTGGTCTCGCCCCGGGTTCATACACCTGTACGGTGTATGATGCGAATGGTTGTGGCAACAGCCGGAACGTAACCATTACCGGTCCTACCCAGATTGTCAGCAACATTTCACATGATAATAATACCTGTGCCGGTGAGGCAACGGCTACTGCATCAGTTACCGCTCCCGCAGGAGGCACTGGTCCCTATACCTACAACTGGGCGCCATCGGGTGGCACGGCTGCAACGGCAACCGGTCTTGCTGCGGGAACTTATACCTGCACCATCACCGATGCAACGGGTTGTTCCATCACCCGTTCCGCTACCATCACCGAACCAGCTGCACTGGTGGTGACATCATCGATTTACAATCCTGTCTGCGCAGGCAGCAGCGACGGTACAGTAACACTTTCCGTAACCGGTGGTTCTGGTAGCTACAGCTACAACTGGACGGGTTCGGGTAATACATCCAACGAAGAAACCGGTCTTTCTGCCGGCACCTACGAATGTATTATCACCGACGGCAACGGATGCTCCATTACCGAAACATTTACGATCACTGAACCGGACTATGTTACCGCGACCACTTCATTTACAGCCGAAACATGTGCCGGTGCAGGTAATGCAACGGCTACCGTGGCAGTGACTGGCGGTACTCCGGGTTATGAATATTTCTGGTGGCCTTCGGGACAAACAACTGCTACAGCTATTAACCTGACACCGGATACCTATACCTGTTTTATCTATGACCTGAACGGTTGTGGCACAAGCGTACAGGTAGAGATCACTGCCGGTACACCAATGACCCTTGCGGTATCACAGGTGGATCCGGTATGTGCCAACGGAACCGGTGAAGCGACGATCACACCAACGGGTGGCGGCGCGCCATACACCTTTGCCTGGTCAACCGGTGGTGCGAGTGCAACCGAAACCGGTCTTACCCCCGGCACACATACCTGCCTGGTAACTTCAGCCGGTGGTTGCTCGATTGTGGAGACCATCGTTATCACTGCACCCGATGCGCTGGTGATCACTCCTTCGCAGGTTAATGCAACCTGTTACGGCACATCCGACGGTTCGGCCACCGTGACCGTTACCGGCGGCGTTGGTCCTTACACCTATGCCTGGAGTTCCGGTCATAACACCCCAACGGCCACAGACCTTGGTGCGGGTACGTTTGAATGTACCATCACGGATGCAATCGGATGCTCCGTAACCGAATCATTTACTATATCAGAAGGCGCGGCCATGATTGTGTCCGTGAGTTCAACCGATATCACCTGCAATGGTGCCAACAACGGCTCCGCTACTATTTCCGCTTCAGGTGGCGGACCATTTACCTATAGCTGGACAGGTGGTGCAGGATCGGCAGCTACGGCTACTGACCTTGCTGCCGGTACCTACCAGTGCACCATCACCGGTCCGGGCGGATGTTCGGTAACCGAAACGATCATCGTCAGCGAACCGGACCCGATGGTGATCACCAAATCGGGCACCGATGTGACCTGCTTTGGTGCAAATGATGGTACCGCAACAGTAGATGTGACGGGTGGTACTGCGCCCTATAACTATATCTGGATGCCGGTTAACCAGATGGCAGCAACTGCTACCAACCTGGCCCCGGGTTCCTACTCGTGTAATGTCTATGATGCCAATGGCTGTGGTGCTTCGCGTACTGTAGTGATTACAGGTCCGACCCAGATCGTGGCTACATTATCGAAAACAGACAACAGCTGTTACGGTGCCACAGAAGGGGAGGCATCAGTCAGCGTGACCGGTGGTACCGGTGGATACAGTTACCTCTGGTCTTCCGGAGGCACAGGTACATCCGTAAATGGTCTCGGTGCAGGTTCATACAGCGTGACTGTTACCGACAACACCGGTTGCTCTGCGGTGGTTGATTTCACCATTGAAGAAGGCACACCAATCATCGTCACTTCGGTGATTACTGACAATAAATGTCATGGCGGCAGCGAAGGCGCTGCCACGATTTCGGTATCAGGCGGTGTTGCACCCTTTACCTATAGCTGGTCAAGCGGTGGCACATCGGATACGGAAGAGTTCCTCGCAGCCGGTACCTATGAGTGTATTATCACCGGAGCCAATGGCTGTACATATACAGAAACAGTGGTGATCGGTGAACCAGCCCTGCTTACTGCGGTTAAATCCGCAACGGATGAAACCTGCTTTGGCGCTGCCAATGGTACAGCATCCGTAGTGATCAGTGGCGGCACAGCCCCTTATTTTTATACCTGGTTACCAGGCGGGCAAACAACCGCAACGGCAACCGGCCTGGCACCTGGCAATTATACCTGTACAATCTATGATGCAAATGGATGTGGATTCAGCCGCTCGGTAGTTGTGGGTGGTCCGACACAAATCGTGCTGGCTTCTACCCAGGTCAACGCGCTCTGCAGTGGTTCCTCTACCGGTTCAGCAAACGTAACAGCAACAGGTGGTGCCGGATCCTATACATATAGCTGGTCACCATCGGGTGGTACTTCCTCCTCGGCAACGGGTCTCGCGGCCGGCACCTACACCGTCACCGTAACCGATGCAAGCGGATGTGCCGCAGCCAGCGTAGTGACGATCACCGACGGTTTACCGATTGCCGTGACGGGCACCGTGACCAATACGGGCTGTGCGGGTACAGCAGATGGGGCTATCACAGTAAGTGCTTCCGGCGGTTCGGGTGTTTATTCCTACAGCTGGGCACCATCGGGTGGTACGGGTGCAACTGCAACCGGACTCGAAGCAGGTACCTACACGGTGACCGTGCTTGATGCAGCGGGTTGCAGTGTTACCGAAACCTTTACCATAACCGGTAAACCAACACCAACCGTGAATGCCATTACCGGTGAAACGATCTGTAATAATTCAGGTTCCGTTGGATTCACATTCAGTGGCTCCGCGGTATCGGGTACAACATACAGCTGGTCCAATGACCTGCCATCGATTGGGCTCGCCGCCTTTGGTTCGGGTGATATTGCAGCATTTACTGCAATCAATACCGGCAACTCGGCTGTGACGGCAAACATTATCGTGATCCCGGAAGCAGACGGTTGCCAGGGCGCTGCGGAATCATTTACTATCCTAGTGAAACCATCAGCCAGGGTAAACGCGGTGGATGATATCACGATCTGCACCGGCACCGAGATTCCTGTGGTTACTATCAGCAGTCCGGTGGCAGGTACAACCTTTACCTGGACCAACAGTGAACCGGCTATCGGTCTTGCCGCATCAGGTACAGGCGCAATGCCGGTCTTTACCGCTACCAACAATACGGGTGCTGCACTGGTTGCCACCATCACCGTGACCCCCGAATCAAATGGCTGCACGGGTGATGCAGAAGTCTTTACCATTACAGTTAACCTGCCATCCGTTGCTCCGACAGGGGTTACGGTAAGTAAAGGCTCTACCTGTGGTGCTGGTACTGTTGACCTCAGCGTTGTGGGTGGATCACTTGGTACGGGTGCAGAATGGAAATGGTACAGTGGCAGCTGTGGCGGCACACTCATCGGGACCGGCGCTACACTCAACAATGTACCGGTCAGTGCTACCACCGCTTTCTTTGTACGGGCGGAAGGCGGATGCGGTGCAAGCAGCTGCGCATCGGCATCAGTAACGGTTAATCCGGTACCGGTAGTTACACTGACTGCCAACGGATACCTTGCCTTGCAACCGGGTATGAATACAAGGCTCAAGGCATCTGTATCACCTGCTTCCGGCGGCGATACCTATACCTGGTACAGGAATGGCACAGCAATGACCGGGATCACCGCAGATAATTATGATGTGACGATCGATACACGTGGTACCTATATGGTGAAAGTAACCAGCATCAACGGATGTGAAGGGTTGTCCAACGAAGTGAAAGTGAAAGACTCGGTATCACAGCGACTGTATGTGAGTCCGAACCCAAGCAACGGGCAGTTCAGGATCCGTTATTACTCACCTTCGGTCTTCTATGGCAAACGCCATATGACGATTTACGACCTGGATGGCAAACTGATTTACCAGAAGGTGTTCACCATCAGTGACGCCTACACGGTAATGGATGTAAATATCATGGGGGTGACCCAGGGTACATATATCATCGTACTGGGTGATGCGCAGAACAGGGTACTGACAAAAGAAAAAATACAGGTCTTCTAGGAAGGCAGGTGACATAAACGAAAAAAGGGAGTATCAAAATGATACTCCCTTTTTTTATGTACCCCGGGCCGGGGACGATCCGGCACGGCCATTGCTGGCCACAGGATTTTAAGTCCTGCGTGTCTACCAATTTCACCACCAGGGCAGCCAATAAAAAAGTCCCCTGCAACGGCAGAGGACTTTTGAGCGGAAGACCGGGCTCGAACCGGCCACCCCGACCTTGGCAAGGTCGTGCTCTACCAAATGAGCTACTTCCGCTTAAACTAAAGAACTGTTTGTTTGGGGGTGCAAAAATAGGGAGGTGCACCTTAACAACAAAATTTTATTGCAAATTATTTGTAGACCGGAGTGTACAAAGAACTGCTTTGTACCGTCACCTCGGGCTTCTCAAAACGCTTGGTGTACAGCTTGCCACAACCACCCCATGTAAGTGCGAAAATACAGGCGATGCTGAGGTAAAAAATGAACGCTGAAGAAGATACCCAGTCATGTGCAAAGTCTTTGTCCTGCACTTTTTTCAGTTCCTCTTTGTACTCCTGTTTGGGGTCGATCATTGTTGCTGTTTTGTGACACAAAAGTAAGGGATCAGCGTAAATAAATCAAAGCCAGCGCCCTACAATTTCTGAAAAGGTTTTTTTCTTGCGTACAAAGTGAAGCCAGACAAGGTTTTTGTACAGCAAACCTGCCGGCCGTGCACCGGCGATCCTGTTTGGGTAGTGCGTTTTGCGGCCCCTGGCCAGCCATCCGAAGAAGGCCCAGTGTGCGCGGACGATTGCGATGCAGCTACCGCTGTCGCCGGAGAAAAGGGACTTCATTCCGGTAACACCATCCAGTACCAGTCGTACCGGCAGCACCCGCATTTTTTCCAGCGGACGCAGGTTTTTCCAGAGCATGATATGGTTGTTGCGGAAGTTGAGGAATGTCTTACGTGAGTTTCCCCTCGGCAACGTACCGCCACCGACATGATACACCACGGAGGAAGGACATGACCATACCTGTTTACCTGATAACTGGATTCTCCAGCAGAGATCAATCTCTTCCATGTGCGCGAAGAAAAAATCATCAAATCCCTTTTCGGCGTGGAACACTTCTGACCGGATAAATAAAGCTGCACCGGATGCCCAGAATACGGGAGCGGCATCATCATACTGGCCGTTGTCCGTTTCGCAGGATTCAAACACCCTGCCACGGGAAAAGGGATAACCATAGCGGTCGATCCATCCGCCAGCGGCACCGGCATATTCAAACTGTTCCCGGTGCTGGTATGCCCGGAGCTTCGGCTGGCAGGCACCGATTGCCTGGTTGTTTTCCAGCAGGGTTACCATGGGTTCAATCCATCCGGGCTCCACTTCCACATCAGAGTTGAGCAGGATGTAGTAGGGAGCTGACACCTGTTTTAACGCAAGGTTATACCCGCTGGTGAAACCATGGTTTTTCTCAAAAGCCAATAAAGTGACGGACGGATATGTTGCCCGGAGAAAATCAATTGAATCATCGGTGGATCCGTTATCGGCCACCACCACTTCAATATTGCTGTAGGTGGATGCCAGCACGGAGGGCAGGAACTTTTCAAGGTAATGTCTGCCGTTCCAGTTCAGGATGACAATGGCGACCCGGGGATTCTGCATTTTGTTTGCGGGAAAATTTCGCCAAACCTACAAAAAAAAGTCCGGCACCCTTGCCAGGATGACCGGACGAACCCGTACATGAAATTTATGAAGACGTTCTTTGCTGGTTATTTTTTCAGGAGTTTGATCATTTCCCCGTCCACATCCACATAGTACAATCCAACAGGAAGCGCGCTGGTATTGATCCTGCTGCTGTTGTCTGAGATTTTCGTTACCGGCACCTGCTGTGCGGTACCCATTGCGTTGAAGAGACGGATACTGCTGATTTTTGCATCCGACCGGATGGTGGCAGATTCCGCAGCAGGGTTAGGGAAAACGCTAAGGCTGAGGTTGGCCCGATCCATTACCGTTACGATATCGGAATAGGTGGTGGCGCCGGTGCTGTTGCGGATCGACAGACGGAAGTAGGTCTTTCCGCGGAGGCTGTTTTTATCGGTATAGCTATAATTCGTTGTGCGACCCGTGGCATCTGCGGCGATGGTTTCCACATTGCTCCAGGTGCTACCGTCATTACTGCGTTGTACGGTGAAATTGGTATTCTCTTCTTCACCGCTGGTGGTCCAGGTGAGTTTAACATCTTTTGTAGTGCTGAGCTGGCCGTTGAAACTGACGAGTTTGATCGGCAATGTGATCTGGCTGAAATACACGGTCATGCTTACATCATTGATATGAGCAGAAGGCAGCAAAGACAACAACCCGTTGATTTCTGCGGATACCGATACGCCAAAGTTGCCACTGTTGACATCAGCGGCTGTCCATGTGCTGCCCCACAGATCGGTTGGGCCTCCATATGTAGATGTTGTTGACGTGCCCGTCCAGTTGGCACCCTTGGCCCGGTTGGAGCCATTCATGCTGCCATTCTTCATGAGTCTCACCCTATAGTCTGACACGGATGCGAGGATACTGATGCCCGAGGCACGTTTGGACATCTTCATCTGGATCCCGCATATCGTAGCGCCGGCGGGGATATTAAGTCCGAAGCCCTGGATCTTCAGGTTATCGGTATTGCCGCCAAGTAAGGTGAGTGTAGCGGAAGCAGTGGCAAAGGACTGGCCACCAAATACAGCATATCCCGGGGTTGTAAAGCCCCAGGCACCGGAACCGTCATCATTGATTGCGCTCGACGGCGAGATCACCCCGGTTTGTGAACATTGTGCCTGTGCGGCATTAACCAGCAGGGCGGTTAAAATGATGGTGTAAAAAGGACGTAAAAACTGTTGGGTAGAATTATTCATAAGGGGTACGCTTTAGGAGACAAAAGTAAAATCACGCGGGAGTGACCGCAATCGTAGAACATATGGTAATTCTGTCGATGTATATCGACCGGCAAGGGGTTTAACCCTTAGTTTAAAGCAGAAAATGGTTTTGACATTCCTGTCTGTTGGACCTATTTTCGAAAAATGTTTCAGCAACTCCTCAACTGGCGCACCTTCCTGGCTGTGGTAGCGATAGGGATCGTCACCGGTACCATCTTTTATTCCCAGTACCTCGCACGTAAAATTGCGGGGGAAGAACGACAGAAGGTGGAACATTGGGTGGAGGCGAGCAAGTCGCTCCTCAACCCGGCAGTCACCGATATCCGCCTGCCGTTCCGGATTGTGTCTGATAACCACGATATCCCTATCATCGAGACGGACGAGAAAGACAGCATCACCAATTATGTGAACCTGGACTCTGCGCGCTCGGTCAATGACGCGGATTACCTGCGGGAAAAACTGGAAGACCTGAAGTCGATCAATCCCCCGATCATCTACACTGACCCGCTGGACAGCACGAAGACCAACCGCTACTATTTTGGTCATACGGCATTGCTCAACGAAGTAAGGATCTACCCGATCGTCCAGTTATTTATAGTAGGGTTATTCATCATCGTCATCTTCCTGGCTTTGCGCAGCAGCTACCGTTCGGTGCAGAACCAGGTCTGGGCCGGCATGGCCAAGGAAACTGCCCACCAGTTGGGTACCCCGGTGTCATCACTGGAAGGATGGGTGGAAATGATGAAGGAAATGCCCGGTAACGAGGCGATCGTGCAGGACCTTGGCAAGGATGTGGACCGGCTGCGGCTGGTATCGGACCGCTTCGGGAAAATAGGCAGCACGCCACAGCTCGAAAGCACCGACCTGGTCCGGCAGATCAATGATATGGTGGATTATATGAGCAAACGGGCACCCGGCCGTGTGTTGTTTTCCGTGGAGACACATGGCCGCAGCCATATCAGTGCGCTGATTTCCCCGCCATTGTTTGACTGGGTGATTGAGAACCTGCTCAAGAATGCGCTGGACGCGATGGAAGGGAAGGGTTCTATCAATGTGGACATGATGGAAGAAAATAAATCCGTTACGATCGATGTCACGGATACGGGCAAAGGCATTTCATCCAAAAATGTAAGCAGGGTGTTCAAGCCCGGATTCACCACCAAAAAACGCGGATGGGGTCTTGGTCTCAGCCTGTCCAAAAGGATCATCTCGCAATACCATAAAGGCGAGATTTTTGTAAAAAATTCCGAACCGGGCAAAGGCACGACCTTCCGGATTGTATTACGCAAAGCCTGACCGTTCATGAAATCTTTGACCTTACTCCTGTTCTGTCTTCCCTTTGCTGCCATGACGCAGGTTGTGGATATTGATTCGGCATTCAGTCAGGGCGCCGTTACTTACAAAACACTACCCATGGAATTCCACACCCCGTCCCACGCAATAATTACAGAAAGCCAGGCCTCAGTTTATCTCGACAACCTTGTGAGCAACGGCTTCCTTTCCAAAGACGCGCCTGAGGTGTTCTTCAGGGAATACAGCAAAGGCACGATAAAAGTTGAGGTCCGCTCTTCCATAAATGAATACAGTTACAGCATCGACGATCTGATGCGTGAAACGATCCTGCATTTCTGTCACGATGCGCTGGTCACAGAGTTGGGGCAATTTATGATGACGCGCAAAAAAAAGAACCGTGAAAAAAAATTCCGGAATACGGAGGAATTGCCCGGTTCCGCCAATCAAACCATCCAGTTCTCCTCGCAAACGATGTGGGGAGTGCAATCCATTCCAGACTGCATCAGCGATGAAACAAGCGTGACTGGTCTTACCCGGTTGCGGACGCTCCGTTTATTCCATGATACCGGACTGATCAACGATGCCGTTTTTGGGGAATGTAAAGCGGCATTACAGTCCGCGAAACTCCAGCTTGAATCAGACCTGCTGCAATTCATGTTGCAGCGCAGCACTATGGCCAGTTACTATGAGACGTTCCGTAATGAACAACTGAATCATCTGGATACACTTATTGAGAAGGGAGTCATTGCACCGGGCAGGAGGGAGACAATCCGGGCGGAGTTCAATGACGGCAGGCTGCCCGGTATGCATGGCATGGTGGCGTACAGTAATAATTACCTGCTGGCAGATCTCAAAGCATTTCCCCCGGATCCGTTGAAAGTGTATCCGGAAATGTTCCGGCTCGTGCAGCAGCTGCTCCCGGGGTTTCGGTACAGCAACCTGCGGGTAAAAGTCATGGAGTCAGATGATCATAACCTGATCCGGCAGGATGTGCACCTGCAGTTTGAAGCGGATGGCCTGGTATACCGCCACGTATTTTTCCATGATTACCGTCACGCTGACCCAAAAGACGATAACCCCAATTCAGTCCCGTCGGTAATCGACGTTGACTTCCAGAAACCAATCAACAGGTGGCTTGCGGAAACCGGATCCCCATACCGACTGCACCAGATGCGACTGCCGCCTGACCCGGCTGCAGAATATCAAGCTACAAGGGTGGGACTTATATTACTAAATGAATCCCAGGCACCATTTGTCCAGTACAACAACCGGTTGAGTGCTGAAAGTTTTGACAGGCGGTTTACACGGGCCGGAGTAAAGACGCTGTTGGAAGATATCCGTTCCATTGGCCTGCTCGACAACATCAGCAAGCCTGATATCGACAAGGCGCTTGAAGAGATCAGCCGTTCAGATTTCAGGGATTATGGGGAGTTGCTCGCAGGGTTCCCCGGTCTCGTTGTTTTCTTTGACTGGGAAACCGGAAATCTCGAAGACCCTTACCGCGAGCTCAGTGGCTTATTCAGCATCGCATCGCGCGGCGCTTTCCGCCTCGAAAACATAACCGATGATTTTGCAAATGGATTCGACAAAAAAGCAACAGCCACGATTTTCGGTTTTACCCTCAACGGTATCCGTTACGAAAAGGCGCTTGACTTTCAGGGCGACTGGCTCAATCCAGGTTTTTTGGAGATGATCATCACCGCAATTGAACAGGCTGGTGTGGACGGGAAAATCTATAAATGTATCGATGATGGCCAGGCTGCGGGCTATCTTTTCCTGAACGCAGCGCAGTTTGCATTCATGCAGTCAAAATATCCGGGACTTTGCCAGCTACTATGAATTATCGCTTCTGAGCGGTGGCTTTTTGGAACCTGGCTGAGTGCGAAGGTGCCTGGGTTAAATGTAAAAACCCCTCTCAGTGTTATCTGAAAGGGGTTTCCGGCCTGTGCCCAAGACTGGATTCGAACCAGCACACCGTTTCCGGCGCTACCACCTCAAGGTAGTGCGTCTACCAATTTCGCCACCTGGGCTAGGGGAGTGCAAATATAGGGGAAAAGGGAAAACGAGTCATATTCCAAAGCAAAAAACGCGGAAAAAAACAGGGGAAAATAACATCGATCCGCCAGGATCCGCATCCCTTCTTCATTCCATAAACAGGGGAAATTACCAGATAATCTTACGCATCACTTGCAGTAATCACTATTTCGCTCTATGTTAGTGTCGTCAAACGGGGTTGAAATTCAATAGCAGGCCCGGAAAAATAATGTGGCGGAGAAAATCCGCAGCAGAAAACTTTCCGTAGGTAGGCCTGGTAGAATGTCTTAGTAAAAACACGGACACTCAACCATCCGATCCAAACCTGGTAAAGCCGCTTAATCCAAACCCAAGCTCACGCTATGAACTTACTGTTTCAGTATGTGAACAGGCTGTACCAGTCCATCCGTTTGAACGGCGTTTCACCCGTCCTTGATGAATATGAAAAACGCAAACTCGGCGTTTTCAACCTCCTCAATTTTTTCGGATTTATTTCAGGTATCATCGTTCCCGTTGCCGGGATCTTCAATAACCAGCACCTGCCCGCACTGGCGTGGGTTGTTGCCTGTTCCCCCGCATTTATCAGCATCAGCGTACTCTACAGCAACCGCCGCGGCCGCTACGAACTGGCCAGGATGATCTATTTCATCCTCTACCCGGTGATGACCTCACTGGTGTATGCTGCAAAAATTGATGTGGGCATTGAATTGTTCTTTGTCCTTTATGGCGTACTCTCCGTGTTCTTCCTGCAGCGCATCGTCAATGTGATGTTGTCCTTTACACTATCCATTGCCTGCTACCTCGCCGTCTTTGTATTGTGGCAGGATTATACATTCAAACTGGTTGATGTCAGCCATTCATTTTATTTCCTTAACCACCTGATTGCCGCGGTTTGTATTTTCCTCGGACTGTTCATGATAAAAAAGGAAAATGCCCGTTACCAGTCAAAGCTGATCCACCAGCGGAATGAGCTCGAAAAGAGTAATATCGAAATCAGGGAACAGAAACTGGAACTGGCGGAAAAAACCGGCAGGTTGCAACAGCAGACGCATGAACTCCAGGAACTCGATGCACTGAAAAATAAATTATTCTCCATCATCTCGCATGACCTCAAAACCCCGATTTATGCATTGCGTAACCTGTTCCGCAATATGGAACAATACGACCTGCCGGGAGATGAAATCAAGCTGATGGTGCCGGATGTGGTAAAAGACCTGAACTACACCACAGGGCTCATGGAAAACCTGTTGCAGTGGGCGAAAAGCCAGATGCAGTCGGCCCCCGCCAACCCGCAGCTGATCGATGTCCGCGAGATGATGCAG
The DNA here is from genome assembly GCA_004173355.1 of Chitinophagaceae bacterium. Lineage (GTDB taxonomy): Bacteria > Bacteroidota > Bacteroidia > Chitinophagales > Chitinophagaceae > JBEVJC01. Next base: position 5,996 of record SEAD01000001.1, on the reverse strand, counting down.
GAAACCGCGGCATTACTGCGCCTGCAGGCGGAATCAAAACGGGTTTATCTCGAGCTAAAATCGGAGGAGCCGGTATATATCTATGCCGATCGCGATATGATCAACCTCGTGCTGCGAAACCTGGTATCCAATGCCATCAAGTTTACCCCCGAAAATGGTTCGGTAATCCTCGATGCGGAAAACAGGGATGATTTCGCAGAAATTTTTGTACAGGATACCGGTACCGGGATGAATGATGAAGCATTGAAACGGATCAATAAAAACGAATTTTATACCACAAAGGGCACAGATAATGAATCAGGCACAGGTCTGGGACTGATGCTCTGCAAGGAATTCCTCGTCAAAAACGGCGGCCGGATGTACGTGGAAAGCGAACCGGGCAAGGGCAGTGTATTCTCCTTTGTATTGCCACAGGAAGCGCAACCTGTGGCATAAAAAAACTGCAGCCGCGTTAACAGCTGCAGTTTTTTTTATTCATCCGTGCCTGTCAGATTCCGGACAGCAGCGTGTTCAATTCCTGCTGCAGTGTAACCGTCTGGTCTGCATCATACCACTCCTTCGTCTTGCGGATCATTTCTTTCAGGGGATCACCGGCTTCCTTCCATTCACCCACTTTGGTCATTAGCGGCGCGGGACGCGGTCCCCAGGTGCCCTTGTCTTTCAGGTCCTGATCCAGCAGCACCAGTTTCGGGATCGATCGTCCGCCTTCGGTGAGATAGGCATCCATCAGTTCAGGATTTTTGTCCCGCAGGAAAAGACGGAGTTTGATTTTTTCAGGAAACACATCTTCCAGCAATGCAAACATGGGCACATTGAATGCGGCATCACCACACCATCCCTCTGTGATCACCACCCATGTCAGTGCGGGTGCTTTTTCCACGGTAGCGCGAAGCGCATCACCAATCCGGTAGGCCTGGTCATATTCATCCATCAGGTCCTGGTTCTTCTGGGTATACAGGATCATTTTCACCGCGGCTTCATCAGCCGGCGGGTGTTTCAGCCATGCATGAAGGCCTTTGCGATACTGGTCATACGAGAGTGCACTTTCTAAAAACGATTCGTTGAATGTAAATACAGCCATATGTTTACTGGAATAGTTAGGGAATAAACACTATCAAAAGGGGTTTTGTTCAGTGTCAGTATGAACGGACAGGTGTTCGTTTACGGACGATCCCCGGAATCCGGAAAAATACATAATACTGAGTAATAACTGCTTGTAAAAATGGCATTCCCTTGGCTCGTGGATAAACCCTAACCGTAATATTATGTTCAGGAATTATCTCACCATTGCCTGGCGCACTATCTGGCGCAACCGGGGCTTGTCATTCATCAATATACTTGGCTTGTCACTCGGACTGGCTACTACTTTACTCATCGTGTTGTTTATCCGGCATGAGACGGGCTATGACAGTTTTAACCTGCATGCAGACCGGATCGTGCGGGTGGTTTTTAACGGACGTATGCAGGGTGGGGAAATCCATGAGGCCAATGTGATGCCCATGGTGGCTCCCGCCTTCAAGGCGGATTTCCCCGAAGTGGAAAATGCCGTGCGCATCCGCAGCTATGGTACTCCCCGGATCAGTTATGGTGACCGCACCCTTCGTACCGACCGGTTTGCGTTTGCCGACCAGGGGATCTTCGCTGTGTTTTCATTACCCCTGAAGGAAGGTGTACCTGCAACTGCATTGCTTGAACCCAACAGCATCGTGGTCAGCACCGAAACAGCTTTTCGTTATTTCGGGAATGAACCGGCGATTGGGAAAACATTGCTGGTAGGTGACCAGGGGCAACCATACCGTGTCACCGCAGTGATGGAACCCGTTCCGGAAAACAGTCATTTCCATTTCGACATACTCGCTTCAATGAACGGACTGGATGAAGCGAAACAGCCTACCTGGATGAGCTCCAATTTTTATACCTACCTGTTGTTGCGCAAGGGGGCTGACTATCGCAAACTCCAGGCGAAAATCCAGCCGATGGTGGGCAGGTATATCGGTCCCGAACTGGAGAAAATCATGGGTCTTTCCTATGTTGATTTTGAAGCAAAAGGGAACAGTCTCGGGTTCGCATTGCAACCACTAACCGACATCCACCTGCATTCGAACATGACGGGTGAGTTTGAAGCCCCTGGTGATATCCAGTACGTATATATTTTTGGCGCGGTAGCCATCTTCATGATCCTTATCGCCTGTATCAATTTCATGAACCTTTCCACTGCGGGTGCGTCCCGTCGGGCAAAGGAAATCGGGGTACGGAAAGTAATGGGATCCGGCCGCCGGCAACTCGTATTCCAGTTCCTCATGGAATCGATGCTGGTTACCTTTATCGCCATGGTTCTTGCCATGCTGATCGTATGGGTCACATTGCCGTACTTTAATACCCTGGCGGCGCAGGATCTGGGTAAACAACTGCAAAAAAATCCATCCGTGATTTTCTGGCTGGTGGTTGTGGCATTGGGTACAGGACTGATTGCCGGCAGTTATCCGGCACTTTACCTTTCCTCTTTTAAACCGGTCAGGGTACTCAAGAGCCGCTTTGCCATTGGCAAACGCACCCTGAGCCTGAGGAGCGCACTGGTCGTATTCCAGTTCTTTATCTCGGTGAGCCTCGTAGTCGGCACCATCACTGTGTTCCGGCAGCTCTCGTTTATACGAAACAAAAAACTGGGATATAACAAGGAAGAGGTGCTGGTGATCGAGAACACCTGGCGGCTGGGTGGTAAACAGGCGGCTTTCCGCGACCAGTTACTCGCCGATCCGCGCATTGTCTCCGTCAGCTCCTCGGGTTATCTGCCAGCCGGCGCTTCGGATAACAACAATTTCACGGCCTATCCCGATAACCAGTCGTCGATGCTGGTTAAGTCGCTGATGTATGATGTCGACGACCAGTATATCCCAACACTGGGTATGGAGGTAAAATCGGGGCGTAATTTCAGCAGGGGATCCGTATCGGATTCAAACTCGGTGATCCTGAATGAAGCAGCCGCAAAAGTATATGGCTGGGAGACCAATGCCGAAGGGCATACGATCACCAGCGTCAACAACGACAACCATAAACGGTATACCGTGATCGGTGTGGTAAAAGATTTCCATTTCCGTTCCATGCAGCAGGCGATCACGCCGCTGGTCATGTCGGTGGGCGGTGGAGGCACCATGATTGTAAAAATCAAAACAGCAGAGCTGTCTTCACTGGTGTCGGTTATTGAAGCCGGATGGAAAAAGGCGGAGCCGGAATTCCCGTTGTCCTATTCCTTTCTCGATGATCGGTTTGATGCGATGTATAAATCCGAAAAAAATATTGCCACCATCCTTGGCGTGTTTGCAGTGCTCACCATCCTTGTGGCCTGTCTCGGGTTATTCGGACTGGCGATGTTCACCACTGAGCAACGCACCCGCGAGATCGGGATCCGGAAAGTACTCGGGGCAAATGTGACCGGTATTGTTGCCATGCTCTCCAGGGATTATATCCGTCTTGTGCTGATCGGGTTTGTCATCGCGGCACCGGTGGCATGGCTGGTAATGGATAAATGGCTGCAGGATTTTGCATATCGTGTAAACATATCGTGGTGGATCTTTGGATTGAGCGCTTTGTTCACCGTGCTGGTGGCTTTACTTACTGTCAGTTCCCAGGCGATCAGGGCGGCAACGGTGAATCCCGTTAAAAGCCTGAAGCCGGAGTAACACCGCGTATGATCAGGCTATCCATATCGATGAGCAGGGTGGTGCTGCCAGGAGTCAGCCCTGATTTTTCATAATCCTTGCGGCTGGCGAACTGACGGATCCGCAGCGAGTCGGCGGTAGCCCGTTTACCGGTCTGCTCCATCACCAGCTGGCGCACCAGCGGGTCTGGTACCCACTCGCGTGCGGTAGAGGCATAACCAAATTCATCTTTTACAGGGTAGGGGCCAAACGTCCTGCGAAAGACCTGTCTGTCCGCACGGATAAACAAGACCTCTTTGGTATCCTTCCTGAATGATCCGTTAAGAAAAGTTTTCAGTGCCAGGTGTTCTTCCCTGACCGGGTGCAGGAAGTGCCTGTTGATATTCAGGTAGCCGATAAACGCCATTGTAATGGTGAGCAGCAGGCCTGTCACCTGAATGAAACGGCCCTGCCGGAAAAACCAGGACAACTGGATAAAAAGTACAAAACCCGCCGCCAGCGAAAACGGAAGCATGGTCCGGTAGGAAGAAAAATTTTCTGCCACCGCCATCGATGGCAGGTAAACCAGCATTAAAAGGACCAGGAACAAAAGCAGCCGGCCCGTTGTTTTCACCCAGCCCTGTTCCCGGTAACGTATATACACACTAACGGCAAAAAGCCCGATCATCAGGGGTGCAAATATTTGTTTGAAGATCGAACTGGTGTGATAGAGCAGGTTCAGCGAAAATGCTTTTGGCGCCGGCCCGCTGAAGAAAAATGAAAGTTTACCGGGCAGGTCGGTACTCAGTGCAGCCCTGGTGGCTTTGTGAACACCGTAGTGATGCAATAGAGCCGCGAAGGAAATGTAATAAACAAGGTATACAAGCAGGTAAAAAATGATCCCCGCTGTCACCATTTTTTTTACCGGCAGGGATTTACCGGCGAATAACAAAAGCACAAAAGGCAGGAGGAAAATGCCAAAGGAATTCTGGTAGAGGAACAATGAGACTACGCCGCAGGCAATGGCAAGGATCAACGCCGGCAGGGATTTTTTCCCGCGGGCCTGGAAGACACTGTTAAAGACCAGCGCACCCGATACCAGACCGGCGAGTGTTGCCAGGAAAATTTCTGCGCAGGAGGCCCAGCCAATGCTGATTGCGGTGGCCGGTGCGGCGGTGAACAGGACCATGGCAGGCAGGAGTATTCGCTGGTCAATCAGCAGGTCACGGATCCAGCGTTCAAGAAACGCCAGCAGTACAAGACCAGTAAGAATCCAGCCAACCAGGGAAAAGATCCTGATCATGCGCAGGCCGGCGATATCCTGTACCGAACCAAACAACCATTCGAGCAGTTGCCCCGTCAGCGGCCGCCCCTGCACAAAGAACATGGTAAAATTGGAACCTTCCTGATTACGCCAGAGCTGCTGGGCTTCGTCGAGGTAGGCGTATTCAGCATTGAATACTCCGTGGTACAACAACAGGGCCAGCAAGGGAAAGGACAGGTATAACAGGAACCGCTTCCGCTTCATAGTCAGGTTCATTTTCCAAAAATCGCTCATTCAGTCGCATCAGCGGTGGCGTGGAGTACTTACGGATAACTATTCTCAGGGTATCACCATGCCTTTGGATTGTTTGGTATGGGCGCTGAAATAGCCAAGTGCGCCTCCCTGCATATTACTCACGGGGTTTGATGGTGTAGCCTGGTTGCTGTCGCCGGTTGAACTGCGGAAGAGGCTGAACCAATATTTGTACATGTTGGCATCTATAGTGTACATTTCCACGAGTACCTCATCACCTTGTTTGAGGTCATCTTCATCGTCGTCGTTAAAGTAAAAAAGTTTGGAGTTGACGTAACGCCCATCGGTATAGTCGTCGTTCATGAACTGCAGCTGGTCTTCTTTCACTCCATTGAAATACTGGATGAACCGGTAATTGTTGCCGGGGCCGGGAGGGTCCTGGAATTCGGCGTTGACAATGAGTTGCCCGTCGCTGAACAGTGTTTCCCTGGTTACATAAATGGTATCCAGCCTGACAAATACCGGCATGGTGGATGTGGCGGTAAACTCCTGTCCGTCCACCTGCACCGACAGGTGATAGGTCTTGCCACTGGTTCCCGCAAGTGTTGCTGATTCGTATACGCCATCCTGCACGGCGCCCAGCGCGGTAGTAGCACCGCCTTCCTCACGGATGGTTACCAGCGCACCGGTTACGCCTTCAAAACTGTTGCTCTCGTCAAAATCCTTGGTGCGGGTAAGCAGCACCCGGCAGTTGCCTGCCTGGTTGCTCAGGTTAGCCTCGATAACAAATTTTTTATCCGCTGATTTAAGGTCGATATCGATCACTTTTTCACAGGACACCA